>NJEE01000001.1 GCA_002255045.1 Candidatus Bathyarchaeota archaeon ex4484_205 | reverse complement strand
ATGGAAAGAAGGAACATAACTTGGGGAACATAACTTGGACCCCTTTATTTCTACTGAAGAAATATTATCCATACTATTTTTCTCATCAAAAAAGAAGTTATTAAATAAAGTAATGTCAGTAAAAATAAGCTATTTTATTAAATTATTCTTAATATTATAATACTATCTAATTTTCTTAAACTTTTATGATCACTCTCAAGAAAAATTCCATAAGAAATTATGGGGTTATTGTTTATTCATTTATTCACATTTTTCCTTCTTTTATGACCCCTCTATTTCCTATGGAATTCGTTTTCTTCTTTATTTTTCATTTTTTACTTCTTCACACATTTATACATATTTTGTTAATATGTGATATTTGGAATTTTTCTTATTTTTCCGTCTTTCTCTTTATTTCTTTTTTTATTTTTTCCACAGGAAATTAAGGTTATTTCTTTTTGTGAACAATATTTATTTACTTCCCTCTTTTCTTTTTTGTGATGGTCAGGAAGGCTAAATTACGCTTTGAGTTTTACGATGAAGATGGTAATAAGATCGTTCTATCTATTCAAGGTAGAATAACTCCTGACCTTATTCTTCGTTATGCTTCTCTTTTTTCTTCTCCTCCTTCTACCGAAGATTTCGAGACACATTCCTCAATATTTAAGAACATGCTGCGAATACTCTCTGAACTTTCTTCGAGTAGTGAATGGTTTACTTCTGAAGATGTTCAATCTCTTTATGAGGCACGATATGGTGTCAGTATAAAGTTATCTACGGTTTCCACCTATCTTCAGAGGCTTACTGAGCAAGGTGTGTTATATAGAAGAAAGACTGGAAGGTTTTACAACTATAAAATTTTAAATCGTTCTCTTCTTGTCTAGTGTGATCTCAAGCTATACAAGTATTTCTTTCCTATTTTCCTTCTTTCTATTAGGCCTTCTTCGCTCATTTTCTTTAGTAATCTGCTCGTATGTTCTCTCGTTCTGTTTATTATTTTCTGTATTTCACTTGCAGTGGCCTCTCCTTTTTCTCGTAAAATTTCCATAATTTTTTCTTCTACATCTTCTCTTCTTACTCCTTTTTCTTTTCTCTTTTTTATTTTCTGTGTCAGTTGTAATTGGGCCTCCAGACAAGTTCTCAATGATTCTTTAATGCTCTCTAATTCGCCCTCTAACAACTCTATTTTTATTTTCAGTATTTGATTTTCTTCTAATACTTTTTCTATCTCTTCTAATATTCTTTTATTAAGTGATGTGATGTTTTGTGACATCACAGTATTTATATCATCATTTTATTTATACCTTCTCTTCATTGAGTCTTCAATTTTTTGGGATATAGCTTTTAGTATTCTATATTGCTCTTCTATTTCTACTCTTTGAAGTTCCTGACCTATTTCTATCAAGCTTAGAATGTCCTCTTCATTTATTATATTTAACATTGCAAGAACTGCTATTGTGACTAGTGTCTTTGCGATGTTCTGTCTTGCTTGTGAGAGGATTCTGTGATATGCTCCTTTTGATATTCTCTTTTTATCCAAAATATAGTCTCTTTTTTCGTTAGATATATATTTTAATAGAGCTTCTAGTTGTTTTCTGGTTAAATTAGTGAGTTTTATTATATTTTTGTCTATTTTTAGTTTATTTCCTCTTCTTTTTATCTTTCGTTTTTCCTCTTCTTCTTTCCTCATTTTCTATACAATTTTGTATTACTTATTTATTTGAATAATGTGGATAGGTTTATCTTTTAGTTATGGGAGTTTGTTATTTTAGCATTGGCGAGAAGAAAAAGACGTAAGATCAAGGTCTACAAGAGAAAACTTCCTTCCATTTTTGTCTGCCCTCAGTGTGGGCATCAAAGTATTAGTGTAAATTTTGAAAATTCTTCTAATTCTGGAGATTTAAAGGTTGCAATTGTTAAATGTGGTTTTGAGGAATGTGGTCTTTCAGATACTTTTGAAGTGCCCAAGCGTTATGAAAAGGTAGATGCATACTGTAAATTTGTTGATAGATTTAATAGTGGTGAAATAGGATGAACGTCAAAAATTCTACCTTCAATTACTTGATCGAAAAACTAAAGCAAAAGGGTGCCCTCTATTTCATACTGGTTGATCCTGATAAACCAGATCATTTAGACAAACTTTGCGATATTGCTGAAGAGGCCGATGTTGCAGCTTTTCTTGTTGGTGGATCTACTGTGATATCACAATATTCTATACATAATGTGATACAATACATAAAAAAGATCACAAAGATTCCTGTCATCATTTTTCCAAGCAATGTATCCAGCGTGGCGAAAGGCGCAGACGCGATCTTTTTCATGTCTCTATTAAATTCTAGAAATCCTTATTATATCTCTAGAGTTCAGGCAGTTGCAGCTCCTACCATCAAGAAATTAGGGTTAGAACCCATATCTCTTGCCTATATAATTGTAGGCGATGGTGGTGCTGCAGGATATATCGGGGAGGCTGATCCAATTCCTTTTGATCATCCAGAATTAGCTGCAATGTACGCACTTTCTGCTGAGCTGATTGGATTTAAATTAATTTATTTGGAGGCAGGCTCGGGAGTTAAAGAACCTATACCACCATATTTTATTTCATTTGTTAAAAAAATTGTAAATTTACCAATTATAGTTGGTGGTGGACTTATTAATTCGGAGAATATCAAAAATGCTGTGAAAGCTGGTGCTGATATAATCGTTACTGGAAATGTCATGGAAAATGATCCTAATTGCCGAAAGAAGATATTGGAATTTGCGAACGCTGTAAAAGAAGGAGTGAAAGAGAGAAAAATAAAATGACATGCTTTGAGAATCTTTTTCTTGCTATTAAAAAGATACTGAAACTTGAAGGATCCTACGATATTTGGCCGGATTTTGTTCCACGTTACGAGTTTGACGAGTTTACCATCGCCACTGTGAAAGGAGTGGGAAATGTTCTGATACTAAATTGTGGGAACTGTGATGGGCCAAGTGATGTACGTCATCACATTTGTAGGGATTGTGTAAAAAAGCGAGTTTCTTATGCTTTTGATGTTTATACCCACAAAATTGGTGTGAAGAAACGGCCTTGGAACGTGATTCTTTTAAGCAGAACTGTGACAAATGGTGAGTTCCATGTCACATGATGAATTACTCAAATCATATCACGATATTCTATTAAATAAATTCGAGGAATGTCTGAGAGTCGCAAGCCAAGCGAAAAAAGCTCGAATAGATCCTGAAGAGGAAATAGAAAGTCTTGTTGTATATTCTCACGCTGAGGCTATAGAGAAACTTATAGGCCTCCCCTCCCTCTCTAAAACTATTCAAAAACTATCAGAAGAATACTCAAATCCACTGTTGGCCTTCAAATTGGCAGAGAAAATCATTGAAGACAGTCTTGGAGCTATGTCAAGGGAGAAAGCTGCACTTTTGGCGATTAGGGCGGGCCTCGCAGTATTAACTCCACCTGGCACAACCTCTGCTCCTATAGAGGGTATTGTAGAAGTTAGGATAAAAAGGAATCTGGATGGTTCAGAATATCTTGCAGTATATTTTGCAGGACCCATGAGGTCTGCTGGAGGAACTGAGCAAGCTGTTGCAGTTCTCCTAGCTGATTATATTCGAAGAAAGCTTGGATTGAATCGTTATATCCCCACTCGAGATGAAATATATCGGTTTATAGAGGAGCTTCGCCTTTATGAACGTGATGTAGGACGTTTCCAATATAAAATTAGAGATGAAGAACTGAGATTTACATTGCAGAATATACCTATCGAGGTTACTGGTCATGAAACTGATCCCATTGAGGTATCGCTTTACCGTGATCTGCCTCGTATCGAGACCAATCAGGTGAGGGGTGGAGCCCTCAGAGTTGTGAATGATGGAATTATCGGGAGAGCAAGAAAGGTGATGAATTATGTTTCTTTACTCAAATTTGATGGATGGGAATGGTTGAATTCCATACGTGTAGAATCAAAGGTCAAGGAAAGTTACTTGGATCAAGTCGTAATAGGCCGGCCTGTTTTCTCTGTGGAAAATTTTGGAGGTTTCAGAATCCGTCTGGGAAGATGTAGAAATACAGGTCTTGCCTCTGTAGGTATTCATCCCTGTACCATGTTTCTCACAAAATCCTTTCTCGCAATTGGAACTCAGTTGCGGTTGAGTAAACCATCTAAATCTGCCATAGTTATGTCCGTTGATACTATTCATCCTCCTGTAGTGTTGTTGAAAGATGGCTCCGTTCTTCGTGTTGAAGATATCTCGATGGCGGAGGCCATTGAGAAGAACATAGAAAAAATACTTTTCTTGGGAGATATCTTGATTTCCCTAGGCGATTTCATCGAGAATAATATGCGTGTTCCTCCATCCCCTTATGTGGAAGAGTGGTGGGTAGAAGATCTTAAATCTGCACTTAAAAAAACTCATAAATCCTTTGATGAGGATATAATGAGGTATATTAAAGACCCTTTTTATAGCCGTCCATCTCCTGAAGAAGCAATACATCTCTCAAGGACTTATCATATTCCTCTACATCCTTATTATACCTTCTTTTGGAGAAATATATCCAAAAATGAACTTATCATCCTGTCAAAAGCTATTAAGAATTCCCGGAAAGAAGACAATCACATTATACTCATTGATCATCGAATCAAAAAAATTTTAGAAAAGTTATGCATCCCCCACAAATTGTCAAAAAACAAAGAAATTGTAATTGATTATCCATATTCTCTCGTTCTTGTCTATTTATTTAGAAATCCATTAGATACTGGTTATGATGATGTTCTTGAGATTCTCTCTAAATCTTCAGGTATCTTACTTAGAGACACTATCGGGGTATATGTAGGTGCACGAATGGGCCGTCCAGAGGCAGCTAAACCTAGAAAACTTAATCCTCCTGTTCATACTTTGTTTCCAGTTGGTTTAAAAGGTGGTCCTTCAAGAGATTTGATGAAAGCCTTCAAAGAAAGAATTCTAATTGTAGATCTGGCTTATAGATATTGCAAAAATTGCAAGTCAACTACCTTCTTTCGATATTGTGAAACATGTAAAAGTGAAACAATTCCTTTGTATTATTGTCCTAACTGCCATAAAAGAAACATTCAAGGTGGTGTATGTAATGTGTGTGGTGCAAAGCTTCTTCCCTATATGCCCAGAAACATAGATCTTAAATCCCTCCTAGAACGCTCTGCCAAAATGGTCAACATATTATCGCCTCCTAAGGTTATTAAGGGCGTTAAGTCTTTAATGAATCCTGAACGTCTACCTGAACATCCTGTTAAAGGGATTTTGAGAGCTTTATTTGATCTATTCGTCTTTCGTGATGGTACTACCCGGTTCGAGGCATCTAATGCCCCCCTAACCTCTTTTAAACCTTCAGAAATAGGTATAGACATTAGAACTGCTCTAGAGCTTGGTTACCGTAGAGATATATATGGTAATCCCATAGAGTCTGAAGGACAGGAAATATTCCTTTATCCACAGGACATAATTATCCCTAAAAGTGCTGCAGAGTATTTAGTTAAGGTATCAAAATTCCTGGACTCACTTTTGAAATATGTTTACCACGTTGACTCATTTTATAATCTAAATGAACCCAAGGACCTAATTGGCCATCTGGTTATAGGCATCTCTCCTCATACATATGGGGGCATTATAGGAAGGATAATTGGATTTACTGATTGTGAAGTTATATTTGCCCATCCATTCTGGCATCAAGCTAAAAGAAGGGATTGTGATGGTGACGCTGATTCAATCATTCTTCTTATGGATGTCTTTCTCAATTTCTCTAGACACTTCTTGCCTGAAAGACCAGGTGGGATGATGGATTCTCCCATTCTTCTATTTCCAATTCTTAATCCTCATGAAATCGATGATCAAGTATATAATATGGAAAATGAAGCTACCCTAAGTTGTGATTTCTACAATTCTACTATGAAAGAGGATTCTGCCCCCTTGGCTCGAATAAATACCGTGGGACGTTCGCTACTTTCTGATTCCTATTTCTTTAAGATATTTGCCACACATTCCACTTCCTCTATACAAAAAGGTGTTTTAAGAAGCTCATATAGGGAATTCTCCATTCAGAAAAAACTTGAGTTACAGCTCTCTATAATGAAAACATTGAACAATTTCCCTATTGATAAAATTGTAGAAAGAATTCTTGATTCCCATATCCTGCGTGACATTGCAGGAAACCTCAGGGCTTTCTATAGTAATTCTGTGAGGTGTAAATACTGTGGTTTAAACCTCTCTCGTCCCACTCTCTCTGGTCGATGTCCCAATTGTGGCGGTGAATTAGTAAGACGTGTGTACAGCAAGTCTGTTATAAAATATCTTAAGATTGCAGAGTTTTTAGTTAACAATTTTAATTTATCGAATTACTATAAACAGTATATAGATCTCTTGAAAAAGGAATCTGCTCTACTTCTCTATCATTCTGAGGGAAAACAGAAACGATTGACGCAGTATTTCTAACCTTAAGATACCTCACCAATAGAAAGATTGTGTATCCGTCCTTTAGTAAAATCAAATACTCCAAAAATCCCTGGAGTGGGTTGTAGTCCTAACCTTTCTTGGTAAGGAGTCATTTCCTGCCAAGTTCCACTATTAATAATATGTACATTTCGGTATTTTTCATATCCATAAACATGGATATGGCCCATATGGAAAACATTAGGAACGGCTAATATAGTGAATAGGTCATTAGGTTGTATGTTCACCATGATTCTTCCTTCTGAGATTGGAGCAAAGTTTCTCAGCCTTAGGAAATGAAGCATCAATCTTGCTGGTTCATTATGGCTCACATTCTCTAGATTATTACTTACACTCTCTAACACTTCTCCATGTTCTATAAGAAAACGTTTGCCAAAAATTCTTACAATAGCAGGGTTGCTCAGAAATTTTATTGGAAGTCCATCGAAAACTTCCCTGAACTCCTTGAAGATTGGAGGTTGTGGAATCTCTCTATACGTTGCATCATGATTTCCAGGAATTATAATTATAGATATATAGTCAGGTATGGCCGAGAGGATCTCGGCCACATTCTGGTACTGCCTATGAAGATCTGTAATTGATAATTCAAATCGTTGTGAGGGGTAAATACCTATGCCATCTACCAGATCTCCTGCAATTATGATATATTTTACTTTCCCAGCTAACTCTTCTCTTCCTCTCCTCCCCTTCAGCCATTCGATCAAGATCTCGAACTTTTTTCTATTGAAATACTTGCTACCTACATGTAGATCAGATGTCAACAGTACTGCAACTTCCTCATCTTTCCCCTCATTAGGTGGTTCTTCAAACTCTGGAAATATTACATCTTTATAGAAAACCTTACCCCATTTCTTTAGTATCTGAAAACCGAGAACAGCATCCTTAGTAACAAATTTTAACTTCTCTCTATTACCTCTATTCAAAATTCTTTCGGAAATTATGATATCACAATTGTCTGTAGGATCTTCTACCAATATTCTCTTACCTTTAACTATGGTGAGCACCATACCAACAATATATCCAGTTTTTCCATCTTCAATCTTCTTCAAATCTGAAATCTCATATAATCCTCTCGGAATTCTCTTCCTTAAAATGGAATAAATCTTTCTATATCGGTCTCGAAGTGCTTTTATGTTGTTCTCGATACTATCCGATGGTTTTGTAATGTTCTTATCGTCGAGACTTAGTTCTATTTGCAGATTCTCTGCTAACTCTTTTGCCTTCGGAGTAAATGTCTTTATACTTTGAAATATTCTTTTAGTGTGGATTCTTCTTTCTATATCTTTCTCTGAAATTATTTTTATACCATTTTCTATACAATTTGAAACAATATTTTCTATTGTTGCTTCCTCAAGACCTTTTTCTTCGATAAGTTTGATGGCACCATACGTAAAAATTACCGGATACCTTCTCGTAATATTCTGTATGAAGTCCTCCCCTCCTTTTCCTCTCTCCATTGATTTACATGGAAAACTTTATCAACTTGAATATTTCTACTTTGCTAAGAAATGTCTGCACGAAGGAGACGTCGAGAGGCCCCTATGCCAGCTGCGAGTGCAGGTTTGCTTCGATTCTTTGAAGAAGAAAGCGGTGGTCCTAAAATCTCCCCTACTGCGGTTGTATTATTTGGAATTCTATTTATAGTTGCAAGTGTCGCTCTTCCTTTATTGTTTTAAATTCTTTTAATTAAAATTTTGGTTATTTTGATATTATTATTTCAATAACTGGCTTGGATAGATTTTTATCTTCTATTTTATCCGATGTTATCCTTATTTCATCTATCCTTAAATCACTCAAAAATGAATTTTTAAGAGCATTTACTACATCTACTGCCTTTGAGATCTCTCTCCCTCTTCCTCTAACCATCACTTTCTGGTATCCAGAGTTGAAGGAGGTAATACATGCGGTAACATATACCCACAATTGTTTTCTACCTACTGGTATTGTTACTATTTTGTTATTTTCCATCTTTTAGTTTAATTTTATTAGCTTGGAGGGATATTAACTTTATTTAACACAATGTCTCAATTTCGCTATTACTAGTTAATAGTGCAACAAGTCTCCCCTGAGGATTCTCAATTATATTAACCCATTTTAATCTGATGATCTGATTCTTTCTAAGTATTGAAATCTTTTTAGCCTCTTCTCTCCATCCTAAAACTTCTATCTCTCCACTGTCATCCGCTATTCTCGTAACGCCTCTATCCACCTTCTCACCTTTTATTGTAGTCACTTCGTCGAGGAACGGCTCTTCCATCACAAGCCCTTCAAGACATATATTTTTCAATCCACTGTATAATTTTCCAATCATGTAAAAAGGTTTCACTATTTCCTCTTTTTTCTCTCCTAAAGTTTTTATACTGCTCTCTCTGCCTGCATCTATTCTTCTTCCACCATATTTATCTATTCGTACTCTTCCTCCGTCTATCCTAATTATATCTCCCTCTTTTACTTCTATGTCTCCCTCCCAAATATTTAAAGTTATAAAGTCTGTCCCATCTGTTAGCAGAATTTCCTGTACAGTTCTCTGTAGCCCTCCGATTTGGACTTCTCTTTTTCTAAATACTTTTACCACTGTCGCAATTAAGTTAACATATTCTCCATCTCTTTTGCTATAAATCTCCTTTATATCAATAGGGCTCTCTACTTCCTCCTTTTTTTCTCCCAATTCTATGTAACTATTTCTATTTACTGAAAACTCAAGTTCCCCTGTTATTCCTCTCCTGACACTCACTCCGACAAAATAGCACTCCCTTCCTATATCCCCTTCTCGAACTTTATCCGTTTGAGTATCCCATAATACTCCTCTCAATCTTTTTCTCTCCCCCTTTATAACTATCCTGCGTAGTCTTCCCACACTTCCATCACTCCTCTCAAAAGTTGAGACAGGCGCCACAGCCTCAATAATCCCTCTTATATTTACTCTTGGTTTCTCTTCCTCTATTTCATCCACCTCTCTAAAGAAATATTCTCTCTCTGGTAACTCCACATCCTCTATTTTTTTTATGTTCCCCTGAGTGGCCAAGTGTAACTCGATGATATTTCCCCTTCCTTCTTTACAATATACTCTGTTTGCCTCTATGATGTCTCCCTGTTTTATTCCCTTCCTCTCTATCAGGTCTGTATTCTCTCTCCATAGAATAAGAAATGCCTCACCTGTATCGTCCCCTATAAGTATTCTCCTGATCTTCAGAACCTCCCATTCCGTGTCCACTGTTTGTATTTCAAACACGGCAATTACTCTCCCAATTATCCGTATATTTGTTATACCTGGTCTTAATTCTGAAATTTTTAAAGTTCTCTCCTCTACTCTCTCAAAAATTTTCACATTTAATGAATTTGCAAGATGTATTACTGCAGCCAATCTCCTAACCCTCTTACTTACATGGGGTATTTTCTCATGTTCTATCTTTTCAATTTCTCTTTCAACTTCTTCTCTTGAGAGTCCTGTCTGATTCACTATTTCTTGTATATACCTATCAATTATACTATTTCCTTCCACCTTTATTCCTACTTTCTATTAACCTTCCTTCTCTATTTAGCTTTCCTCTTTTTCTATAAGCTCTAAATAAAGATACGCTAAGATCACTATACCTGCTAGAACTCCTATTATCATGCCTAATAAGTCAAAAAAGTTTATCGGTATCCCAAAGATATTTACAGCTACCATGGCAGTTTAGAGTTAATATTCACTAATTAAAATATTTTTCATCCATCCTACGGATGGCTTGATGAATAATTTAATAAGAAACATTAAAGCTGTTAAATAGATGTGCCGAGGTTGAATGAGAAACGTAAGGTCATATTTCCAGTATCTGAAGCGATTAGATTCAGTCTAGAGAGTGTGAAGAGAAGATTCGGCCGAGTACTCATCACATTGATCTCCATAATTTTTGGTATTGCCTTCTATGCTGCTATCAACACCACCGCTATTCTGAATATATATTATGAGATGGAGCAAGGTCTTCCCACTACCGGAATTAAAGGATATCAGCTATGGATGGCTGCTATTTCCCTTTTAGTCTGTGGAATTGGTATAATAAATACAATGTTAATGTCTATAGCTGAAAGATATAAAGAAATAGGAACTTTGAAATGTCTTGGTGCAATGGATAAGCACGTTATGATGCTTTTCATAATAGAAGCGCTTTTTTTGGGAATTATAGGAGGATTTCTAGGTTCAGTATTAGGTTGGTCTATTGGAGTAGGTATGGCCATATATCAGAATCGGCTTCCTACTTTGTGGCTTTCTTCAATAAGGATCCTTGGGGAAGCTATGGTGATAAGTATCATTCTCTCTGTAATTTCAGCGGTTGCACCTGCATATTTCGCCGCAAAGTTAAAACCTGCAGAAGCTCTGAGATATGAGGTGTAAAAAATTGAAAAAAAGTGGGGTATACGAGTATACTGTTGAGACAGAAGATCTAGCAAAATACTACAAGATGGGAAGTGTAATTGTTAAAGCACTTGACGGAATAAGCATAAAGATAATTCGCGGAGAGTATTTATCGGTAATGGGTCCAAGTGGTTCAGGAAAAACAACTCTTTTTAATATGATAGGAGGTCTTGACCGGCCAACTAGAGGAACAGTATACATCGATGAAGTAAATATCGCAAATTTAGATGCATATGAGTTGGCTTGGCTTCGATGTAGAAAAATCGGTTACATCTTTCAAACGTTTAATCTGATCCCAGTCCTTACAGCCTTCGAGAATGTGGAATTACCCATGATCTTCGCTGGTGTGGATCAAGATGAGCGTAAGAGAAGAGCAGTAGAGATTCTGACCAGAGTGGGACTGGGTGATCGTCTTGATCACAAACCTGCAGAACTCTCAGGAGGACAACAACAGAGAGTAGCAATTGCTAGAGCTTTAGCCAACAATCCTGTAATTATTTTAGCAGATGAGCCTACAGGTAATCTCGATTTGCATACTGGCCTAGATATTATAAATCTGCTTAGAAGCCTTAATACTGAGCGAGGCGTGACAATTATCACCGCTACGCATGATCTTAAAATGATCGATGTGTCTGATCGTATCTTTTGGATTAGAGACGGAAAAATCGACAGAATAGAGACAAGGGCTCAAGTAGCCATATAAGCAAAGTCTCCCACATATTAGATGCAGGAAGCATTATATTATAGAGATAGAGTCTCATTTATTCATGCTTGATAATATAGCCTTAATAAGGGAAATAGATCCCTCTAAGGCCTACAACTATATAGAAAGCTTACCTCAACAAATCATTGAAAGCATTTATCTTTCACGTAGGACATTATCCTCAATTTCTATAGAAGGTACTCCCAGATCTATTATAGCCTGCGGTATGGGTGGCTCAGGAATAGGATTGAACATAGCAAAGTCGATTGTTGAGAAGGAACTACGTATTCCTCTGTTGATTGTAAGAAGCTACAATCTTCCTACTTTTGTTAATGAAAGGGATTTAGTTTTTTTATGTAGCTACTCAGGTGAGACCGAAGAAGTTCTTTACTGTTTTAAAGAAGCTGTAAAAAGGAACGCAAAGGTACTCACGGTAAGTAGCGGAGGGTCTCTAGAGGCCTTCTCACAGCTTATAAATAGTGTACATGTGAAAATTCCTAAGGGTTTACAACCAAGAATGGCTTTAGGATATCTTTTCCCTCCTCTTATCGTCCTTTTGGAAAAACTAAATTTGATTCCTTCCTATATAGTTGATACATTACAGAAATCTTCAATTTCTCTGAAATCATTTGCGAGATCTCTTTCTATAGATGTGGAAACAGAGAAAAACGATGCTAAGAAATTAGCCTTAAAGATACATGATGTTTTACCTCTGATTTACACTTACCCCCCTCTCTCCCCTATAGGATTAAGGTTCAAGCAGCAATTAAACGAGAACGCTAAGAAGTATGCTGTTTTCCAGGAATTTCCAGAACTTACACATAATGAGATTGAGTCTGTAAATACTCTCAGAATTAGAAAAGCTCTTGTTCTTTTGAGATTAAGAAATGAACCAAGATATCTGAAGGAAAAACTTGAGGTCTCTATGGGTCTGATACAAAATTTTGTGGATGAAACCATCGAAATATTCCCAAAAGGTGAATCTATAATCTCCAATCTACTTCACCTTCTTCTTTTATGTGATTCTGTCTCTCTCTATGTTGCTTACCTAAGAAATATGGATCCCACTTCCATTCCAACCATAACTACGATGAAACAAAAGTTGAGAAGTGGCTCAAACTTCACCGAAGAGCTCAGAAAGGAGATCGAAACCTTCATATAATTTCTGAAATTCCTTAAGATATTCTTCATATATTCTCCTACTGCTTTCTTCCTTTTCAGAAATAGAGCCTATTGCTCTTGAGAACTTTTCTATTTCATATGGGCCTACTATGCCCATATTTCCCACTCTCACTATATTATCCTTTATCATTCCTATTTTTCCCGCTACAACGATTCCATATTCATTCATTAATCTCCTCCTCAGATCTGCATACTTATCTCCAAGCTTTCCCACTATAACAGTATTAGATGAAAATACGACATCCTTGGAGTATCCTTCAATTTCTATCATATGAAATAGAGCTCTTAAAGTATCTGCGTTTATTTTATGTCTTCTTATCCTTCTATCTAATCTTTCCTCTTCTAAGATTTCTAATGCAGCCTTCAGCCCATAGAAAAGATGAATGGCTGATGTGAATGGTGTTTCATTCTTCTTCGAGTATTGTAAAATCTTATAGAGATCTAAATAGGTCGATGGTGAGATATTTTTTCTCCTCTCTATTATCTCTTCAATTTCCTGGCTGAGTGCAATAAATGAGAGTCCAGGAGGCCCTGCCACACATTTTTGGCTAGCCGAAATACAAACGTCCACATTCCATTTCTCCATATCTAAGTACTCTCCACAAAGTCCTGATACACTATCTACAATCACCCTAACTCCTTTCTCTTTACATATGTGTGATATCTCAGAAAGATTACGTAATACCACTCCCGTAGACGTCTCATTATGTATCAGAAAAATATAGTTATATTTCCCATCTTCCAATTCCTTTTTTATATCCTCTACACTAGGCACTCGACCGATCTCAATTCTCGATCTTTTAACGTTCTTTCCGGCTCTCTCCAGTATGTCCGCCCCTCTTCTACAGAATTCTCCATAAATCGGCACTAACACTCTATCCTTACTATTTATGAGAGTAAGAAGAGCTGCCTCCACCCCTCCAGTTCCACTTGCATTGATTACAACAACTTCTCCAGATGTTTTGAAAACTTTCCTTAATCTTTCTTTTATTGAGGCATAAATTTTATGAAATTCTTCGCTTCTATGACTCACTATATCTCTTCCCAAACTTTTAATCACTACAGGAGGAAGCCTCACAGGTCCAGGTGTAAGATAAATTTTCTCCATATCCTCAGAAATATCTTTATACTATTTTATAGGAGTTTTTTCGAAATATCTTGTTTTCCTCTCATATCGAAATGCTAAATTAAATATCCTCCCCTCCTCTAATGGTCTCCCAATAATCTGTATCCCACAAGGAAGTCCATTTGAAAATCCCATCGGTAAACTCAATGCCGGCAATCCTGTTAAATTGGCTAATACTGTATATAGATCCATCAAATACATCGTTAACGGATCTGCTATCTCCCCTATCTTCCATGGTACGCAAGGCATTGTCGGCGAAATTATAAAATCAAATTCATTTAGTATTCTCATCACTTCAGTCGTTATAAGTCTCCTTATTTTAGCAGCCTTCATATAATACTCATCATAGTACCCCGTAGAAAGTGCGAAGGTCCCCATTACTATTCTCCTCTTAACTTCAGTTCCAAATCCTAACCCTCTATTAATGGAGTAAAACTCATTCCAATCATCTACATCTCTATCCACCCTGAAGCCATATCTGACTCCGTCATATCTCGCCAAATTCGAAGAAGCCTCTGACATAGCAATTATGTAGTATGTGGGTATAAGGAATTTAGTATAGGGGAATTTCATGAAGCATATCTCGACATCCAATTTCGAGAGAGTGGATAACGCATGTCCAAAAAGTTTTTTAACATCACTATTTATCCCGTCAGCCAAAAATCCCTCAAAAACCACTGCCTTATACTTCTCTTCCCTCCTTTTACTTATACTCTCCATATTAAACTTACCTTCTAAAGTGTTTGCATCATTCTCATCGAAACCTGAGATCACATCATAGAGTAGCGCAACTCCTCCCACATCAAGTGACATAGGTCCGATCTGTTCGAGAGAATCTGCATACGAAACTAACCCATATCTCGATACTCTACCATAAGTTGGTTTAAGCCCAACAGTTGATGTGAAAGCAGCAGGGCAGCGAATAGACCCCCCGGTATCTGATCCCAAAGCCAATATAGTTTCTCCTGCAGCCAATGCTGCGGCAGAACCGCCACTTGACCCCCCTGGCACTCTAGATAAATTCCATGGGTTATGTGTAGGTCCAAAATAACTAGTTTCGGTAGAGGATCCCATTGCAAATTCATCCATATTTGTTTTTCCAATGATTATTCCATCCTCCTTCTTTATTCTGGTTATAACTGTCGCATCATATATGGGTGTATAATTTTTTAGCATTCGAGAGGCGCAGGTTGTTCTCATACCTGCTGTTGATATATTATCCTTAACTGCTATAGGAATCCCAGCCAGCTTCCCTACTTTTTCTCCTCTTTCTATTCTTTTTGCTATCTCCTCTGCCTTTTTCTCAACTTTATCTCTGTCTAGGAGTGTAATATATGCCCTTACATCCTTCTCAACTTTTTCAATTTTCTCATAAATCTTTGCGACTATCTCCCGGCAATCCTCAACACCATTTATGATGTCATTTACTATCTCTAATGTATTCATATTCTCTTCCTCTCAAAATGCCTTAGGAGTAATGAAGTATCCCTTCCTATTCCTTGTAGTGTTCCGGAGAGCCTTCTCCTGAGTAAGGCATTCCCTAGGTTCATCCCTTCTTAATCTGTTTCTTAATTCTAGTACATGGTAAAGAGGCTTTACATTTTCGGTATCCAGCTCTCCTATTACCTTGAAATATTCAACAATTCTTAGGATATCCTTAAGGAGCCTTTCTCTCTCTTCCTCACTCACCTCAATTCTGGCTAATGAAATACATTTTTCTAAGTCCTTTCTTATTTGATATTCCATCAAGATAATTTATCAACTATAATTCTTCCATAATAATTTTTATATCTCATACCCTTCCCACAATTCTTTAGCCCCGGTAGCTCAGAGCATAATGCGAGGAACCTGGTGGAGCAACGCCTTGGTATTCTCTGAAGAGGCGGAGGTCGCGGGTTCAAACCCCGCCCGGGGCTTGCTCAATTAGTGAAACCTTAAAATTGAGGCAGAAATGTTATATTGTAATAGTTGTCAAAATTGGTTGACAATTCAAAATATTTAAGTTCGATAGATTTAGAGGCATTGAAGGAAGACATACGGATTATGAAGTTACGTATCTCAGTTATAAAAGATATTGTTAATAAATATGAGACAAAGTTAAAAAATGGAGAGATCTCCCGCAAAGAATTTGAAAATATAATTTCATCCTATTTGGAAGAATCCAAAAATTTAGAAAATATATTGAATGAGAAGGAGAAAATCTTGAAGCTTCATAGAATCGTAGAACTGCGGAGTACTCTTTTTAACTCTCTTCTCAACATAATAGGATTGATTGACACTTCTATTCGTAAACTTTCGCAGGAGCTGGGAATCAATGTGGAGTTCTCCTCTCATAGCTTGCCTCCTGATTTATTGAAAAATTTGGATAATATGGAAAATACAGATTTTGAGGAGCTTGAGGCTATTAGACGAGAGCTGGAAGACCTTCTGATGGAACGTGATAGGGATGAATATTCAGAAAGCTAGACAGAAAGCTGCTGAAGTACTACTAAATGATCTGGAAGATATATCAACAGTAGCATTAGGCTCGGGAAGTACAATTACTCAATTTATCCCTCTGTTCGCAAAATATATGAAAAGAAGGAATATGTTCGAAAGATTGAGAGTAATTCCTTCCTCTTCGCATACTTACTACTCAGTTATAAAGTATGGTTTCTCCTTGGCAACACTAGACGAGTTCCCCTCTCCAGATATCTATATAGATAGTGCAGATGAAGTAGACAGGAATCTTAACATGTTAAAGGGTGGTGGAGGGGCATTAGCTCGAGAGAAAATCCTCGCATACGCCTCTAGCAGAAAATATATAATAATTGACTCCAAAAAGCTTGTTCAATATCTCGGTGAACATCATAGTCTCCCTATAGAAATCCTACCTTTTGCATATTCCTCAGTAGTTCTGACCATAAAGAAGATGTACAAAGTATCTCCTTCCCTACGCATGTCAAAAAAAAGATTAGGCCCTGTGATTACTGACAATGGCAATTATTTGCTTGATGTAAAACTAAATAAGATATCTTCCCCAAAAGATGTAGATATCCAAATAAAGTTGATTCCTGGTGTGGTGGAAACCGGTCTTTTCATTAACCTAGCTGATAAGGTATATGTAGGTACCGACAGGAAAGTGCTTGTTCTGGAAAAATCTACCAAAAATATATGAATGTATAGTAAGAGATATATCATCGGGAAAAGAAATCTGTTGGAGGCCTTAGTGGATGGTGTTGATTGACGAACATGATGAACGTCGCCTGATTAGTAGAGCTCTCATAAATATTTCTATACAAATTGAGAAATTGAATCGTGTGTATCGTAACTTGAAAAATAAAAGAGAACAGCTCTTTTCTATGTGTGTGGATGCTGAATTAAGAGGTAATAGGGAAGAGAGTATAATGTATGCTGAAGAAATTGTTCAAGTACGGAGATTGGCAGAATTAATTCAAAAAAGCCTAATTCTGCTTGAAGCGCTGAGAGTAAGGCTTGAAACCATAGAGATTGTGGGTTCAATCCCCCCCATATTGGTACCTCTAAAAGATATTATACAAGATGTGAGAGAGAATTTTCCAACAAATTTGACTTACATAAATCTGGAAGTTAATAAGATGTTAGAAGATCTCTCAGTCTTAATACCCTCTGAATCTATCCCTGTTCCTTCATCCTCCATTGAGGCGAGCAATGAGGCGAAAAGGATTCTTGAAAGTGCCTCTCGCCTGGCCTCCGAAAAGATAAAAGAAGATTTTCCTGAGGTCCCTCCCTCTATAGAAATGGAGGTATACCGGTATATTAAAGAGAAGAAGTCCTCCTTCTCCCTTGAGCAGTGTTCAAAGGATTTGAACATTCCACAAGAAAAGTTAATGGATATCCTAAAGCTATTGGAGAAAGAAGGCAAAGTGAAAATAGTTTCAGAAAGAGGATCAGAAGGATCTGCTATTTAAATTGCTTTATACCTATTTGCCCATTCTTCGTAGCGTCTCAGATTCTCTAATATTATACTAGTTTTTCTGTTATTCAATGCCTCTAAGAAGTCCTGAAAAGTTGCCTCTCGCTGAGGTAAATTTAATTCCAGCACTTCCTTTGCTAACTTATTCTGTACATCTACGCATAGTAAATATATGTCCTCTGCAGAATAATATTCTGTTTCCATCGCAAGTTTCTCAAAATCTACCTCTGGTGATACTTTCAATCTTCTACAGTAATACTTAAATAGTTTTATTCGTTCCTGCAGTCCCGGTAGCTTCACGTATATTCTTTTTTGGAACCTCCTTATGAAAGGTTCATCAAGCTCCCAAGGTTTGTTGGTTGCTGCAAGGACATACAGATAGAATTTTCTGCCCTTGTTTTCTAATCCATCCATTTCTTTGAGGAGTTGTGTTCTCGCACGAACCTCACCACCCACCTCCATTTCTCTCTTGGAGGTTAGTGCATCTACCTCATCTATGAAGATTATGACTGGTTTCCCTTTCAGACTTGTTTCACGTGCCCGTGTAAATAATTCTTTAATATTCTTCTCTGATTCTCCTAACCATTTAGAAAGTAGTGTGGCAGCATCCACTGAATAGAATTCTGCATCTATTTCATTAGCCACTGCGGTTGCAACTAAGGTTTTTCCACATCCTGGTGGCCCGAAAAGTAATATTCCTCGAGGCCAGCCAAGTGGATATAAATCCGGTCTTCTATAAGGATATACTATACTTTCTCTAATTACTCTCTTCACATCTTCTAATCCTATTATATCATTCCATGTGATAGAGGGTTTTCTTTCTATAGTGACTGGTTTTAATCCTTCCTTCAATGTTTTTATTCTTGAGGTATATTCCGTAATTTTCTCTAAGTAAACTCTTCTCCTATACTCATCTTCACTATAGAAATATAGCTTTCTTAGATATTTTATCGCCTCTCGATATTTCTCTATCGCTCCCTCCCTGTCTCCATTTCTGTCTTTTGATACTGCCTCTTGAGCTGCATCTTTCGCTGCCTTTTCAAGCTGTTCTATCAATTCCAACTCCTCTGTCCATATCCCTATCAATCTCCATTATTTTTAATGTTTATTTCCCTAATTTCACTTGAGGAAAATTTTATGTAGTGTGGCATACCACGTAGAATAGGTGTAAGTAGGTGAGACTACCCTTCTTCAGAAAGAAGAAAGAAAAGGAAATTGTAGTAAAGAATGAATACCCTTCCTCCTCAAGAGAAAGAGTTTTAGAAGCTCTTACACTTCTGAAACTTCAAGAATCTAAGCTAGAAAATAAATATCGACAACTTATCCAACGTAGCAAAGACCTTTTTCAAGCTTGTGTAGAGGCTTTAAAAGATGGCGATAAACCAAGAGCTACCGTGTATGCGAATGAGGTTGTTCAACTCAAAAGAGTATCACAAGTCATTCTCCAAAGTCAACTAGCTCTGAAGAGGACTATTCTGAGACTGGAAATAGCACAGGAATTTAGAGATGTCGTAAATGTTCTCGGTCCTACAGTTAATATTATAAGATCACTTGAGGGTTCCCTTAAGGGCGTTCTACCCGAAGTGGCTTATGATCTCCAGAAAGTTAATGATATGTTAGACCAGCTTGTAATTGAGGCTGGTGCGGTTTCTCCTGTGTCCGTAGATACGTCCACTTCTTCTAGGGAGGCGGAAAAGATCTTGAAGGAAGCTGCTGAACTTGCTGCCCAGAAAACGAAGGAAATGCTTCCTGAACTACCTGAAGAGTTAAAAGGTTTAGAGAGTCGATAAAGAGAAAATTTTTATCCCTCATTATTCTCTCCTTCAAATAGTGCCGGAGTAGCTCAGATCAACCAGAGAGCAACCTGGTTAGATAGCCCCCTTAGACTAGAGCGCCAGAACAAGTTGTAGCGTCACTCATAATCGGGGGCATGAGAAATCTGGAAAACTACCTGTCCAGAAGTCGCGGGTTCAAATCCCGCCTCCGGCACTCCATATCTATATTCCCCATAAATTTGTGGAGCCTCGGGTGGGATTTGTTCCTTTGATGTTTGAACCCACGACCAACAGCTTCTGCATTAATTTACAAGGCTGCCGCTCTACCGAGCTGAGCTACCGAGGCTCAAGAAGGGAAACCTCTTTTCAAAATTATTAATTTTTTGGTGGGGGCGCCAGGATTCTCAGGCTATCGCCTTTTGAACCTGGGACCTCGTGGGTTCTCACCTAATAGGAGGGCCCAAGCCACGAAGCATAGACCAGATTGGCCGATTTCTCTAGCCCACGCCCCCTGCATTCGAATTATCGACTCACCATAAAATAACCTTTTCGTCAATAATATTAAATTCCATCTAGTAATTAAATTTCTGAACTTGAAAATTCTTAGCTATGATGAGAAAAGAGGAATTATTAAGTTAGTACCTCGATTTAAGGAAGACCTCTGGACTCTTTATCAAGTTATAGAGAAAGACGACCTTGTCTCAGGGTTTTCTCACAGAGTTATTAAAACGGTTGGAGGAAATCGGGTGGGGAAAACAAAGGTTAAAGTCTGGCTCACTCTCAAGGTACTCTCAAAATTCCTTGACTTGGAAAGCAACATGTTAAAGTTAGATGGAATAGTTATGGAATGCCCTGAGGATCTTGAGGGAACAAAGGGTCATAGACATTCTCTCGTAATACAACCAGGAAACAAATATTTAATTAGGAAAAGACAGTGGCTCAACTACCAACTGAAACAACTATATGCCTCAAGACATCCCTCTGTACCTCTAATTGTAATTGCCATGGACCGCGAAGAGGCCACATTAGCTTTAATTGAGACATCCGGTTTTTCCCACATTCAAAGAATTCATTCAGAGATATCCTCAAAGAGATATGCCTCTGAAAATAGTGAGCAACTGCTATTCTTTCTCTCCTCAATCGTAAAGGCTATGAAGCAAATTGAGCCCACTCGAGAATATTACATTGTAATAGTAGGTCCTGGATTTATTAAAAATAAATTAGCTACATATCTTCAATCTAAATATCCAGATCTTTGGAAGAGAGTAATCTATCTGGGCTTTGCTACCTCTGGCACAATATCTGGCATTAAGGAGACGTTACGAAGTGGAGTGTTGAGAAATGTACAGAAGAAATTAAGAATCATTGAAGAAAATGTCATTATACAAGATTTTCTTATAAAGATCGCAAAGAATCATCTGGCTACTTATGGATATGACAATGTAAAGTACGCGATAGAGATGAGAGCGGTTCAAAAATTATTGATCACAGATGATTTTCTGGCAAATATAGGCGATGAAGAACGCAGAGAGGTCGAAAATATTTTTCAAATGGTGGAGGAAAATGGAGGAGAAATTATTATAATCAACTCCAAAGAAGAACCTGGAAAAATATTGAAAGGATTTGGTGGAATAGCTGCTATATTACGTTTTAATATTGGTGGACCGGGGGGGACTTGAACCCCCGACCTCTGGCTTTCTCGAAAAAGATTGCGAAGCCAGCGAACCTACCATCTGTTCTACCGGCCCTATATAATTCATCCTCACTCTCTCTCCTAAAAAATTTACTTGATGGGCGCGGCCGGATTCGAACCGGCGACCACCGCTTCGTAAGAGCGGCGTCCTAACCGGGCTGGACGACGCGCCCATGGCGCCGAGGGCGGGATTTGAACCCGCGAGCCCTTACGGGCACAAGCTTAGCAGGCTTGCCCCCTACCTTTCTAGTGTTGTATGGCTAGGGTACCTCGGCCCATTTATAGTTTTTATTTTCTCCGAGATTTTAATGTTTTGATGGGTACTCCGAAGGACTCTTTCAATTCTCTCTGTATGGTTTCAATTCTCCCTTCTATCGCTTCTATAATATCTGTAACATCAACTCTGTTGAGAGGTTTTCCACAAGTTGGACACTTAAATAATGTCTCTACGGCTTCCTCGAAAGTCAGCCTCCTACAAGTGGGGGTTCCACAATGATAAAATTCATGTGATCTAAGGTAATTGAATTTAGCTTTAAGTCTCTTAATTAGGTTTCTCTCTTCTGTTTGAATAAATCCGTATACTTGCTCTGGTAGAGGATACCAATAGAAAACTGTCTGTTCCATTCTCTCTCTTCTTTCCTCAAATGCAACTAAAGAAGAGTCCAACAATTTGTAAAGCACTTTTCTAACATTAGGGAGTCTGAGACCTGTTCTGTTTGCAATCTCCTCATCTGAGGCTTTTTTCAAATCTAGTAAAGCAGAAACAACACCAATAGCATCATCCCCTCCTACGAGTGCTGCAACCTTCAAATAAAGCTCTTCAGATACTTTCATTCTATCAAACTTCCCTATTGATGTCTCCCTCTATATATTTGGGTTCTCCTCTCTCTATAACTTTTCCCCTGATTTGTGGGATTATTTTTATCTTCATATGTTCTGGATATTCTAGAAGCGCCTTCCCATTTGTAATTCTATCCATAAAGATGGATAATGCTGCAACCTCTGAGTGTGGCACATTCTTTATAGCTACATTGAGGTGTGCCAGTAAATATACTTCCCGAGGCATCTTCTCAGCCCCTATAATTACTAATATTCTCTTCCATCTCAGAATTTTCTGGAGAGCCTTCTCTACGGTTGGTATATTTATTCCATACATGGTTAGATGGATAATATATGTTCCTCTTCTTCTTTCTTCAAGAATATATTCCCTCCAATTCTCAACATATCCTATCTCAAATTCTCCACCCCACCTCTCTACAGTTTCTCTCAATTTCTTCATCATTTCTTTATCATACATACCCGTGAAGAGTATTCCCTTAGCTCCTAGTGCCCAGGCAACCAATCCACAATGTGTGGAGATTCTCAGATCACGTATGTACCTATGCCCCATTCGAAGTACGTATATCTCAGTCATCTGATCTATTATTTTCTTCACTTCATTCTCAATATATCACTTAATGTTAATCCATCTCTTCGAACTTTCGTTCTTTGTTTATCTCCATACTCCGGCGTTTTTGTGAGTATTGCGATATCAAGTATATGCTCCAAAATTCGGCTCTCTCCCAAGGTGGGTTTCATCCTCTGGTTTTCTATATTTCTAAGATAGCTCACTTTTAACCCTGATTTACGGCTTAACTCTTCTAAGGTCATTCCCATTTCTTCTCTCGCCATCCTTATTCTTTCTCCATAGTTATCTATTAACGTCAGATCATCGTTCCAGAAAGTCTTCTTCTCCCCTACCTTTTTAATGAGTCTTCTTCTTTGGTATACTCTTCTCCCTTCTGTAGTTTTCTTCTCAACTATCTCCGTTGAAGAAAGATTTGCACATGCCTGACATACCAGCATTGGTACGCCATCTATCAACACTTTTTTAGCTTTTCCATATATTGGTGATCCACATATTTCACAGTTCATAAATCTAAATATTTACTTCCTCACATATTGAATAAATAGGTTTGGCTAATTGTTCAAGTATCACTATATTAGAAAAACTCTATATTAAGGACCTCCTGGATTATCAATTTGGTTTCGGGTTCGGCTCCAAGGTTTTGAAATCTCTAGGAAGTGTGGAAAGAGGGAAGAATGGTAAGATACGTCGGCTCTATACTGAGACCGAAAGATTGATAGCTACCCTAGTGCCCTCTACAGGTCTTTTCTCTCTTAGTATAGCGGGTGGTGAACTCTTGAGACAAACATTTAGTAAACCCCGTCATAGAGTTATTGTTCCTTCTTCTGTAAGTAAGTATATACGAAAAGGGAGGAATGTCTTTGCAAAGTATGTGCTCGAAGTAGATATGCTTCTACGTTCCGGAGATGAGGTCATAGTAGTGGATGAAAATGATTCTCTACTCGCTGTAGGCAAGCTTCTCTTATCACCTCGGGAAGCAAGATTTTTCAAGAGAGGTGTTGCCGTAAAGGTCCGTAAAGGTTTAGACCGGTCTTCTTTTAAGTAATAGAATCGCCTGTGCAATATCTCCTCCCGTGCTCTCTAGAGCTTTCTTCGCTGTTTCATAGTCACATCCTACCTGCTGTGAGACTAACATTATATCTTCCTCTGGTATTTCTATTTCTTCAACTTCTTCTATTTCCTCTATCTTTGTAGTTCCAATCACCTGGTAAATGTCCTGACCCTGTTGAAGTACAAACTTCGTTACTGTAGGATTCAGTATTTCAATACGTTTGGAAGAAGTGAGAATGATAACTTTATCTACATCAGAGAGTTCTTCCATTGCCAATCCCATCTTCTTAAGCATTCTATCTTGTAGTCGTCGCATCTTCCTGGGGGAAATACTTGGCATCCTTTAACGAATCTTCATCTACGTGAGAATATTTGAATTTTAATATTATCAGAAAAAATCTAAGAGGTAAATCCCTCAATGGGAATCAAGGTCAACGTGTTTCTCACCCCTTCCAGCTTCCTAATGTTACTGCTTATAGCTTCCTTCACCTGCTCCAATGAATCTGCCTCTATTTTAACAACCATGTCGTAAACACCATACACCATCCAGGCCTCCTTGATATATGGTATTTTCTTTAATTCACTCAGTATTTCCTTCTCTGTTCCTATATCTACATTTATTAATACAAACGCATGTTTAGTCAATAAGGGTCACCTATTATTTTATTTTCTGTAAAGAAATTAAAGGTTTTCATGGTGGGGCCGGAGCGACTTCCAGGCAAAGCCCTTTGAACGCTCACATTTCCCCGGCTTTTACACCTACGGGTTCCTCCCGAGCTCCAACCATTCTTCATCCACTTAGTCAGCGAACCCTTCAATAGTGGCTGGAGCCCGCCGTCCTACCTGGCTATCCCTTTCGTTTAGACGACGGCCCCACCGAATCTGGGTTATAACATAGGAATATTTATTTTTTTAGGAGAATTTTGTAGTCATTAATCAATCTCATAAGACCTATGTGTAAATAACTCTCGTCCCAACATCCTCTCCTTGAAATGTCTTCTCCAAATTCTTCACATCTCTACCATCAATGAAAATAATTGGTATTTGGGATCTCTCTAGTATTTTCAACGCGATAGGATCGAGTAGTTTGTATTCTCCCGCTAGTAACTCCTCAGTTGATATCATTTCCCATAATTTCTTTGCAGAGATCTTTTTGAGGAGTTTTGCTTCTGCATATTTCTTAGGGTCTTTGTCATATACTCCCTCCACATCCAAAGCTTTTATAACAAGATCTGCCTCAGCTCTCTCCGCGATTAATGCAGCAACAGCATCAGTAGACTGACCTGGAAACATTCCTCCAGTAATTACCAATCGGTTCTCACATACCTTATTCACTATTCTCTGTAAGTCTCCTGTAAATTCTACTATTGCCCTCTCCTTCATATAGCCGTATAGTAGAAGTGCGTGTATTCTGGAACACATGATTCCTATTTCATCGCATAGGGACCAATCAAGATTCAGCAATCTAGCTTTTTTGATCTGTCCTCTGGCTATTTCTCCTCCACCTGTTACAACGACTCCCTTATTTCCTTTTTCTAGGAACCTCATTAGAACTTCTCTGTAACTTCTCCATAGCTCCATATCTAGCTCTCTAGTAAAGAGTATATGTCCTAGCCGTAAGACAACGAGCATTATCTCATTTTTACTTTTCCATCTTTAAAAACTTAATTTGAGGTTCTATACTCTAAATATATCACCCTTGAATAGTGATAGCTCCTACTCTGTCAGTAAGTCTCTTCAACTATATCGAATGAGGCACTTACTCAGGAGGATTGCTGAAAAACGAGGTAGAGGTACCGAGCTTATATCTCTCTATATTCCTGCTGGTCGACAATTAAGTGAGGTAATGTCCACGCTTCGTGAAGAGTATGGTAAAGCATCTAATATCAAATCTCGAACCACCAGAAAAAATGTTCAAGATGCCATCGTAAAAGTTCAGCAACGTTTGAAAATAATAGGAAAAACACCCAAGAATGGCTTAGTAATCTTTTGCGGTGCCATACCTCGTGGGCCTCCGGGTTCCGAAGTAATAGAAACGTATGTTATTATCCCTCCGAAGCCCATAAATCTCTCCTACTACAGCTGTGATGATAAATTCTATGTAGAGCCTCTTCTAGAAATGCTTCGTGAGAAGAAGTCATATGGTGTGATAGTGATCGATAATAGTGAAGCAACTATTGCCCTAATTACAGGACGAACTGTAGAGATAAAAAACGAAATTACATCAGGTGTAGGGGGGAAAACAAGAAAAGGTGGTCAGTCCGCAAGGCGTTATGAGCGCCTAAGAGAAAGCGAGTTAAATCAATATTATAAACGGGTAGGTACGCATGCTTCTGAAATCTTTCTTAATCAGCCAGAATTGGGAGGTATAATACTCGCAGGTCCTGGTCCTACAAAGGAAGAGTTCTATGAGGGTGAATACTTGCATTATCAATTAAAACCTAAGATCATAGCAATTGTGGACACTTCTTATACTGGAACGCAAGGTGTTAAGGAGGCTCTAAGAAAAGCAGAAGATAAAATTAAGGATATGCGAATAATAGAGGAAAAGAAGCTTATACAACGTTTTTTGGAGGAACTCGGAAAAGAAAGTGGCCTAGCTGTATATGGTCAAGAAGAGGTTGAAAGAAATCTGAGAATGGGCAAAGTCGATACCCTTCTAATATCTGAAAAACTTGACATTTTAGTTGTGAAAATTAAGTGTAGTAGCTGTGAATATAATGAAACTAGGAATATAAGTCGAGAAGATTTAGATACTTTACGTATCGAGGTAAGCAACAGGGAATGTCCAAAATGTGGTTCCTCCCTCCTCATAGAGGCTGTAGAAGGGTATATCGATAAGTATGAACGTCTGGCAAGGGAGACTGGCTCAAAAATAGAGATCATAGGTTATGAAAGTGAGGAGGGAAAAATACTTTATCAGGGGTTTGGAGGCATAGTGGCAATTCTGCGACATGCCTAAAAATATGCCAAAATTTAAAATATAGATGTCATAACTTAATTTAAGGGCCGGTAGCTTAGCATAGTGAGATTGTCACGCTGAAGGTTAGAGCACCCGGCTGATAACCGGGAGGTCGCCGGTTCAAGTCCGGCCCGGCCCACTATCTTCTGAATGTAAAACCTTAGCTTATAAAATGCTCCACACTATCAATCTGGAACTTTAATACTACTCTTCTCTTCTTAATAATTCATAATTAAAGACTAGTGCGGCGGCAACCCCCTTGGGTGGCAGCCGACAACCCTACGCGGTCTCTGTCCCCATCAGTTCGGCCAGTATACCATCAGCGTGGGTTGCTCACCTTACCGTTGCTCCCTCCCGGGCCTGGCGGATTCGATGATTAAACCCTCTTACCTTCCCTACGGAAGGTAGTATGGGCCTACGCCCACCCGATGGGCTGGCCCTCATTCCTAAGGAGACAGGCCTACGTAGAGTGTCAACCACGCCCCTCGGGTTACAGGCCCTTGCATGTTGCCGGTTTCAAGTTACAGGGGACGGCAAGCCCCCCGGCCATGTTGCCGCCGCAATATTAGAATAGTTACCCCTAAGGCTTAAAGTTTTTTATTTCTTTCATAAGTTTCTCCGTTCCCTTATAGAACGAGAAAAGTATTCCCTCATGTTTGCTTTCAAGATTCTCAAGAAATCTTGTTATTTCATTCTCTTTTGTATGTAATTTCTTAATTATTTCTTCTTCTGTTATTAATTTCATTTCTTTAAGCATTATTTTTATTGTAGGTCTTATTATTGTTAATTTTTCCGAAATTCTTTCTTTTGGAAGGATAACTCCGTATAAAAACTTCGGAAAGAGAAATGATGCGAGATATTCCTCCAATGTAATTCCCACGACAATTTTTGTACATTTCAGCTTTCTGGCAACCTCCCAAGGCTCTTTGTAATTTTTCACGATTCTCTCCTTATATAATTCTCCGATATATCTCGAAACTATTTTCTCTTCATCCATGTGTTGTGATAAAAGTAAGAAGATTGTAGTTGGGTACTTCCTCTCTATATCCCAGAGAATCTTGGCAGCTATAAAATCTTCAAGATATTTTCCTATCACTACCAAAATTCTGTCTCGTGGTTCAAGCATTCTATACTCTCCTACTATCCTCTTTGTTCTTCTCATTAGATCCCTATAAAGACATTTCTTACAAAGGACTCTTCCTGAGAAATGCTGTTTTATAATTCCTCTCTCCCCACATATGTCACATAACAAGCCTTATCCTAAGCCACTTGCCACCATATTTAAGAGTAATATAGCAACTCCCAAATAGTTAATGATCTCTCCTTTTATTTTAAATTCCCTTACAAACTTCCCCCCATCCGTTAGGAAGAATGGTGCTGCATTTAAAATTGCCAAATTAATATTAATTATTCCCAGCCAGATGAGTAGCTTAAAGAAGGGATTGTAGTATAGAGTATTATAATTCACACATGCCACCCCTAAGAAACTCTTCCCAAATCTTTCTCCAAGTCGAATAAAATATGTCTCTCCACTTACTGTTTCAATTTTTACAACTTCTCCAACTTTTCTACTCTCCATAAAATTCAGGAAATCCTCCACGTTGGTTATACGTATGTCATTTATTCTTGTTATGATTTTCCCTTTTAAAGGCGCGCATTCTTCTCTCTTAGTATCCACCACCAATATCCCACTTATGCCTAGCTGATATACTGCACTTATTAAAAGAAAAGTTGTGAGAGCTATTATGAGGTTTGTGAAGGGACCGGAGGAGTATATTTTTCTTCTAACTTCTTTACCGGCTTTCATTAGAGCCTTATCATCTATTTCAACAAAACCATATATCAGTCCCAAGAAAATTCCTACGCCAAACCACCTCACTTCTATATCGTGCGATAATGCCTGTAGAGCATGTGCTGCTTCATGTATAATTAAGGAAAAACCTACAGAGATAAAGAAGTATATACTTTCCTCTATGTTAATTGTCAAACCCGGATAAAGTATTATGATCTTTGAAGTTTCCCCAAATTTGAAGAGAAATTTAAGGAAATTAAAGAAAAAGAAATAAAAATAAAAAATAATCATAAATATTGTTGTATAAACCGCTATTCTTCCAAAGTCATTTATAACATTACTGCTCCTTACGGCTATTTTTTCTAATATTGATACTATGTGTTTTGTCCTTATGGAGAAATATATAGGTGTACTTTCAACTCCCTCCACCTTTATCTTCAGTATTTTAACAAGTGTGAAAAGAATTAGAGGTAACAAAATTATCAAGAGAGCTAAATACATAATTGGTTTCTTTCTATAGAATTTAATTTAAACCTAACCTTCTTTTAGTCTGAGAGGGAATATATTGAGGGAGAAACCAAGAGGTCCTGGTGTGCATCGATTTATAGTTTATAAGGAGGACGATTGGATCTTACTACAAGCTCTGAGAAAAACAGCATCCCGCTTTATGCAGGAATTCCAAAAATATGGTCTCACTCCTTTCATCCATGGTAGTGTGGCACGTGGAGACATAAAGAAGCATAGCGATATCGATATAATTTTCCTGAGTCCTATCCCCTCCTATAAAATTGAGATAGTACTTGATTCAATAGCAGAATATGAGAAATATATCATGATGGCAACTCCCTCTACTGTTCCTAAAGCCGTCTATAAGCTTCCTGGTAATGTTAACATTTCTATTCCTCTACTTAAGTTAAAGAAACGAGAAGAAGAGTTCTATAAATTCGGTGGAATAATCTCCTCTTCTGAACTTGCATCTAATAAGAGAGTGGCTGGAGTTAATAAAAAATTATTACTTATACTTCCAAAGGATTATGGTCATGAGGAGCTCTCTCTTATAGGGAATGAAGTATTCGCGAGGAGAATCCTGGGTGTCAGTATGGATATTATCTGGGAAAGAGAAAGAGTCCTTATGCAACGGAATGAGAGAGGGCGAACTGGTGTATTTCTAAATAAAAAAGTTCCTTTGGATGTGTGTGTAGAGAAGTTCTTTAACCAACTTTTAAAGGAACTTCCACCATTAAGCAAAGCGCTGAGAATTCATAGGTGATTAAGTATGTTAGAAAATAAGTATTAATGGCTCATGAAAAAAGTTCTCCTTCTCCTTATTTCTCTCCTTCTCTCTAAAGAGATAGCTATAGCCCTCTGTTTCCCTACCAATTCCACCTCCTCTATGGTAGAAACTTTCTTCGATGCTTTATTGGAAAGTATTGAAGTTATGGTTGTCAATTTTGTGTCTGCTGTTATTCAATTTATAAGACGGATAGTTCCCTACCTCTGTGTAGGTCTGTTCTCTATAGGTCTAGTTCTATGGCTTTCCGGATTTGAGAAATATACTGGCAGACGACTTGTCATAAGTGCCATTCTATTATCTGTATTTCTGGAAGTTATGCCATCTCTTCTAGGACTATAGAAGAAAATAAAAATATCAATTCTTGGCATCTATTGTGTCATGTCCTCCAATAAGTTTATTATTGAAGAGATAAAGGGGCGGGAAATTATAGACTCCAGAGGAAATCCCACAGTAGAAGCTGAGATATATACCCTAGGAGATCTCTCCGCCTATGCTTCAGTGCCCTCCGGTGCCTCTACTGGACGATTTGAGGTACTTGAATTGAGAGACGAAGATCCACAAAGAATGCATGGGAGAGGGGTGCTGAAAGCAGTAAGAATAATTGAAGATATCATATCTCCTAAACTAAAGGGATTAGATGTTCGTAACCAAAGGGAAATAGATCGAATAATGATAACTTTAGATGGCACTCCACAAAAATCTAAGTTAGGCGGTAATACCATTCTATCAGTCTCTCTAGCAGCTGCGAAGACTGCATCAAAAGCCTCCGGTAAGGAATTATTTGAATATCTTGCGCCCGACAAGGAAGTATATGTACTTCCAGTCCCTCTCATGAACATAATCAATGGTGGAAAACATGCTGGAAATCTACTCTCTTTTCAGGAATTTATGATAGTTCCAGCCGGATTTAAGACCTTTTCCAACGCTTTGGAGGCTGGTGTTACTATCTATCAGTCCCTTAAAAAATTATTATTATCCAAATATGGAAAAAATGCCATAAATGTTGGCGATGAAGGAGGTTTTGCTCCCAATATCTCTGAGACTGAGGAAGCCCTACAGCTTCTAATTGACTCAATAGAGTCTTCAGGATATCAAGCTGGAAAGGAGGTCTTTCTAGCACTTGATTGTGCCGCCTCAGAAATCTATGAGGAGAAGAGTAGCAAATACTTAGTTGATGGTAGTCGTTATGGGCCGAATGAGCTACTTGATCTATTCATCTCTCTCACGGAGAAATATCCTATAATCTCTATTGAAGATCCCTTTGAAGAAAATGATTTTACCTCCTTCGCAACTATCACTAAGAAATTAGGTTCTAAAGTTCAAATTGTAGGTGACGATCTTTTTGTGACAAACATTGAAAGATTAAAAAGAGGAATCCAAATAGGTGCTGCAAATGCTCTTTTACTCAAAGTAAACCAGATAGGAAGTCTGTCTGAGGCTCTTGATGCAGCAAATCTTGCTCTTTCTAACAACTATAATGTTATCGTCAGCCATCGTTCAGGTGAAACTGAAGATACATACATCGCTGATATCGCTGTCGCTCTCTGTGTAGGTGAGATAAAGACTGGTGCACCAGCAAGAGGGGAAAGAACTGCAAAATATAATCGCCTTCTCCGTATTGAGGAGAAACTAGGAGATAAATGTACCTTTAAAGGGATAACTGTGTTCCATAGAGACTAGTCGAAATAACATTTTGTTCTTCCAGATTTAAAATAGGTATCTCCAACAACGCTAAGAACTATAGGTATGTCTCCGACAACTTCTCCTAATATGAGACAATACCTCGGTGGAAGAGTTGAAACTAAGGAACGGACGGTTTCCGAGTCTACTCGAGAAGCTTTGGACACAAAACTCAAGTCATTTTCATTCGTGAAATTAAAAAGAAAAACGTTATCTGCCTGTCTATAAATCGTCTCAGAAAGTCTATCCGGCTGATTTGTGATAAAAATCAAGGAGATTCCAATATGTCTCATTCGTGTGACAAGGTCCTCCCAAAACTTCTCATCATGGTAAGTATGTGCCTCCTCAGCAAATAAAAATATAGGAGGAATTCTTTCCTTTTCAAGTAAATAAATAATCTTCGTAAGAATAAGGTCAACGATCATTCTCCTGAAGACGCCAGGCAATCCCTTTAGATTTACTATCACTCCTCTGTCGCTGTGTATTTTCTCCTCTATTCTAATCCCCTCGCTAGGTTCATCCGTAAATATTCTTGAAGCCTCTATCATCTCCAACCTTCTCAAAATAGCATCCCTCACATGCTCATTCATGCTCTTGGCTCTGATCGAATGTTTTAGTTTCTCTAATGTGATCTTCTCTCCCAGGCTTTCCCATACTCTACGCACTTCCCACAAGGAACTAGAAGGTAATCCATATATTTCGTCAAGGATCTTAAGAAAGGAATCCGATCCAACATACCTTAAAGTGAATTTGAGTGTATCACCTGGGGTGAGGGATACCGTATCCTCTCCTACATACTCTCCATTTATATCAAAAACTAGACACGGTGCCCCATAGCTTAAAAGTCCCTTCAAAATAATCTTTGAAAGATGAGACTTTCCTGTCCCCTTTTTCCCTGTAATTACAGTCAATTTACCATCTAAAGATTTTGCATCAATGACGACTTCCTCTTCAAATCTCGTCTTCCCTATAGTAATTGGCCTCTTTATCCTATCTCCTATTACATACCTCAATACCTCTCCATCTGTGATATGTGATATGCTGGAGTGAACCCTAGAAGGAATCCAAGTCGATGTCAAAATTCCTTTATCGGTAAGTATCCCCCTTATCTTGCACTTAAGGACTGTTGCATCTCTTATTTTTAAAAGAATGCTCTCTTCCCCATTTTCCGCTATCTCTATATAGGGTAGGTCAGTAATGGTTTCTTCTAACAATCCAGGTAATTCCAAATATTCCATATCGATTACCTGAACAAGGAGATCTCCTCTTACATCCTCTATTATCAAAAAATCTCCCCTCTCCCGCATCTCAGGCGAAAATTCAATGACCTCCAAAATTAGATCATTCTTTCTATATATCTGCATTAGCTCCACAAGCCCCCTAATATTTGTCTTCTAAAGTTGTCTTTCCAAGGTTTGGCCGAGAAATTCTTTTTTAGAATTATTTGATAACTCAGGATTTCAAGTTTCGTAAATTTAGAGTATATATGTGCTAGTCTCAACGTTTCGGGATAGCCACGATATAAACAGTCCCTTCTCAAGACAGAGAAAATATCATTAACCTCTCCTTCTACTTCTTTGGGGGAATATCCCTGCCCATACAGTATAGGAGCTCTCTCATGGGTTCTCATATAGAATTCAAAAAATCCCCCATTTCTTAGTACTTTCACACTATTGCTCTCCAATCTGTTTCTAAGGATTTCTGAGAATACACGACGCTTAGGGATCGCGAAAATAATGTTTTTTCTCCTTTCTGATTCTAACAAAATACCCTTAACAGCCCTCTTAGATACATCTAGAAGACCTCCATCCCATAGGATAATTCCATTGTAAGTGTCTTCAACACTCCGTTTTCTCGCCAAATACTCAACAAAACTAAGGGGCCTCATTTCATTCCTATCTACAATAAACAACTTTGGCTTACTTCGGTGTACTTTATATCCTCCATTTTTCTCTACTGTGGCTATCCTTGTGAGTATGAAGAACCTCTCTGAATCATGGCTTACTATCTTTATGCTGACATCTGTGCCTTTTAGAATTCTGTTTTCTACAGTTTCTTGTAACTCGAATGTTAATTCTTCTCTCTCAGGTTCTATGAATGGTGATATTGATTTTCCAATAGATTCGCTGGTTAAATTTATAACTTCCTCAAAATATTTATCTATGAGGGTGTAGCGGGCTTTCATACTTCTTATCCTCCTCCACTCACCTCCGCTACATCCTCCTCCCCGAACAATGATTCGAGAAGAAAATATATCCCCTTATTTGTGATAATATATTTTCCTCTCTCATCCCTTCTTATATATCCATCCTTGGATAATTTACTACAATTATTTCTCACAGTTTTATTCTTTATATTCAATAATTCTTGCAGTTCTCTGATTCCCAAGTATTTCTCTCTGATTCCCCAATCTCCACCAATCTTTGCCGCAGCTAGTGCTAGCAATATGCCCTTTTCAGCTGGGAAAGTTCCTTTAATTATTAGAGTTCCATCCTCAAGTATCTTAACAAACGCAGATATTCTTTCAATCAATTTTTCTATATCTGGCCTGACTACAATCTTATTGATGAGAGATAACTTAGGATATATGTTATAGAGAAATTTCAGAGCCTCCTCCACTATCTCCTCTCTTTCTCCCTCTAACTTTAGGGTTTTTCCGTCTATCTTTAGCTCAAGTTTCAGCATTCTCACCTCCTCTTATTCTCTTTATTATCTCCTGTACCTGATATTTTCCCTGTTCTGTAACTAGATATTTTCCCTTCTCGTTCCTCATAACATACCCTTCCCTTGCCAATTCAGATAACCTTGCAGCATGACTTGTTGTCCTTATTCCACTCTTGATGAGTTGTTCGTTTATCTCTGTGTTGCTAAGCCCACTCTCCTTTGATGCATAAAGAAGAAGTAGAATCGCATCTTTTACAGTTACAAATTCCTTTCTGACCTTTATTATCGGTTTTTGATTTCTGTCATAATCCACGATTCCGACAAGCTCTCCTTTAAGAGGCTCTCTCAAAATTTCTGAGATCTCCTCATCTATTCTTTTAAATCCTTCCAATAACTCTATCACTTCTTCTACATTATCCCCCTCTATCTCCACATCTCCATACCTCCTTCTTAGCGTGATCCTAATACTTCCCAACTTTTACGTAAACGTAAACGTAAACGTAAATATAAAACTTTCCCTCAGAAATCGAAGCCCTGACATCTAATGTTAAAGTTTATATCCCAACTTACATACTACAAATAATTGTAGCGGGGTGGGGTAGCCAGGTCTAAAGACTATAATTCGGATAACCCGCAGGGCTCATAATGAAGGAGAGACCCTGAGATAGGTTCAATCCCTCAAGCGGTGGTTCAAAAGGCTTTGCCTGAAATTCCACCCCCCGCTACCAAAAAAGAGGTGAGTGAGAATGATTCTTCTTCATCTTGCCCTAGATGACACAGATTCCCATAAAGGAGGTTGTACTACCTATGTTGCAGGGCGACTTCTCAAGTATCTTATAGATAATTATAATGTAGTTTTTCAAGATTATCCTCTGCTTATTCGTCTTAATCCAAATATTCCATGGAAAACGCGTGGAAATGCTGCAGTTTGCCTGAGATTTGAACTAAAAATACAAAATTTGAAAACTTTTTATAAAAGAATTACAAAATTTTTCGACTCTATCGTGAAAGAAGGTTTGCCTCATTCGGATCCCATACTAATAGCGCTTGAAGGTGAGATCCCTCAAGTATTTGCAGAGATATATATGGCCGCGTTAAGATATCCTCTAAATCCCCGCTATATTTATAGCCAAGTTTCACAGTATTGTTCTTTCATCCACTATTATCGTTCCATCCGTGGCATTGTTGGTGGTGTGTCGGCAATTGGCTCTCTTCTACTTGAAGATCATACATATGAGCTCATAGCGTATCGTAAAAGAGAAAATTGGGGTAAACCACGGAAAATTAACACGCTCTCCGTACTTGAGATGGATAAGGCTTGCAGCTCTCAAACCTTTAATAACGTAGATCCTGAAACTAAACGTGTTCTCATAGCTCCACACGGCCCAGATCCTGTGTTATTTGGTGTTAGAGGGGAGTCTCCCTCCGCAGTTTTGAAGTCTCTCCATTTTATTAAGGTAGAAGAGCCAATCGATTCTTGGGTTATTTTCAGAAGCAATCAAGGGACTGGGGTACATCTTCCCACGCATCCTGTCCCGATCTCCTCCCTTCAGTTATATCAATCTGTTTTTATAAGAGGGAAAATTACTCAGAAACCTCAGATATATAAGGGTGGCCATGTATTCTTTGAATTGTCGGATCATAGTGGGGAAATAAAATGTGCTGCATATGAGCCAACCGGAAGCTTTCGAGAAGTGGTTTTAAAGTTAAAGGAGGAGGATGTAGTCTCTTGTTATGGAGGGGTTCAGCAAGATAGATATTCTAATTCCTATATACTAAATCTTGAAAAACTAGAAGTTAACTATCTTACAAGAAAGTATGTTCGTAGACCACCCTTATGTGTAAACTGTGGTATAAGAATGACCTCCAGAGGACTTCATCAAGGTTATATCTGTAAGAAATGTGGTGCGATATCATATGCTCCTGACGTAGTAACTGTTAAAAGAGATTTAGAGCCAGGTATATATCTTCCTCCTCCTCGTGCTCATAGACATCTGTCTAAACCTATGAAAAGATATGTCTTCGACTCAAAGAAATGGAGAGGCTTTAACCCCTCCTTTGACTGGTTTCACTTTCCTCCATAGATAGGACTGAGTGAAGTATGTAAAGTAATGTCCTAAAAGTACTAATGATGGTATTTTCCTTTGCAAGTAATTTCTCAGAAGATGCAAATATTCCAATTCCATCTATTCTGTTAATTCTACACAATCCTAAAAGGGTTCCCAATAGACTCTTCATACTTTTTTCCTGCATAACGGTGACATGTTTTGGAAGCATCTTAATTAGTTCTTTATTCGTTAAAATTACGCTATGCTCCCCATCTCCTGACATTATACTTTCTACACCTATTATCATTTTCCATCTGAATCTTTCTGCAAGTTTGATGAGATATTCACATAGGGTATGAGCTTCTGGGTTCTCCCTCAGTATCTTAAAATTACCTATTCCGACTATCACTTTTTCTATCCTTCTTTCCGTGCGATAAAATTTTATTGAGGGTAACTCGCTGAATCCACTTTCCTGTGTGAAAATCGAATCAGAGAATAGGGATGCATATATGCTACCTAAATACCTCGCCGCAGAAAACTTAACTAGTTGCTCACATACCGTGGGTCCTACATTCCCCCAACTTGGGAAACCGAAAATTACTATTTTCCCTTCTGGTGGTTCTGTAAAATCCTCCATTACATACATTACTTCTCGCATTTTTTCATCCTCTCATAGAAATCTATCAATATTTTCACTTTTTCCCTCTCCAAATTAAGAGCAATAATTTTCAATTGAGTACCTAATCTCTCCTCCAGAATTATTCCTTCTCTTTTTAGGTTGTCCACCACCCGAGATATAGTTGAAGGTGAGCATCTCAAGTATTCAGATAGTTTCGACTGTGTGAAAATCTTATCTCTATTTTCTAGTAGAAACTCAAGAAGTTCTGTATGTTTACGACTTGCAAATATTTCTGTAAGCATACCTCATTATCTTTTCTCCTTCCTTGATATAAATCCTTAAATCCAATTTTTGAAATAAGAAATATTTGGGCGGCGATGGCCGAGCCAGGTCAAAGGCGGGAGGCTCAAGATCTACTTAGAAACCTCCTCCCGTAGGGGTTCGCCGGTTCAAAAGGCTCTGCCTGAAACTCCGGCTCGCCATCCCTCATTAGGGACGAGAGGCACCAGTTAAGCCGCCCTCTTCTACATCCTTCTGACTTCTATAATTTCTCCTTCTCTAACCTTTTTGAATAATGAGATATCTCCCAAAATCTTTCCAAATATATTCACTGCGCTGGCTGGCCTTATTTCATTTCCTACACTTACTGGGGTCTTACCAAAAAAGATGCACATTGCGTTACCAGGTGGCCAATAGGCTACATCTCCTAACTCTACAACTTCTCTACCGTTCTCCTCGTCCATCTCCACAGGGATCCTAAAGTAAATCTCATCTCCCCAAAGATTTGCCCTTCCGGTGAACGGCATTGCATTCCATATCCTTTGAGCTGTTTCAGGGCTTATTTCTTCAATAAGCTCAACTTCTACTTCCCCTATACTTTCCGTTCTTATCACAAACTTCTTCCTCATTCTCTCACATCTTGGAATGTAAAGTTTCCAATATAAATTGTCTCCCTTTCTAGCTATTTTCAATAGGATATTGGGCCTTTAAGCCCCGGGCGGGATTTGAACCCGCGTTCCGCAGCTGTCTCTATACATACGAGGCTGCTGCCTTACCGGGCTAGGCCACCGGGGCTCAAAGATTTATACTCTCTTATCCTATTTTAACGTTGTTTGGATTTGAAAAGAGGGGGTCTCTCAGAGTATGAAATAATAAAACTCTTTCAAAAACTGCCCTACCCTCCCAGCTCTTCTCTCCCATCTGGGGATGATGCATGGAGCTTTTATATTGATGAAAGCAAGAAGTATATGATCCTCTCTATAGACATGCTTGTATCCTCTACAGATGTCCCTCCCTCTATGAGTTTAAGACAAGCTAGCAGAAAGGCAATTGTGATGACTGTGAGCGACTTAGCTTCAAAGGGTGCCTCTCCCCACGCCTTTCTCCTCTCAATCGGCTTAGATCGTCCGGAAAGAGGGATAGTAAAAGAAATAATTGCAGGTGTTGAAGATGCCCTCCAAGAGTATGGGGGATATATTGCGGGGGGAGACGTCAATCGAACAGCTGAGCTCATAATCGATGTAGCAGGACTTGGTTTTTCTTCAAGTCCTCCTCTACCTCGAGACCTAGGGGATGTAGGTGATTTTGTATGTGTGACAGGCCCCTTCGGATATACTTACATTGGGCTCAAACTACTCTTAAATAAAATAAAACTAACTAGTGTCGATGCAACCCCATTTGTAGATGCAGTATTGCTTCCAAAGGCTCGCCTCAAGGAAGGCCTCTTATTGGCATCTTCAAATCTTTTGAAAGGCATGACTGACTCCAGTGATGGGTTAGTGGCCAGCCTTTATAACATGAGTCAAAAAAGTGGAAAGGGTGTAATCTTAGAAACTCTTCCACTCCCCGAGCTGGTAGAAGTAGCATGTAGGGAATTGAACATATCTCCTATAGATGCTGTGTGTTATGGTGGAGAGGAATATGAATTGATCTTTGTGGTAGCAAAAGACTACTGGGAAGAGTTTCGTAGATATTGTGAGTCTCACAAGATCCGTGTTCTAAAAATAGGCTATGTAGTTGATACTCCGGGTGTATGGTTTAAATACCAAGAAAAAGTAAGAAAGTTACCCTTCCGAGGTTGGCAACACTTTACTTAATATTTTTCCAATATAGAGATGTTCTTCGTTTCTAAGACTTTTTTTACTCTCGGAAACTCCTCCAAGTTTTCATGTGGAAACTGTGTTGCTTTCACGAATTCTTTATAGAACTTCTTCTCCGAGCTCAATTCAATGTACTCTATTTTATCAGCTATCTCTTCAGCCAATTCTTTCTCCTTAATGGAAATTAGAGTTCTACATGCTCCCATCCCTGCTCCATTACCTATAGATATAACCTTTGCATTAGGTAAGTCTGGCAAAAGCCCTATCAATACTGCTGAACTCGCTGAAATATAGTTGCCGAAGGCTCCTGCTATGTATATTTTCTTTATATCCTCAGGCTTAACACCCATACTTTCAATGAGTATCTTATAACCCGCATAGAACGCTGCCTTTGCAAGTTGTACATTTCTAACGTCCCTCTGTATGATTCCTATTTCCTCTCCCATATCTGTCTCTTCTTTATGCGCTATTACGTACATTCGTTCTCCCTCGACTTCTTTGATATTGTACCCTTTCTCAATAAGTCTCCCTCCTCCATTTATTATTCCTGCCACGTACATTCCTGCAACTGCATCAATTAAACCGGAGCCGCATATACCTCTCGCCTTCACCCCCCCTATAACTCGGTAATAAGGTTTCCAACTATAAGGATCTACATACACTCTCTCTATTGCCCCCACAGTTCCTCGCATACCATATTTGATTCCCATTCCTTCCAAAGCAGGCCCCGCTGCACAGGAAACTGATAATATTCTCTCACTGTTTCCTAGTACGAGTTCTCCATTAGTTCCTATATCTATTAGGAAAAAGTATTCCCTTTCATTTATTACGTTTGCAGTTAATATATCTCCAATCACATCACCACCTATATATCCACTTACGGAAGGAAGAGTATATACATATCCTGCCCTATTTATTGAGACTTTTAATTCCCTACTTTTTACCTCTTTACTTTTTGTAAATGGTGGTATAAATGGAGTTTTCCCAATGAACTCTATTGGTGTTCTCAACAGTGTAGATAACATTACTGTGTTACCTGCACAATTTATCTGGTAAATCCTATCTGGAGTTATTCCTTCTTCCTTACAAAGTTTTTGAATGAGCTGATTAATTCCATCTATTAGGGTTTCGTGAAGCTTAAGTAGGCCTTTTTCTTTCAGAGAGAATTCTATACGGGAAATTACGTCCTCTCCAAAGGATATTTGAGGATTGTAGTCAGACTTCACCTTCACTATGTTGCCGGTAATAAGATCCACGAGATATGCAACAATGGTAGTGGTGCCAATATCTACAGCAACGCCATAAATTCTTTTTTCCTCCTCTACACCCAGAAGCTCTTCATCTCTATATATGAAAAAACCTTTCCAACTCATACTCCTTATCCTTTTAGAAAGCTGGGTGAGAAACTGATAATCTATAGTTTTGAGCGAAAGCCCATCTAAGATCCTATCTTCATCAGGTCTCTGATCCTCTAATGTTGGCCTCTGTAACTCTACATATCTACATTTCACCTCAGGGTTAATATCGACCTCACTCATAATTCCCCATTCTAAGATTTTCCCTCTTTTTCTCATTGAAGAAAGTGGTATGGTAATCACAAGATCACTTAGAGGATAAGTTTGGCATGCTAATCTATACTTCTTCTCTAATCTTTTTCCAAGTATCTTCCTTTCTATTTCTGTAGGTAGACTCGTCTGTCCTCTCTCCACTCTAATTATACATTTCCCACAAATACCGTTTCCTCCACATATAGATTCTATCTCTATACCATGAGTTAGAAATGCATCCAATAAATTCCTCTCCTTCCCTGTCTTAAATTCCACATGGAGCGGCTCAATCCTTATCTTAAATTCCTTGTCCAACTTTCCAAATCTAATTTCTACAGTTTCTTTTATAGGTAATCTTCATTAAGGCGCCAGATGTTGGAGAATAAGTTTTAATAGTGAGCCTGAAAAGGCACCTTATGATGAAACCACGCCTTCAGGGGGTAGTGTTAGACATCGAGAGAACTGGAGAAATAAAAAAGGATAAAAAAGGAAGAATATGGGAGAAATGCATTTTTACTATAGAGATTACGAACTTCTCAAAGAGAACTCCTCATCGAGAAGTGCCAGAAGGTTTGAAAGGTAAAAAAGTAAAGTTAGTCAGGTGGTGTACGCATGATTGGCACTATAAGAAAGGTGTTAAGAAAACTTTAGATGTAGAGGAAACTGATGCACTACTGAAAAATTTAAAAACAGACACCATCTATTGGTAAGCAAAATGTCTGAGGATCATCTTCAGAAAATTTCACAAGCAATAGTGGAGTTAGATTACCAAAACATTACCAAAATAGTGAAAGAAGCCTTGGATGCTGGTGTCCCTCCTCTTAAAGTTGTCCTAGAGGGTATGGCCAAAGGAATGGAAATTGTAGGACAAAAATATGAAGCTAATGAGTACTTCCTTTCAGAGCTTATCATGGCCGGAGAGGTCATGAAAGAGGGTATGAAGATTGTGGAACCATTGCTCAAAGATGCTGAGAAACCCAATTTAGGAACTGTGGTGATAGGAACCGTAAAAGGCGATCTTCACGATATTGGTAAGAATATTGTTGCTACTCTTCTCTCTGCTGCTGGATTTAATGTGATCGATCTAGGAGTTGATGTCGCACCTGAGAAATTTATTGAGGCAGTAGAGAAATATAACCCACAAATAGTAGGTATGTCTGCTCTATTGACGGTGACTATGCCGGCTATGAAGGATGTAATAGACTTGCTTAAGAAAAGAAGTCTCAGAGAAAAAGTTAAGGTCATAATAGGTGGTGCCGCTGTCACTCCAGAGTTTGCAAAGAAAATTGGAGCGGATGCTGCTCCCAAGGATGCAGTAGAAGCTGTTCAAGTATCTAAAAAATTGTTAGGATTGTCTTAAAATATTGAGAACATCAACCCGCCACTAAGGTTTCACTTCTCTTCACACCTCTATATCCATTTACTTCCGATGTGATAGTTGCTATCTCTGCATAGTCCTCTCCCTCAATTATTACCACCACATCATATTCTCCATATACGGGGAAAACATCTACAACCTTCTCCAGTTCTGCTACTTTCTTTATCACCTCTCTTAAATTCTTCCATTCCACCTTTAAAAGTAGTACTCCATAAGCCATTCTCACACCTCCATCTCGATTAATGTTTCACTTTCTTCTATACTTCCAATTTTCATGATTTTTCCAAGAATCTCTCTCAATTCATTTAAATTATCTATTTTCGTCTTTACAAATACATCCCACCTTCCTAATATCGGAAATACAAGAATATCTTCTGATAAATTCTTTATTTCTCTAGCTACCTTTCTATATTTTCCTGGGCTACATCTCAGAAGAATCACTGCCCTCATTCCCTTACACTTCTTCAAAAGAATGGTTAATTAATAATTCTTTTTGTAAATAATTGTGGTTCGATAATGACCTCACTCAAAATATCCTCAAAAGTGAGCAAGGGCATACACCTTTACGTCTCTCCTCCAATGCATAATTTGAAATATATTCATTTCTCTCTCATTAACCTAGAGAAAAATGATAAAGTTATTCTTGAATCAGAGGGAAAAGAATCCGTTTTAATTCCTCTCGAAGGTTTCTTTGAAATTCAAGTTGATTCTGAATCTTTCGGGAAAGTTGGTAGAAGTAGCCCTTTTGTCGAACCTCCTGACGTAATTGTAATTCCTCCAAACTCTAATTTGAAAATCAATAACATGAAAGCGAAATCTCAGATCGCGATAGTTTCCTCTCCGGGAAAAGGTGATTTCACGCCTTCACTCATCTCTAAATATGAAATAAAATCCTTTTGGAGAGGAACTTTTAACTGGCGTCGTAAAATACGGAATTTGCTTCCAGAAGATTCATCTCTCTCCCATCTAATTATAGGTGAAACAATTAATCCTCCAGGCTTCTGGTCGAGTGTACCCCCACACAAACATGACACAATGGATCCGCCAGAAAAAATTGCCCTAGAAGAAATATACTTCTTTAAAGTCTTTCCTAAACAAGGCTTCGGGATACAGTGGATATATACAGATGATACTTCCCCCATCTCCCTAGATGAAGTGTATGTCGTCAGAGACTCTGATCTTATAGTAATTCCCGCTGGTTATCATCCTGTAGTTGCTGGACCTGGATATTCTTTATACTATTTATGGGTCCTCGCTGGACCCATAAAAAGGATGCCTCCCCTCGACTTCGATAAAACACATAGATGGATCCTCGACTGCGAATCTATATTGAAATATACTTTAGATCCTTTTGACTTCAGTTAGTGGTCGAATCTTCTCTACCTCTGGATTTACAAGATTTTCTGGTTTCTCCCCCTTAAGGATCTTCACAATAGCTGTCGCTGATAACTCTGACATCTTCCTCCTAGCTTCTAAAGATGCGCTGGCGATATGAGGTGTAACGACTACATTCTCCAACTTGAGAAGCTCATTATCTATATCCGTAGGTTCCTTCTCAAATACATCTATTCCTGCTCCCTCGATCCATCCCTCTCTTAATGCTCGGATTAATGCCTTTTCATCTACCACTGGTCCTCTCGCGGTATTGATAAGAAATGCTGTTCTCTTCATTTTCTTAAGCTCATTCTCACCTATCATATGTCTTGTTCCTTCAGTAAGGGGAACATGTAATGATACTATATCCGATTCTCTAAGTAAGGTATCTAAATCCACAACTTCAGCCCCTAAAGATTTCGCAGTCTCTTCATCAACCGCTATATCATAGACTAATATCTTCATATCGAATCCCTTCGCTCTTTTTGCAACAGCTTTACCAATTCGACCAAAACCTACTATCCCCAGAGTTTTGCCATATACCTCCCTGCCCACAAGTAATTCTGGTTGCCATGGCATGTTCCATTTCCCGCTTCTTATGAACTTATCGGCTTCTACCACCCTTCTAGTTATTGCTAGAATTAATGCCCATGTAAAATCAGCAACAGCCTCCGTTAAAACTCCAGGAGTATGTGCTACATAAATACCCCTCTTTGTTGCTTCCTCTATATCAATATGATCATATCCTACACTGTATGTGCTTATTACTACCAAATTTTTTCCAGTGTCCATGACCTCGCCATCTATTCTATCTGTTAAAAGACATAGAAGTCCATCTTTATCCGATACTTTCCTCAGAAGTTCCTCTCTTGAAGGTGGCAATTTACCTTTATGTACCTCTACTTCACAATATTTCCGAAGAATCTCTATGCCTGGTGATGGTATTTC
>NJEE01000038.1 GCA_002255045.1 Candidatus Bathyarchaeota archaeon ex4484_205 | reverse complement strand
TGGGTGTAGCATAACCTGCAGCCAAATCTAAAACAGCATCTATGTTCTTTCTTCTAGCCCATACGGCAGTTTGGTCAGTCAACCAAACCCTTACAGAATCTTGTATTGCATACTGGAAGGCCTGTCTCATGAGCTGATTTCTCTCATCCATACTGTGGAATCTTTTCTCCGCCAACTGCTTGGCTACATTATAGAATTCATCGCTTGGAGAGTATGCCTGCCATAGAGGAGACCAAGAGAAGCCCATATCGGTATAGAAGAAGGCAAAATTGTCTGCATCATCCCTGCTCACAACGGTGGTGATCCAACCACCAGTATACATATGCCACTCGCCATCTGCAGGGTCTCCAAGGATCCAGTAGGGAGCAGCCTCCTTGCTTGTCTTGTACATTCTATCTACTGTTAGGCCAATTGCCTCAAGCTGGTTTGCTACATAGTCACCTATCTCTTTTCGGACATCCTCTGTTCTGATCAGGAACTTAATTGTTATGGGGTTACCTTTGTAGTACCACTTATCGCCCTGCTTTGTGGCACCCATGTTCGCTAGCTCTTGCTCAATTGTTTGTTTACCCTTATCGAAGTCATACGCATACTGCTGCTCAATTCCCTCTATGACGTCCTTGTATCTTTCGTATTCGGGGAATCCCTTCGGCACTGGGACAAATTTCGGTGAGCCAAGACCTCCCATAAGCTCATCCACGATGTAGTTTCGATCTATTATGTAGTTCATCGCCTCCCTTATCTTAGGATTACTGAATGGGTTGAGTTCACCGGTGGCTGGAAATTCTGGGCCAACAGGGTTAAAGGTCAACTCATAGTATAGGCCGTAAGAAAAGCCGTATTCTAGATCGGGGGTTTCCCTTATTTGTCGGAAGAGATCTGGGTCACTTATATCTATGAAGTATATGTCTAGGTCTCCTTTAGACAACATGTCGACAACTTTCGCTCTATCGTCTTCAGCTACGAAGATTATTTCATCTAGCCAACCTTCTTTCTTTATGTTGAGTTCTTCTTGGGCGATGGCCAGTGCTGTTGAGCTGAGGAGTATTGCAAAAACCACGGCTACTGCAAATATTGCTAACTTCCTACGCTCCATCTTAATCATTTAAACTCTTCAACGAGATTAATTTATATCTTTCTATCTCTATTTTATAATATATCTTAAAAAAAGCTCTTAAAATTATATCAATTGATAAAGTAGGGCAATAAATATGAGGTAGATTTCTAAAAATGTGGTAAAATTTTTGAGACAGAGACCGAGCTTGAAAGGTTGTTGAGAAATTCTGTAAAATAGATTTGAAATATTAGGAGGCTCATTAGGATTCTATATCTGGAGTTGAAAGATGTTGAAGAAGATGTTGAACTTAAGAAAAGTTGCTTGGAAGGATATTCTTCAAGAGACCCTGTCTCAAGTCGTGGGAAATGGGGAGTGCAAGATTGCTGTTGTCAAATCCAACATATGTGGGTACTACTTTCCTTCAAGAGAGGTTATAGAGGTTGTGCTGAGGTTTCTTGTTGAGAGATGTGGGGAGGTTTATTTCGGTGACACCCCAAGTACGCTTTACAATGTGGAGAAGAGAATTAGAGATCTGGGTCTTGATAAATTGAATGTGAGGAGTGACAGACTGTTCGTTGGCAACTTGATGAAGGTGGGGGAGAATGTGAAGGTTGAGGTTCCCAATAAACTCGGATACAGGAGATATCCAATACCCAGCATTGTTCTGAAGGCAGATATCTTGATAAATATCGCAAAGATCGGGAGGCATCCCTCTACTCAAGTTACGGGTGCCCTGAAGAATCTCTTCGGGCTTGTGGCATCAAAGGCGAAGTTCGTTAAATATCATCCGATTGGGATGGATAAGGTGGTGGTAGATGTGGCTCAAATCATCAAACCCTCCCTCAATCTAGTTGAGGTGGGAGATAAGTTAGTTGTAAGTGATGACGTTTTAGAGGCAGATATTATCGCAACGAGACTCCTTGGAATCGATCCAGCGAAGGTGAGGCATTTCAGATTATATGCAGAGATTACTGGAAGAGATTTGGATTCATTGATCGAGGAGATTTCCCATCAATTTCCTAACCTTTAGATGGCTTCAGTTATATTTGAGGAAAATTAAATCTGAAGTGATAATAACCAAACTTAAATAAATAGACTTTCTTCACTTATCTAATGAATAAAATAGAAATAATCTTCTTTCTTTTTTTAGTTATCATCTTTGTTTCTGTCCATTCACTCTTCCTTTTATTCATGATGGAGCCTCCAGAGAGGAAGATGCTTCTCTTTGGTGCCCCACTCCATGATCCGGAGTTTGTAAGCAGATATTTGAGGGAGGGTGATATCGTCGGTGTTGCAATGGGCAGAGGGAAGCAATATGTGGAGAATATGTTATCCCAAGTGCCTCCAGAGAACAGAATGATTATAGCTGCGTCTTTTCAGGACCTTGACTCCTTTCTTCAGAACCTATCGATAGATATCTCTTATATAGGATATGACCTCGAGAGGTGGCCTTACACAAGCAGATGGGAGCAGGAGAACCCGGTTGATGCTGTGAGAATTATGGGAGAGATTGCTCACTCTCATGGATTACGATTGGTTGTTGCTCCTTCACGCTACTTCAATGAGAGATTTGGTGAGGAGATCGCGAAATATGCAGACATCTACATACTTCAGGCCAAGTACTATCAGGCATTTCTCAGCCTAGATGAATATAACCAAACCTTGAGAAATCTAATAGGCAACCTGAGGGCTGCAAACCCGAATTTGATAATATTCTTAGATCTATCTACTTCTCCTAAGGGGAGGAAGACAACTGCTGAGGAGATGTGGAAGCATGTGGAGGTTCTGGAGGATGTAATAGATGGTATGTGGGTGACTTACTCCCCTCTATGTGGGGAGGAGTTCAGGAGGTTTCTGCAAATTCTGAGAGGATAATGTGAAGAATAGAGGTTGGTGAGGTAATTTTAGTTTTCGCAGTTCGGTTAATTTAATGTGGATAAAATTAATGTATTTTGAGAAAATTATTAGATGTATGAGCATTAATTATGTTAGGGGTAGTCTGAAGAATTTAGATAAAGATGGAGACGGTGTCTGGGATCATGTGGAGTTCAAGCTGGTGAACCAAATGGGGTCGGGAGGAGTTCTTGTGGAGAATTTGAAGATACTCATAGATGGTGAGGATGTAACTGCAAAGACATATCTCACGGTGGGCGGAGGAAGAGGGAGAATAAAGGAAAGTATGTATGTTTATTCGATGTTAGGGGAGGAAATAACTTTTGAGGTGGAGAAGGAGGGAGGACTCTCCGATGAGCCTCATGAGATCTGTTTGAAGGCGAAGATAGGATGGGAAGAAATGGAGATAAAGTTTAAGGCTAAGCCTGAATAGACAACAGTATTTTTATTCTAGTTTCAGGATTTCGATAGGTTCCTTACTCCATTCAGAGATGTACAAAACTGAGTTAGATAACTCGAATTTGAGGGGAGTAGTAAGTGAATGAAGCCTCGCATATTTGAAGGGAACTTCAAGTACATTGCTCTCCTTGGTTGTGATCATCAAGTATTGAACCTCATCCCGTCTAGTTACAGAGTAATTCTCCTCAACGGACACGCCCCTCGTCCGATAAATTGCTTCACCATATTTCCTGAGCCATTCTCCAATTCTTATTAACCTTGTCGCATGTTCCTTCTGTATTGTCCCATCTGGCCTGGGACCAACATTGAGCAATAAGTTCGAGTTCATGCCTGCTGTCTTCACCAGATACTCCAGAAGTTTCTCCACAGATTTATGTTGATGGTCCTGCTCATTGTAGCCCCAACTGTTATTTATGGTGAGACATGTTTCGAGTGGTAGGTCAGAAATATAGGTTGTATTCTTTATCACTCCACCTTCTTCTCCAGGTAGGCTCTGTTCAAATATTTGGAAATCTTCTCCCGGATAAGGTTTCCTATGGTGATTGTTTCCTATTAGGGCATTAGGCAGGATTGAGTGTATCATTTGATAGAGATCATGTAACTTCCAATCAGCATCAGGCTTATCCCACATACCATCAAACCAGAAGCCAACGGGTTTGTAGTTGACTGCAAGCTCCCTAACCTGACCTATGTAATACTCTAGATATCGCTCCCAGTCGCCTCCTTCCACTCTACCTGCATATTGACCAGTTCGCCCCAGTGGATAATAATCAGGATGATGCCAGTCCAGTTGAGAATAGTATAGGAAGAGTTTTAATCCTTCATCATTACATGCATCTCTGAGCTCACCCACGACGTCTCTTCCCAAAGGAGTATTTGTAACCTTATATTTGGTGAGAGCGGAGTCATACATGCAGAAGCCGTCATGATGTTTCGAGGTGAAGGTCACATATCTCGCTCCAGCATCCTTGAAGAGTTCAACCCACTCCTGTGGTTCGAATAGAGAGGCTTCAAACATGTCTTTCAAAGGTTCATATTTGGAGATAGGTATCTTTTCATTGTGCATGACCCACTCACCTCTCTTGAGTAGAGAGTAGATACCCCAATGTATGAAGATGCCGAACTTAGCATCCATGAACCATAGTTGAGAGGGGGTATATTTCATGAGCCTTTTGTGCTCAACATAGGTTAAAAATTTTTTACATAACTGAGGATGGATGTATGCTCTCTCTATGTTCAACATATTTCAGGACGAGATAGCCTAGGATGTTCATAAGTAATGTGGATAATATGGATACTAAGAATTCAAGGGGGAGAGGCAGTATGGTGGAGCCTTTAACTGCACCGTATCTGGAGAGGTCGAAGGGGTAAGTAACTGGAATGAACACAGATATACTTTGTATCTCTTCAGGCAGAGAGTAGACAGGTAGTAAAATACCAGATAGGATTAGAATGGGAAATTGGACTATGTTAATTATGGGGCCGATTGTTCGATAGCGATACGTCAAGGATGCCACTATCAGTCCAAAACCGTAGGAGATAAGATATGAAAGGAGTAAACCTACAAAGAAGATGATGGGATTCAGAATGGTTAGGTCGATGTCAAACATTAATTTGAAGACGACTACTATATATGTTGAGAAAATTAGATTATCTGTCAGGATTCTGGCGAAGGAGCCGTAGGCTGAAATGTAGAGGCCTCCACTTGTCATCATAACATACTCCATGATGTTCCTTTCTTTGATCCCTCTTAGATAGCTGCTTGTCGCCCACATACACTCAGATAGTATATTAAGGAAGATGAAGGATAGGAGGAGTTGGTGAAGCATTGTCCTCATATGGCTTTCAGGGAGGAAGAGTGTGAACATAGTTGTAAAGAAGAGTATCCAGAGTGGTGTACTGAAGAGCCACACTATAAGTGATGCCTTATACCTGAAGTATATCTTAAGGTTAGCATATATAGAAGCAGATATCGTATCTAAGGTTCTCCTAATATTTGTACAGTTCACCTGTAAGCTCACCCCTCCTCAGAACATATTTGTAGGAAACCATGGCTGGAAGCAGATAGAGCGGAACCATAAAGAGGAGAATAGGAAGCCTTCCACTCATTATTAGACTTACATGCCTCTCTATTACATCCCGTATCAGCTCCACTGCATGGCTTGTCGGAAGCACCATTGAGAGAAGCTGCATCCAGTAGGGGAGAATTGTTATTGGATATGTGAATCCGCTGAAGAAGAGGATTATTCCCTGTAGGAGATTTCCTACAACCCAGTATTCCTTGATCTTAAGGGTTAGGGTTGCTGCTAGGAGACCTATGCCCAGGAGAGGAGTCAGCCCAATCAATGTAGCAACATAACCTTGAATCATCTCGATGGAGAAAGGGAAACCAAACTTCAGAACGAAGAAGGGCATGTAACTGAGAATACTTACAGCTATAATGGAGATCATCCAAGGTATTGGAAAGGTTATTGTTGCAAGTATCCTACTTATTGGTGAGAGGAATATGTATTCGAGGGTACCTCTCTCCATTTCTGACGCTGTGAGTTGTGAGGTGAGTGAAATTATCAATGTGCTTGGAACGAAGAGACCAATACCTATAAGGAAGTAAGTGAATACATCTTCCTCGCCGGTTGTTGATGTGAACTTTTCATATGCAGATTCTCCCACCATTATGTAGGCTGCAAAACCGAGAAGGGAGGATATAACGGCCATTATATAAGGCATTATAAAGACCATTATGAGGATACTGTAGTATCTCCGGACATAGATGAACTCCTTATAGAGGTGTGCATATATCTCAAGAAGTCTTTTTGAACTCACCTCTAGCCACCTCTACGAAGACATCCTCAAGAGTTGGAGATTCAACTTCTACCCTCAATAGGTTGAAACCACTCTCCCTGAGCTTTCTAAGCGCCATATAGAGGACATCCATTTCCTCTCCCTTCTTACAGCCAATCTTTACAACGCTCACCCCACTATTCTCAGACACTCTGATGATGCTACCTATATCCATGAGGAAGACTCTGGGATCTCGGCCTTTGGATTGGAGTGTTATTGAAATTATCTGCAACTTGTTGAGTCTAGCCTTGAGCTCTTCAGGTGTACCATAGGCGACTATCTCACCCCCATTTATCATAGCTATATGATCTGATAGGGTATCAGCTTCAGACATATTATGAGTAGTAAGGAGAATAGTTTTACCCCTCTCTCTCAAGGTCAACAGAAGGTTTCGGATATTCTTTGCTGCAACAGGGTCAAGACCTATGGTTGGCTCATCAAGCATTAGTATCGGAGGATCGTGAAGCATAGCTCTGGCGAGTGCCAACTTAGCCTTCATACCTAAACTATACTCATCGAAAAGTCTATGAGCATCCCTAGAGAGATCGACGATTTCCAGCATCTCCCTCGCTCTCCTTTTCGCTTCACTTCTAGAGAGATGCTGAAGCATGCCGAAGTAGACTAGGTTTTCAAATCCTGTAAGCCTGGGATAAAAGCCTCTCTCAACAGAGAAGGTTACTCCGATCTGTGTTCTTACTTTATCCCTTTCTCTCAGAATGTCGTATCCATTGATATAGGCTGTTCCTGAGTCAGGTATCAATATTGTTGCCAAAATCTTTATAGTGGTAGTCTTTCCAGCGCCATTGGGCCCGAGAAGACTTAGGATCTCACCTCTCTCAACTTTAAAGAACACACCCTTAAGGGCTCTTATCACTTTCTTTCTTGATTTAAATAATCCGATTCTATCCTTCGTAACATATTTCTTCTCCAGACCTTCCACACGTATCGCTTCAACCAATCTTCGACAGCCTCCCTACCTTCGCGCCTTCAAGGAGTTTAGCAGAGATAGTATATTCCACAACATCAATTTCGCAGAATCTTCCTATTGTAATTTCATCCCCTCGTACTCTCTTGCACTTCACTGCCTCTAGATTTCCTTTGTTGATCTCGATGCTCTCTGAGATAAGGTAGTAATCCTTCCTCTTCAGACCTACATCCCAGAACATCACACGAAAGGTAGGTTCCTCCCTTTTTACCTCTAAATATTTAGCTTTCAACCTATCTATCTCTGAATTACCGTTGAGGATAATATGAACATCACCACCTTCAAGAACAGGTGTCTTTATTGCACCTCCTATCTTCAAGATGTCGGTAAGTAACTTTCTCGTTTTGAAGGCCCCTGCGATTTTTATCTCTTTACATTTGCATTCTCCATTAATTACTCCCGCTCCACTTAATTTAAGTTCCTCACATTCCAAGTCGCCTTCCACCTTGAAAGCTCCAGAAATCTTAACAATTCTAAGTTTCAGAGAGCCTTCAACTTTTACAGAACCAGCTGCTTTAAGTAGCTCCCCAGCAATGTATTTTCCACTACCAGCTATTTTGACTGTAGCTTCGCCTACATGAACTATCCCGCTCCCACTAACTGATGCTACATCCTTTTCACGCAGATATTTCTCAAATTTGTCGCTTGCTCCATTCATTCTCCCTTCGCCTCTTTGAGGAGATCTCTGATCTCTTTCAGAAGCTCATTCATCTCTTTGAGTCTCTTGAATATTAGGAGTTCTACATCCTCATATTTGAGGTCTCGATACTTTAGGTCTTCACTCATTGCCCCACCCCCTTAAGGAGGTCTCTGATCTCTTTAAGGAGCTCTACGCATTCATCAAGCTGCTCTAACATGGCCTTCTGCCTAGCAACATATATCTTGAGGATTTCCTCACTTCTGTCTTCGGAAGCACTTATGCTTCTTATCTCTGGTTCATAGGCTAGTCCTATTCCCAGTCCGACTACAACAATCAGGCCAGCTATTATCATGCTTGCTATCAGAATTATACCTGAGACTATATCTCCCGTTTTGAAGGTCTGGAAGGAGAAATAGAGCAGTAATATGGCTACAATGACTGAGAGAATGCCTGGGAAATATGAGCTTAATCTTCTGACCATTACCCCTCAACCCTCCATCAGATCCTTAATCAACTGAGGTGTTACTGTGAGTTTGAATGGTTTGAGTTGATAATATTTCTTCACATAGCTCTTTTCTCCAGTTACAGTTTCGTATCTGCTCTCTACAAGTCCTATTTTTTCGAGGCTGGACATATAGAGGTGAGTCAGCGCGTAGGATACGCCTAGCTTCCTCTTTATCTCAGATATATACATTGGTTTCTCAGCTAGGAGGGAGATTATCTTCAGTCTATTCTCATTCGCCAACATACTCAGCACCTCCATCAGCTCCTTTGCATTTCTAAACTGGAGTTCTTCAGACATTCTATTACCTCCATCTCTTTCACCCCGAAGGGGTTGTATACTTTGCTCCACCATAACATAATTTTAGCAGAGGAGAGAGGTGATGTATAAACATTTATTATACCTATCATATATCATCACCATATATCAATTTTTATTGATACCTATCAAATATATAAAGATATCCTTAATAGCAAAAGAGATTAAAGATCATTAAACCATATCTTCAGAGAATAAGGAGGAACATTAAAATGCCAAGATATGTACTAGCATACACCAGACCATCGAGAAATAAGAAAGTTGGGGATGTTGTAGTATACGACAAGAGAGGGAAGATAGGGATATTCCACAAAAGATATCCAATGGATCTTAAGCCAGGAGAGCTTGTTATTGCCAGCGTTATTGCAGAGAGGGAAAATTTCTATCTACTTAAGCCGTTGAGAAGAATAGAGAATGGAAAGATACCCATAAAGTTTGAACCAATTGAGGTTTGGGGAAGATCTGCATGGAAGAAGCTTAGAATGATGAGAAAAAGATGAAGGACCAGTAACCCATCTAGCTGAGACGTTAATCCTCCTTATACACCCTTATTTCGTATACTCTTGCTGATCGATCTCCATTTGTAGCTGAAATCTCTACCCTTAAAGTATCTGTTTTAATAGTTTCAAATCTAACAATATTACGGCGCCTATAATTCCCCTCCACCTTGACGAGTTCTCTCCATCCTTCATCGATCTTTACGAGAAGCCGGTAGTCTCTCACTAATTCTGGAGCGACTCCATAGTATCCCCAAAGAGGTCTATCGAGGTTGTTATCAAAGGTCAAGTAGATGGTGTTGAACTCCATTTTTCTCGACCATTTAAGTTCAATCCATTGAGGAAATGATTTTTCAGGATCACTCATCCACAGATTAGTTGTTCGTTCAGGTCTTGACATTCCTGAAAGAACTTGTTTTGGCCCATAGGGCCTGCTTTCCGGACTGACTCTGAAGAGATAAGTTCCTCTATGTCGTTTTAATCCATATGGACAGTCTTCGAAATTTCCCAGTTTGTCCCATGATCCTGCCTGTGTTCCAACTGGTTCCTCACGAGAAAAACCCCAGAATATGTTAGCAGCTGGTTCAAGAAGCACCCAATAAGGATTGTTAGGTCCGATACTGAGATTTAGATTAAAATTAACCCACTGCTCTCCAGGCGGAACACTTACTTTCA
>NJEE01000037.1 GCA_002255045.1 Candidatus Bathyarchaeota archaeon ex4484_205 | reverse complement strand
GCTTCCCATACATATTCGAGAGAGTGGATGAAACAAGCCCACTCTACGATGAAGCTGCAGTACCTGACTTTAGTGTCTGGAGAAACCTATTTATAGCTTTCAAGATACAGAGTGAGCATCCATTAATTATAGAGTATTACGTCAATTATACTGCACTAGATGCTGAAGATGTAGTCCACTGGGCATCAGACTGGCCGAGCATACCCTGGCATGTCCTCGCCATAGGTTTGGAGGCTGAGGCGAAGGGTCTACTTGCCTTTAGCGCAGATAAGGCTGAGGCCAAGGAGGTTGAGCAGACCAACTACATCGGTGGCCCAAGCCTCAACATACTGTCTCAGATGCTTGATGAGGCTGAGTCTGAAGGCTACATACCCTTCAGCGAACTCCTAGGCGAGTACGTCTCCACAGACGACGCCAAAGACAGATACTCCAAACTCAAGACATGGTATGAGGAGCGTGGACACTTCTGGGTGAGCAATGGACCATACTACCTCCACAGCGTAGACATAACCGCCCATACCGCTCACTTGAGATCTGTAGCCAAATACCTTGTAGAGCAACCACTTATCTCAACAGAGCTTCTCATAATAATCGTAGTAGTAGTCGTAGTTGCCATAGTAGCTGTATACTGGTATCTCAGAAAGAGAAAAGCTGAGGAAGCCGAATCCAAAGAGTAAAAACTCCCTCCCTCCTCTCTTTTTATTTTGTCTTCATAAAAAGTTTTTAAATTAGATAGCTTTTGATAATTCTCAAAAAGGTACTGGGGGGAAACGAGATAAAAGACGGAAAAATAGGCTCATGGATTAAGAACCTGGCGAAGAGTGGACTAATACAATATCTAATGAAGAGAATAGTAATTCTTTTTATAGTCATTCTTGTTGCTGTGTACATAACTATATTCATTGCAAATATGGGTGGATATGTTGATGAGATAATCAAATCCGACTTATATATGAGTATATCCATGAAGTTTAAATCCAATCCTCAATATAATTCTCTTCCTCGTTCAAAACTAATGGAGCTCATTGATGCAGAGTTTCAAAATGAAATAAAAAGGATGGGACTAGACCAGCCATTTCTAATTAGAAGTTTTATCTATCTCTGGAATAGTCTGACTCTCAACCTTGGGAGAGCAATGTTCATGACAAGTGACAGCGGCTCCCGACTTGTCAAGAATATCATTTTAGAGAGGTTGCCGCAGACAATACTTCTCTTCACAACAGCGACAGTAATAAATTTCTTAATTCACCTATTTGCAGGTCTCTATCTATCGAGGAAGTATGGAAGTTTCTTGGATAAGTTGGTACTTTATTTAGCACCTACCTCCTCAATACCTGGATGGTTCTACGGAATCTTCCTCATAATGATTTTCTACTCCTGGCTTCACGTCCTCCCACCTGGAGGTATGGTAGACTATCCACCTCCTGTAGAGCCAGCATTATATTTTCTCAGCGTACTGAAACACATGGTGCTCCCTATATCTGCATGGGTTATAGGCAGCCTCTTCCTAGGTATTTACAGCAATAGAACATTCTTCCTCATATTCTCTATGGAGGACCATGTCGAGGTGGCAAAGGCTAAGGGCCTCCACCCGAGAGACATAGAAAGAAAATACATACTTAGACCAACCTTACCACCCATAATTACAAACTTCGCCCTTTCAGTGATAGCTTCCTGGACTGGAGCAATAATTACTGAAAGCGTCTTCAACTGGCCTGGTCTAGGTTCAGTTGCCTACACAGCCATACAATATCCTGACACACCAGTAATAATAGGAATAAATGTGATCTACGCCTATCTTTTAGCCTTTACAGTTCTAATTCTAGATTTCATATATGGTCTGCTTGATCCGAGAATTAAAGTAGGTGGAGGAAGATGAGACGAGGCAAGAAGAGCAGGGAGTATGGCTCCGAAGGGATACTACGGGAAATTCTGAGTTATAAGACTGGAATTATCTCCGTCTGTATCCTCTCTTTCCTAGTCCTACTCTCTCTATACACACTTATTACAATTCCCTATTCTGAAGCCGTGAGGTTGTGGAGAGGCAGTGAAGATATGTGGATAAAGAACCCTAGAAATGCTCCTCCGGAGTGGATAGAGATCTTTTATGGAAAGAAACTTCCAAGAACGATCCTACTCAGCTCTACCGAAGATGAAGACGTCGTTAAAGTAACTACCCCCAACAAAATTCAGATAACTTACGGTTTTAACTATGAATATGATGATTTCCCCAGTGAGATCATAATATTCTTCAATGCATCCTATAATGTACTTCCCTCAGTAAATATCACGTGGGTCAAGCCGGATGGAGAATCCTTCCTCCTCTATGATGCATATATGCTACGTTCTCCAAACGACAAACTCTATCTCAGCAACGATTTAGACCTCGAGACTGAGTTGACTAAGATACTTATCCAGAAATATGGTTCCTTTGACTTCTCTCTCACCATAGAAAGACTTCTCTTCATGTCTTACGATAACAGAAAAACTCCTACAGTGATAAAAGGTCCATATCAACTCATTCTCGAGGTTGACCACTCATCATCCTCTGATGATCTAGATGCTGAGATCGTGATCTATGGAAGAGTGTACGGCTTGGCAGGTACAGATCATCTCCGTCGACCAATAATTATAGCGATAATGTGGGGGACTCCTGTCGCATTAGCCTTCGGCCTCGCAGCATCACTAATGATCACCTTAACACAAATAATCATAGCAACTATAAGTGGGTGGTATGGCGGGAAAGTGGATTCATTGCTCCAGAGAGTTACTGAAGTCTATATGATTCTACCCTTCTTGCCAATCTTGATGATGGTGTCCATATTATATAGTATAGATCTCTTGACTCTCTTGATAGTAATCGTTATATTGAGTGTGTTCGGTCCAGGTGTGAAATCCACACGTGTAATGGTTATGCAGATCAAGAGTTATCCCTATGTTGAAGCTGCAAGAGTTTATGGAGCCAGTAATATGAGAATAATCTTTCTATATATTATTCCAAAAATTCTCCCCACGGTTATTCCAAGTCTCATAAGTTCTGTCCCCGAATTCGTCTTCCTGGAGGCTGCACTCTCCTTTCTAGGTTTAGGAGATCCTCGTATCCCAACATGGGGTAAGATCATAAATGATGCCTTCTCTAACGGCGCCCTCTATAAAGGATATTATTACTGGGTGCTTGTTCCATCCTTCATGTTGATATTGACAGCTCTTGCCTTCTCCTTCCTCGGGTTCACTCTTGACAAGATAGTTAATCCGAGGCTGAAGGAGCAGTGAGGTGAAGAAAATGGATAAAAATGGTACTCTCCTCTCCGTGCAGAACCTTTATCTCTACTATAAAACAAGGAAAGGTCTTGTACAGGCTGTTGATGATGTCAATATGGAGTTAAAGAGGGGTGAAACGCTCGCAGTTGTAGGGGAATCTGGTTGTGGAAAGAGCTCGTTGGCAAGGGCAATAATTAGGCTTCTTCCAAGAAATGTTGGAAAATATTCTGGAAAAATCATTTTGGATAATGTTGATACTATGAAACTGAATGAAGAAGAGTTCAGAAAACAAGTTCGATGGAAACGGATTTCCATGGTCTTTCAAGGTGCCCAGAACTCGCTTAATCCTGTCCTGAAAGTAGGATATCAAATAGCTGAAGTTCTGATGCTCCATTTGAATATGTCTAAAAGTCGAGCATTGGAAGAAGCGAAGAAATACCTCAGATTTGTAGGTATACATGAAGCCTTTGTCGATAGATATCCCTTTGAGCTGAGTGGGGGTATGAAGCAGAGAGTTATGATTGCAATGTCCCTTATCACAAATCCCGACATAATAATCTTAGATGAACCAACCTCTGCCCTGGACGTGATCACGCAGGCTAATATTATGAACCTCCTAAAGAAACTGAAGAAGGAGAGGAACTTCAGCTATATCTTTATCACACACGACATGGCTCTTGCTAGTGAGCTGGCTGACAAAGTTGCTATAATGTATGCTGGTGAGATAGTAGAGATAGCACCATCGGAAGTATTCTACTCTGAACCGATGCATCCCTATGCTAAAGGACTCATTGGAAGTGTACCAACCCTTAGAAGTGAGAAAGAGCTAAAGTCGATTCCTGGCTCTCCTCCTAGCCTCTTCAACCCTCCCAAGGGATGTAGATTTCATCCCAGATGTCCCCATGCGGATGACAGATGTAGCGAAAAGAATCCACCTACAATCGAACTAAAAGATGGTCACCTTGTGAAATGTTGGCTCTATGTGAGGTGATTTGAAGTGAATTCGCTGTTGAAAGTTGAAAACCTCAAAAAATGGTTTGAAATCAAGAAGGGTCTCTTCTCACCAACCCTATATGTAAGGGCAGTAGATGGTGTGTCCTTCCAACTACTCAGCGGAGAGGCCATATCTCTAGTAGGAGAATCTGGGAGTGGAAAGACAACTCTAGGTAAAACTATCCTAAGACTCTATGAACCGACGTCAGGGAAGCTTTACTTTGAAGGTAAAGATATTACACATCTAGATGATAAAAACTCCCTCTGGTATCGACGTGAAACTGCACTAATACAGCAAGATCCTTTCGGTGCCCTTGCACCTCACTTCACTATATACCGGATATTAGAAGAACCACTCATCATACATGGGTTCAAAGATAAGCGTGAACGCCGGGAGCTTGTATATAGGGCATTAAGAGAGGTGAGACTTGTTCCTGAAGAGGATTTCGCTCATAAATATCCTCATATGTTGAGTGGTGGACAGATGCAGCGTGTAGCCGTTGCGAGAGCAATAATTCTCAGGCCAAAATTAATTATTGCCGATGAACCTGTATCTATGCTTGATGCCTCTGTAAGAGTTGAGATACTCAATCTACTACATGAACTACAAAATAGAAATAAAATAAGCTTCATATATATCACTCACGACTTAGCTACCACACGATACTTTTCTGAATGGATATTCATCATGTATGCGGGGCACATAGTTGAAAAGGCTCGCACAAAGGAATTGCTTAAGAAACCCTTGCATCCATATACAAAGGCATTACTAGCTGCAATCCCCGATCCAGACCCTGAGAACAGGAAGCAATTTAGGGATGTACCTCCGGGAGAGCCACCGAGCCTCGTTAATCCTCCCCCAGGGTGTAGATTTGCCCCCCGCTGTCCTTACGCCACAGATGTGTGTAGGAAGGAGCCACCTGAAATTGAGGTTGAAAAGGAGCATTGGGTCAAATGCTGGCTCTATAAGGAAAGCTAGTCCAAAACTTGTGCTGGCTCTAGGTCTGGCAATCACACTCATAGCTATAGTTTTCTCACTTAACTTAATGTACTACTTGTCTCCTCACAATATCCAGAAAATAGATCTCTCTCCCCTCTCCCATATGGAGATATATAAAGTCCTTAATTCTATCCATTCCAACAATTACTCCAAAGTATACTACTACATCAATATATCTGTTCCAGCTGAAACTACAGTAATCCTCAACTTTCTTGATTCCTACAATAACTCTATAGGCTTCGTGGAAATGTTTTGTGGAGAAAAGCTGGAGAGAGAGGCCACAATCTATCTAAATGGAACACTGAAGTGGATATACATTGACCTATGTGAACCGAGACCTGATAGAGTGTATGGTGAACTGGTAGTGAGATTATACTCGATTGATTACGGGTATCTCACTCTCCTAATAATCCTCCAACTTATTCTCTCCTTCATTGGAATGAGCTTGGTTTATACTGGTGTAAGAAAAATATTAACCTCATCATAAATGTTAATGAATCGTTCTATTTCTCAATATTATATCTTGAATTTCTTTAATCTCTGTAATTATATAATCTGGTTTATAAACCTCCAATATCTTTCCTTGAGGAATCTTATCACTCACTAGTATTACTGTTCTGATTCCAGCCTTTCTTCCAGCTAATACATCGTATGCCGTATCTCCTACATATACCACCTCACTAGGATATACATGTAATCTCTTCAGAATTTTAAAGAGTATCTCAGGATCAGGTTTTCCTATATTTACATCTTCATCACCAACAAATTCTTTCACATACTTCAGTATTCCAAGTTTGTCTAAGACATCCCTTATCACCACCCGAGGATTGGAAGAGGCAACTCCAATCTTCAATCCCTCTTTCTGAAGCTTCTTGAGGGTTGTCTCAACATCAGGAAAAATTTTTACATAATCAATGTATCTTCTTACGAAGAGTCTGGTCTTAAGGGAGATAAGCTTCTCCAACTCTTCTTTCTCAATATTGAAGAGAGTCTCAGCAATATCCCTGCTGGTCTTACCAACCTGACTCATAAACTTCATTAGATTGAATTCCAATCCATAATTCTCACAGGCCTCTCTCCATGATTTTACATGAGCCATTCTTGAATTTACAAGAGTTCCATCTAAATCAAATATCACCGCCTTGTAGTTTACTCTCCCAACTCCATAATTTTGATTATGGTATATTTTCACTTTCCTTGCCTCAATTTATGATTATAGTTTCTTAAGATACTTATGGTTCCCCATGGATCATCGGTTACAAGATGGTCAACTCCCATATTTACTGCCCTAAGAACCTCATTCACTCCCACTAATGGCCACGTAGTCACTAAGAGACACCGAAAATGAGCTTTCTCCACGAAGTCTCTATTTATCAACTTCTTGTGTATTGATATTACTCTAGACCCTGCCTCCAAGGCCATATCTATCCATTTCTCCTCGGAGCTAATAGCTTGAAACTCCGTGGGAGTAAAAGGTGAAAGCTTCCTCACTCTCTTAAGCTTCTCAACATCATTTCCATCTAAGATTAGTGTATCCTTCACCATCTTCGTCTCTTCCAGTATTTGGATAACTTCTTCCTCGATTCCATCTACCTTTATCTCCAAATATGCTCCACATCTGTCCTTCAGACATCTCAATGTCTCCTCTAATGTTGGGACTTTCAATCCTTCGAATCTCTTGTCAAACCAGGAGCCAGCATCGAGTTCGGCAACCTCCTCATACCTCATTTCAGATATCTTTCCAACTCCATCTGTAGTCCGTTGTACATTCTCGTCATGCATAATTATCAACACTCCATCACGCGTCTTTCTCACATCAAATTCCACATAATCTACCCCCGCAGAAATTGCTGATTCAAATGCAGGAATGGTATTCTCTGGAAAATTCAAAATATCTCCTCTATGTCCTACTATGATCACAATCTCCATTTTACTTCTCCAATAATTTATATTTTCTGTTTATTTCCTTTTTATTAAAAATCAAAATTTATCTTTTATCCATTCTTTACAAATAGCAATGTCAAAATATTTCAAACTGAGGGAAAAACGCTTTATTATTTTAGGTATCCTTCTTTTCTTTCCTCAGAATTTATTCGTGGATTAATTGACTGCCTCTTGAGGAGAAAAACTACATTCGAAGTGTCACCCACTGATTAAGTTTTAGGTTGAGCTTTATGAAAATGTTGGATGAGATAAAATTCCCATTAATTCTCCTTCTCATAGATATTTTCGCCTTCTTGTGGCCTTCTATGAATTTAAATTAGCAAAATTTAATCACCCTCCTGTGGTCACTCTACTACATTTACCTGGTTTATAGGTGTATTCACAAATCTGGTGAGAGACTTCTCAAAGGGAAAATATAAAACTCCCTAATCCGAAACTCTCCTACGAATAGTCAATAGAGATACAACATACAGCATCACTAACAGAAGGATGTAAAGAAGTTCTATTAGATTTTCAGATTCAACTTTGAATTCCTTTACCGATATCCTCTTTCCATCTATGTACACCATAACTCTCCACAAACCGCTATAGGTTGGTGTGATACTTATATACTGGTCGAGAACTACTCTTCTCAAGATGCCAAATTGATATTTTGTCTCATATCCCCACTGATTAGTTATGACAACAGTCACATTATGTTTTCTCAAATATCCTCCTATATTTAGATATATGTATATCTTCTCATCACTAGTAAATTCCTCCTTTTCAATGAATTCACCACTCCCATCTATAACCCCTATCTTAAACTCTCTTAAGCAGTCATTGAGATCATATACCGTAAAATCCTCCTCCAGCACTTTATCCCCATTCAAATAAACCTCAAGTTTCCATTTTCCCCTATCTAAGACACCCAAACTGAGAATGCATATCCCATTAGATATGGTCCTGTTCAACCTCAGATCAAAGACTGTAGATTTGCCATCCTCCGATCTTAGACAGCAATCTATTTCAGTATTCTTGAATAGGTTCCTTACTTCCATCCAGAAATACACCTCCTCCCCCTTACGGAAGAAAATTCGATCCTCCATATTCTCAGATGAATTAGAAAATCCATATCTCGCTATACTACTCAAACTCTCTATACCGAGCCATCCAAAATCTTCTATTTCATTCATATTTGCCTCTCCGATCTTACTCTTCCCCGACTCATCGACAACTATCCTAAATGAACTTCTTACCTTCTCCCATTCACCATCAGCAGAAACATAAGCACTCCCCTCCAATATATCAATTATAAGTTTATCAGTTTTCCTTATTATCAAGAAGTCTCCCTGTGAAAGTTCCACTAATGAAGAGTTAAGTGTGAGTATAATCGGTCTATATCCCAAATTTTTTATGAAAGCCACATATCCCTCAGACATTCTAAGAATCATATCTCTACAATTCATCTCTATATTTCCAGATTTGTTCAAGTATTTGCCGAATCTGAAAACCACCTTCCCACCATAATATGAAAGAACTATAGGTCTACTTTCATCTCTCTCCGTTAGACAGATAGAAAATGATTCCAAACCTTTTATGATGTAGGTGTCCCCTTCAGAATCTATAATAGTGTCTGAAAGTAGGTGTATATTCATATTCTTCATCTCAGGGAGGAAAATGACATACGGAGCATCTGAAACAAGGAGAAATTCTACTCCAATTAAATCCGGAAGACTCTCCGCTGGAGAGATTCCCCCATTCATACTTAATAGATTTAGAATCTTAATCTCAGCCCATTCTTCAAATGACTCAGGTGGATGTCCAAGCAACTCCTTCACTTCTCTGCAGGTTTCTAAAATATCCTTCAACATCTCTATCGGTTCAAGTTCTCTATAGGAAGGAAAGACTTCAAAGAACTTTACATTTTCCTCGTATGTAGTGTTTGTTCTCCAGATCTGGCTGAATATCTCTGAGAAATTAGTCACAAAGTTGTTGCCATCCTTCATTCTCCACCCATAGAGATATTCATACAACAATCTTTTCCCAGCTTCTCTGAAGAAGATTTTAGGCGTCTCCAAATTCTCTAAGCCATTCTCTGAGTAAAAAAGATCTCCTGTAATGGGAAAACATATTGTATCAGGTTGGTTGGTGTTGTAGCCGTATACTGTCTTGAATGATGTTAATTCCCTTACTTTCTCGTGAGGAATCTCCAATCTCTCAAGGGTTCTTGCCAAATACCTTCTAAAGATGTGCTCCCAAACATCTAAAGGTCTCAAAATGACTGTAATTTCACCTCCTACAGCTATAGACGCATTTTTATAATATTCTTCTCCCCTTTTAATCCAGCAGTTTCTTGAAGACACAATTATACGATTCCCTTCTCTTCTCAAGGTAAGTGTAGGGTTCTCTACATCCCGTGGAAAGATATTTGTAGTACCCCACTTTTTCCTCCACTCTTCATCTCCTGTCATCTGGAAACTGATCCTCTTCTCACTCTCCAATTTGAGATAGAGATACCCCTTGGTTTCATCGTAATTTATTCCCTCCCCTCCAATTATCGCCATCTTGGAGCATATTTCAAAATCAACTGTAGATCCTGAAAGTCTCTCTCTCAGCAACTTTATCTTGATCCCAGATTCCTCGCCTGAAATGATAGGGAGGAGGCCTAGGGACAAAATGGATAAGAATAGGACTATTGTAATTATTCTGACTCTAGTTCCTCCG
>NJEE01000097.1 GCA_002255045.1 Candidatus Bathyarchaeota archaeon ex4484_205 | reverse complement strand
AAGAGCCCATCACCACGCTGGCTCATGGATCCACCACCCTCATCACCACTTGCCGAAAGAGGAGAGGGAGAATGAGGCAAGAGGGAGGTAGTGAAATCGTTGAATTAAGGGAAATGTTAGAAGATATTCTAGAGCGGCTAGGGAAAATAGAGAAACTGCTCTCCCATTTTTTTCAGTTTGATGATGGGCTTGCAATAGCTTATGCTCTCGTGATGGGAGGAATAGCAACCCCAGTCAGGGTGTTAGAGTCTATCGAGACCTTAAGAGAATTGACTGCTAGAGCCAAGGAAATCGGTATTGCGGATGATATATCCAGAGTGATTCTCTCAATTATAGCAGTCAGAGGAAGTGTCTCCATAAGCGAACTCACGAGGTACGTTAGAGAAGTGAGAGGTAGTGCTTCTAGGAGAATAGTCTCAGAAAGGGTTATGAAATTAAAAGAATTGGGGATATTGGATGTGGAAACACGTGGAAAAAAGAAAATGGTTCGCAAAAAGGGTGAAGGACTTCGTTAATGGGATTAAAAATATTTTCGTGATGCTGGCGCTAATTCTCTCGATATTGATTAAGCTTGCTTGGATATACCTTTCCATTAGATTTAGTCTCTTTCTATGGAAAAGAAGAAACCTAAGGGATTTCAGGAGATCCCTAAAAGTTGGTGGGCTTAGAGAAGAATTGATCGAGGATCTGTTCACGCTATACAAATCCAAATTGGAGGAATGTACTGGGTTGCTTAGTCTCTCGAAAGCGATTCGGATAGTAAGTAAGTCATCTCGATGGCTCCCAACCACGAGTGTCTTCTATCGTCAGAGAAAGAAATGATCAGTACGTCCCCATCTTCCATTATTCTCTTTAGTTTGGAATATTCATGCCTGTCGTTATCTCCTGGTGGAAGGAAAACTCTTTCACCTTTCCTCTTGAATATGAGTGCTCCACTAGCCCCGGCTCTTATTGAGGCATCTCTGACTATGTGAACTGCTATCTCTCTAGGATCCCTTATTAGTATGGCTACAAACTCTTTCGCTAGTTTAGGCACTTCGGTTAGTTCCTCTGGGCTTACTGGCTCGATTTTTTCTAATAATTTCTGTAGGAGGCTTCTTCCGGTATCAGTTAGGAAATGTCCCTTATTGCTCGAATCCAGTAGGCCCAGACTCTTCAGATTCGATAGTATTCTCTTAACTGATCCTTCTCCAAGTCCAATTTCCTCAGATATTTCTCTCCTACTAACCCTATTCTTCCTTCTGAATAGGAATAGAACTGCTAAGGCTTCGGGTCTTAATTCAGAGACGAGGGTATTCATCACTCCCACCAATCTCGGTCAGGTAGCGTAATCCTCATCATCTCATTCAGCTGAGGACTGTGGGAAGATATAAGGGTAACGTACTATTCCAATGGATGATCTACTAGGGAAGTAGCTCAGCTAGAAATATTGTCTTGGGTGTCAAGCACTGTGTTCTCGTTCCCCTATCATTTCTCTCCTCGCTAAGGGCTTAGACTCCCATGGATATTCTGAGCGTATCTCTACTCCCAGGACCGAAACCTAAGATGAATATCACTACTCTGATCATCTCAGAGAGGTATTTCTCCTCCTCGCTACTCCTCTTTATTAGGTATAGTATGGGGAGCAAGACAATGAGCTTAACTGGAACCATAACGAAAGCTGTTCCGGAAGCAGTTATCAGCTTCCTAGGAAGGAAATGCTGCTCGAAGCCATACCCTAGGAAATCCATTCCTATAAATGTGGAATATGCATCTAGCATGTGACCGAATATTATCAACAGGTCAGCTCTGTCTAAGTTCTTGAAGATTAGATATATACCCATGGATGTCGCTAACGACATAGATATTATGGCCATTGGAGCTTGGATTTTCTCAGGAACCCCCAAGAAGTAAAAAACTACTAACAGGGGGAGTATCGCGAATACATACGCTGGTCTGTGATATGAAGAAAGCTTTTTAATTCTCTCGAGATGGAAAGATATTAGGAAGATGGGTAACCAGTAAGAAAATACTAGAAAGTAGATCCCAGGAGTTACTGTGAGGTAAGTATATGGGAGTAAACCTGAGTCGACAGAGACTCTCAGCGAAGAGCCCAATAAAGTGTACAGGAATGCCATGCCCCAGACCCTTTGATCCAGCCCAACTCCAAGCTTAGAGAACATCTTACTAAGTAGATACATTGCCAATATCAAGACTAGAGCGTATGTCATTGTGTTAATTGGGTTATACCCAGTTCCCTCCCTTACAGGTCTGAGAAAATAATCGTCTAGGATGCGGAGAGGATCTAACTTGATTAGGAGGATGCAACTTCCCAGGGAGATTTTAGTTGGAAGTGGAGTGATCAAGGACATACCCGAGGTCACCTCTTCCCTCAGGGTTGGTAAAAGAGTATTAATAGTTACTGGACCGACCAAGACTAAGGAAATTGGAGAGGCTGTCATAGAGGAATTTTCCAATTCGGACTATTTGGTAGAACTTACTACAGTCAAGAACTCAACTATGGAAGACGTTTTGGAGATCAAGGAGATCTTAGAGGAATATGACTTCTCGATTGCCGTTGGAGGAGGTAAAGTCATAGACGTAGTAAAATTGGGGAGCTTCAAAGCAAGAAAAGAGTTCATGAGTGTTCCTACTGCAGCCTCTAATGATGGAATGGCCTCCTTTAAAGCATCAATAAAGGGAGAGAGAATTTTCTCGCTAGATGCGCACGCTCCATTAGCTGTCGTTGCGGACACTTCAGTAATGATGAATAGTCCCTTTGAGTTGCTTGCGTCTGGATGTGGTGACCTAGTGTCTAACCTCACAGCTGTGAGAGATTGGAGATTGGCTTATTTATTGAGAAATGAACCATATAGTGAATATGCAGCGGCCTTGTCTGAAATGAGTGCCGAAATAATATTAGACTCTGCCGAAATTATTTCCAGAAGGGTAGAAGAAAGTTACAGGGAACAGTGTGGTGTTGGATCAATAATGATGATGTACCTCCATGGTGGCGATTGGAAGAGAATCAGAGATACTTTGAAAAAGATCGGGGCTCCTACTAATGCTAAGGAACTAGGAGTCCCAGAAGACAAAATAATAGAGGCTTTAACGATAGCTCATAAAATAAGGCCTGAGAGATACACTATCTTAGGTGATAGGGGGCTAACCTGGGAGGCTGCTGAGAGATTAGCCATAGAAACAGAAGTAATAAGTCCGTGAGTCGTGATTCACATGCTACCGTACTTGCTTCCCAAAGGTCTGGCAAAGAAGGGCTATTCTTTCAAGTTCCTAGGCATTACAGAAGAGTGTGAGTCGTGTGATATGGTCAAGATCTGTTCATCCCTAACTCCCGGAGTGAGATACGAGGTCTCAGAGGTGAGGGAAGTCGAGCATAACTGCCCAATCCAAGGAAGAGTGAAAGTAGTGTTCGTTAGAGAGGCTCCGATTTATCTCTCCATGGAGAAGAGAGTTGCACTAGAAGGTGCCATTATGGAGTTCGAGAGCATAGGGTGCTCTGATTGTAAGAATTCAGAGTTCTGCTCTCCAGAAGAAGTCAAAGGGAGAGTGAAGATTAGGGTGGAGGAAGTAATAAGGCCCATAAAGTGTCCGAAATCCATAGAGCTTGTCCTAGCTAAGGTTACTGTTTTGGAAAGACTTCCTGAAAGATGACCCTCTTGAAACTAGTGTACTCTAGGATGTCCCTAGCCCCAGCCTCTTTTCCAATACTTAATTCCTCTGGAGATGCATCTGATTCTTTTATCTCGACTATTAGGTCTTCTCCCTCATCTTTTAGTTCAAAAGACACTCCTGGTGGAAAATTTAAATCTAAAAGTCCTTTTGATATCTCTAAATCATTGTTGAGCTCTTCTATTAGCTTTATCTTGTATCTGAGAGTCTTTCCTGCCAGAGGATGATTGAAATCGACTCTCACTCTTCCTCCACTTACGCTCTGTACTCTCGCCATTAAGCCTCCGATCCTGACGTATCTGCCTGGTATTGGGTCAATTCCGGCTTTCTTGAATTCTCTTAGGGATATCAATTTCACTAGATCCTTTTTCCTGTTCCCAAATGCCTTCTCCGGTGGTATGTCTACTTCTCTCTCTTCTCCTGGTGCCATTTTCTCTATTTCCTCTTCTAAACCTCTTATTACATGACCTGCGCCTATTACTACCACTTTCGGTCCGTATTTCTCTCCTTCCCTGTATATCCCCTCTTTTCTGGCTACTTCCTCATCTGTAGTATCGAAGACTTCTCCGCTTTCTTTCACATAACCTGTGTACTCTATCCTCACGACCCTAGCCACTTCCATCCCCTTGGGTGGCATGTGACTCAGTCTTATAAATAAGAAGGTGAAGTAAGCATAGCTGTGAACTCAGAGAGTAGGCATTCAGCTAGGTAACAACTCAGTTTTGTGTTAGAGTGCATCAAAATTGTAAGATTTTGATGGGTCAAATGTCCTTTACCAATCTGAGAGATTGATCTTTCTTGATCTAACAAGGGATTCGATTGAAACGATATTGATTCTTAGACTCAATCGAACGAAATACTTACGGCTCAAGATTTATATCTTGTATCTGAATCCTAGGAAACATGCTCGATCTTCCACCGAAAGTCTCCTCCCTCATGGTGAAAGTAGAGGAAGAGATAAAAAAAGCTGTGGGCGAGACTGAATTAGATTTTCTCTGGGAGAAGTCACATTCCTTCTTATCCAAAGGCGGAAAAAGGGTGAGGCCACTGTTAGCTCTATTATCTCACTTAGTTTCTGGAGGAGGTAAGGAGAAAGAAGCTATAATACTAGCGACGTCCATAGAGCTCGTTCACGCCGCATCCCTAATTCACGACGACATAATGGATGAAGCTAGGGAAAGGAGATGGGGCCCTTCTCTTCACTTAGAGGTCGGACTACGTAGGGCCGTTGTAATCGGGGACTACCTCTTTGTGAAAGCATTCACTCAAGCGAGTAAAATCGGAGGAAGAATACCAATGGAAATAGGGAGGGCTTGTTCGAGAATGGCTGAAGGGCAGCTACTTCAGGAGGAATACAGATTCTCAGAGATCTCTATCGAGAAGTACCTAGAGATCGTCAAGAGGAAGACTTCTTCACTTTTCTCAGTAGCTTGCAAGTGCGGTGGATTACTCTCTCATAGGTTCGAAAGAGAGTTAGAATTATTTGGAGAGAAGTACGGAGTAATTTATCAGATATGCGATGACGTTCTGGACGTAGTTGGATTGGAAGAATTCACCGGAAAGACTAGAGGATCTGACGTAAGAGGGGGGTTTTTTACAGCTCCATCTATACTCTCGTTAGAGAGTCTGAGAGAAGCTGGTGATATGGAGAGGGCTAAGAGATTCTCCTCGATAGTTAAAAGTAGATGGAATACAGAAAGTGATGTGGAGTTCGCAATAAGGACTATGGTGGAAAGTGGAGGTGTAGATAAATCTCTAGATCTGTGTAGGGAGTACGTCTCACAAGCAATAAAGATAATATCTGAGCTTCCCAATAGCGAGTACAGGGAAGCTTTGGAGAAAATCACTTTGAATACCCTAGAGAGAACTAAGGAGTTGGCTGGGACATAAAATGAGTAGGAGAGAAGTAGTAATCGTTGGTGGGGGACCAGCTGGGCTAACTGCTGCTAGATTTTCTGCTGAAAGAGGGGCAGACACTCTTCTACTGGAGGCCAGAAGAGACTTCACAGAGAATCTCAGATGTGGGGAGTTCATACCATCTCTGGAGCAGATGAAAGAACTCTTCCCGAGAGCTGACATAGACGGCATATTGGATGAAGAAATGATTTCTCCATGCATATCTAGGAGAATAAGAGAGATAAGTGTTTTCTCACCTAGGGGTAGGGAATATTCAATAGACTTCGATGGAATTGTCCTAGAGAGAAGAATATTTGAGAAGGAATTAGCAATATCTGCATCTAAAGCTGGAGCAGAGATATTGCTTGGAAAACGTGTCCGAGAAGTTATACCTGAGAGAAGAGTGCTCAAAATCGGTAGTGAGGAGATATCCTTTGAAGTGCTCATACTAGCGGATGGTCCATTCTCACTAGCTAGGAAGTTGGGATTCCCTACTCCCTCCGAGCTAACTCCTACAGTACAATACGAGGTCCCTGGAAAAAAGGACTTCTGCTTAGTGGTAGGCGATGCTGCAGGGCAAGTGATTCCTACAAACGGAGGAGGAATACCCACCTCATTAATTTGCGGTAGAATTGCTGGAGAGATTGCTAGTAGAAAGATTAGGGGGGAGAAAGATCTAGTGGAATACGAAAAAGAATGGAGAAGGCAAATAGGAAGAGAGTTGGAGAATTCTCTAAGAGCTAGAGTACTGATAGATAGGTTTATGAGGTCTGACTTACTCATGGAAACTCTGATGGCGGTCTTCGGATCTAGCGGTGTTGAAAAAGTATTGGAGTGTAAGCCTATTGGAGGGGCATGACTTGGCGAGAGAGATTTTACTAGTTGAGAAAGAAGGAATATCTCTGAATAATCCGGTGTTAATAGAGGGTTTTCCAGGTGTAGGGCTTGTAGCATCAATAGCAACAGGTTTCCTCGTTGAGGAGCTTAAACTAGAGGAAATTGGCTATGTCTTCTCTAAGTATCTGCCTCCAGCAGCGATACTTCACTCTGGGAAAGTGTCTATGCCAATAAGGTTCTATGGAAGAGATGACCTAGTGGTAGTCCTGTCTGAGATGCCAATACCACCACCCATGATGGCTCCCTTAGCAAAGGAGATATTGGACTGGTGTGAGCAAAGGGAGTTTGAAATGATAATAGCACTGGCAGGAATATCTGTCCCATTTCAGAAAGGCGAGCCAATGGCGTTTGGAGTGGGGACTAACGAGGAAAGCATAGAGAGGCTAAGGAAGGTGGGGGTGAAAGTGCTGGAAGAGGGAGTAATAACTGGAATGTCTGGATTGCTCCTAACTGAGTGTCACATAAGAGGTTTAACTGGAATTGGTCTTCTAGCACAAGCTAGAATGGGATATCCAGATCCCAGAGGTGCTGCCGAGCTAATAAAGACGCTTAATGTACTGTTGGATTTAGATTTATCTGTAGATCCATTAATTGAACAAGCAAAGCAGATAGAAGAGAAGATGGCAAGACTAATGGAGGAAACACACAGAACCATGGAAGAAGGTAAACAGTCATACATGATGTATGGATAGGGGGTGGGAGAGACTTGGAGCTGGTTGCTCTTACAGGATTATCTAGGTTTGTATTGGAGGACCTAATCAAACATAAATTAAGAGCAATAGAAATAGTTGGATTCAGGAATCTCACTGGTGCAATGGAGCTAAGAGAGGGAGACAACGTGTTCTTAACTCACATAGGCAGAGAGGAAATAAACATAGGGACCGAGGGATTGATAGCAGAGGTAATCAAAAAGGAGCACAGTATGAGAAAGTTTCTGTCGCACTCAGAAACAGATGAGGTTGAAATTGAAACTGTGAGATTGAGGCTCAAATACCTGTGCAGAGGAAGGATATCAGAAATAGAGCGTAGAGAAATGATAAGAGTTAAAGTTCTTTATCCCTCCCTCGTATGCTAGTCTTCAGAGTATAGATAAACGGTCTCTCCCTTTCCAGAAACCTCCTACCCTCGGGGCCGAGCTCATATATAACTATCCCTTTGTTCTTCTTATATTTCCTGAAAAGGTTCAATTGCGTCCCCCAAGAAAGCAATACTCTAGCCTTAGCCTTATACGTCTCCTCAGACCAGCTAGCGTTGAACCAGTCTCTCAGGAATTCTCCCAGTTCCCCTATGTCCCTTCCACCCCCCTTTAGATAACTAGCTATTGCCCTGAATGGAGGATAAGAAAACACAACTTCTTGGAGAATTTTCTTTCTTCCCCAATCGGATGCTTTCAGAACTCTCATGCCGAGCTTAGTCGGAAAGTATCTATATCCCTTCCACCATCCCATCTAGTCTCGTTGTCCTTTTTATTCCTTCCCATTGCGAGACGTGTGAGTTCGAGACTGAGTTCATGGTTGGTCTACTTTGTGTTTAGCTCAACCTGAGCTCTCTTCGGAGTAAGTCAGTCAGGTCAAGTGTTCCACTTCATCTATTATTCTCGGTATTGGATTCTCCATGCTTTTAATAACACTTTCTGCTCTCTTCTTAAGTCTTCTTCTCTCCATGATAGTATTGACGAGTAAATCTTTTGTTAATCCCTCTGGAGTTATCTTCTTTATCAATCTCTTCGAAATCAATAACTTGGTCACTGAGGGGAAGTCCATCAACTCTACTGCTATATTAGGGACGCCCAATAGAGCTGCCTCTCTGTTCATAGTCCCTCCAGTCCCTATGAGGAGAGCTGAAGATGATATTAGCCTTATTCCATCTTCTAGTGTTTTTTCTAAATCCCTAGATATTTCTAGAGGCCTATATCCACTTGGACATATCTTAACCAGTTTTTCTGAAGTTAATTTTCTCTTAGACTTGAAGTACTCTGCTTTTCTTGGTTCTGGCCTAATTATTATATTGTTTGTTATTTCTTCTGGAATTTCTTCTCCATAAACGTGAGCTAATTCGAATACCCCATTGAAAGTTCTGAATTCAATAGACTCGTACTCGGAAAGCGACTCAGCTGTGACTTTTGGTGCTAATACTCTAGTAGATATGTTTAAAACTAGTTTGTTATGGGCACTAGCTAGTTCATTATCTACTAAGCATAAAGACGGTATTTTCAGACCAAAAGCAACTCTAGCGGCTTCTGGAGAGTGTTTAAATATTAACACGTCAGGCTTCTCTCTGGAAATTAGCTTGGTCAACTCAATGGCACGCTTGGTCCCTTCTAAGAGTTTGCTTCTGAGCGAAGATCCACCGTGTTTTCCCAAACTGATGAATTCTATTCCCTTTCGGTTCAACAAGTCCTCTAGAAATCCATACTTTCTGGCAGTTACCAGTATCTCGAAACCTTTATTCCTCAACTCTTGGATTACTTTGGAGAACAACTGGACTTGAGGTGAATTGCTAACTTCTATCCAGACCTTCATGGTATCTCCCCGCGCTATTGTGTGGGTGTATTGAATGGGTTCAGGTCGATACCTTTATATTCAAAGTGAACCCATTCTCCTAGGGACAGTTTTGGAGAGAGATTCCCCCATCCTCAGTCTGATCATGAACGAATACGAGGAGAAAGTAAAAAAAGATTACTTTTCAAAATTCGGGTGGAAAAGAGATCCATTCATACTGAGAGGCGTGCTACCACACCCTAGCTTATATGTGAGACGAAAGGACGACCACCAAAGACTAGGACCGTTCATAGAAGCTTTGAAAGAAGGGCAGTCCGTGTCCCTAGTTGTAGGACCTGTAGGTTCAGGGAAAAGCACTCTACTGAAGCTTTTCGACTATGAGTTAGAGAGGGTCCTAGGGAATTGCAGAGTAGTGTTCATAGAACAACCAGGATTTACCCAAGAACAGTTCATGAAGCTAGTACTTTCCAGAATAAATAGCGGAATGGCTAATGGAGACAAGGTCTCTCTCTATGAGAATCTCAAGAATTGGGTGAACGGTAGCAGGGATAGGAGACTAATTTTGATGATAGATGAGGCACCGGAGATTCCAGAGGAGACTGGTAGACTGATCAGGAACTTGTCCGATATGGAGAACATATCCTTCATATTGTCAGGAGTACCAGACAAGATAGCCAAATCCATGGAGAAAATGCAGCCCCTTCTGGACAGGAAGGGGAGTGAAAGGAGATTTCTCAGAACTGGATATAAGACCATTTACTGATGAAGCCATTGAGAAAATACATGAAATGAGTGGAGGTTCTCCAAGAGAAGCCCTAAGGATTGCTCACGATGCTCTTCTGAAAGCGGAAGATCTGTTATAGTTACCGAGGGGGAGATACTAAGAGAGTTCTCTGAGGTCCAAAGAAAAATAATAACTCTTCTCAGGAATAAGCCGGAGGGGTTACTCATAAGGGAGATATATGAGTCCCTTGGGATTACTCACAACACAGCTAAAACGTCGTTGAAGAGACTCAGAAACAAAGGGGTCGTGAGGGTTTGTAGAAGGAAGGGAAGAGCTTATATATACTGTCTCAGCGAGGAGTGGAGACGAAGACTAATGAAAGGCTAATCTCCTTTTGTTTCTTCTTTCAGCTCTGGGATTTCCTCTATTGGTTTTATGGAAAACATTATCCATCCTAGCCATGCCAAGATGCCCATTGCTACCAGAAATCCTATCGAAACCACTACCTTGATGGCTATGTCCCCTCTTCCAGAGAACATCGCCCATAAGTATAAAGGTGAGGGTATTGGTCGAGAGGGTTTGCCTAGTAGTGGGAGCCAGACCGAATTTCGTGAAGGCCTATCCATTACTCAGAGCCTTCTCTGAGGAGGAAATGGAGGTATCTCTAGTTAATACAGGACAACACTACGACGCTGAGCTATGCGAAGTGTTTTTCGATGAGTTGAGGATAAGAGACTTCGTGAGAGAAATAAACTTGAAAGTAGGCTCGGGGAGTCATGCTGAACAGACCTCCAGATGCATCATCCAAATGGAGAGAGTTCTCCAAAGAGAGAAACCGGATGTCACTGTCGTGATCGGAGACGTGAATAGTACGTTAGCTGGAGCCTTGGCATCCATAAAGACGGGAATACCTGTTGCGCATGTGGAAGCGGGATACAGATCATTTGATCTTGGGATGCCAGAAGAGGTAAATAGAATTCTAGTGGATCACATTTCGCAATTATTGTTTTCTCCGACAGAGAGCTCTACCATGAACCTAATGATTGAGGGTATCCCTGAAGACAGAATTCGTTTTTCAGGCAACGTTTTGATAGACTCATTGGTTTCCGTATGTGAGAATCTCGGAATAACTCCAAAGAATATTGATAAGGAAGATTACGCTGTCCTGACTATTCACAGACCTAAGAACGTAGACGATCCAAATAGGCTCAGGGAGATAGTGGATGCTGCTAAAGAAATTCCGATTAGGGTTGTCTTCCCAATACACCCTAGGACTAGAGAACGTTGTGCTGAATTCCGAGTAGATCTAGAAGGCATAGAAGTGAGGTATCCCATGGGATATATGGAGTTTATTTCACTGCTAGCTAGAGCCAAGTTAGTTTTAACTGATTCTGGTGGGATTCAAGAGGAGGCTTTATTCCTAGGGACCCCGTGTTTAACTTTAAGAGAAAACACTGAGAGAATAGAGACTCTGATCTCTGGAGGAAACCTCTTAGTTGGTGCTAACAGGGAAAGGATAATAAGAGTTGTCTCAGAACTAAGTTCTCCAGAAACCGTCTCTCCATTTATTCATTCGACACTGCCCTCGTGAGGAGGTGGAGAGCCCATTGATCTCCGTAACGGGGCATATAGCGATAGATGAGATAATGAAGATAAAAAATGGTAGATATGTAGAGAGCTTTGGTCTCTTCTACGGAGGAGGAGCTGCCAACTCTAGCGTGGTGGCCTCGAGGCTAGAGGAGGAAGTGGACTTATACGGAATAGTCGGGGGAGACTTCCCCAAAGACTACTTGTCTCACCTAGAATCAAGTGGCGTTAGAGCTCATCTAAAATTCTTAAGTGAAGAGAGAACTGCCAGAGCCTGGATATTGAACTTCGAGGGAAGAAATATAAGTTATTTCTATTGGGGAGCGTCTAAAATGATGGAGGAATTACTAGAAGATATACCTGATGGAAAGGACTTCCTAATCATCACTGGATCCCCAGAATTCTGCATAGGTGTGTCAGATGTATCGGAGAGAGTATTCATAGATCCTGGGCCCGACATAGTTCTTTGGACTAAAGACGACTTTTCTAAGGTCTTAGAGAAAACTGAGGTTTTGTTTCTAAATGCTGAAGAATTCAAATACTTCTTAAGAATCTACGGAGAGCTCCCAACATGTGAATTGGTAGTAACCAGCGAATTGGGGGCAAAAGTCTTTGAGGAAGGGGAATTAATTGGATTCGCTAAAGCCGTGAGAACTAGAGTAGTAGATCCGACTGGAGCAGGAGACGCTTTTAGAGCTGCATACGTGATAAGCAGAAAGAGAGGATATGAGCCTGTTGAATCTGCCAAGATAGGTAATTGTGTCTCTAGCTTTATAGTGGAAGAAGTGGGAGCCCAAACAAATGTTCCTGGATGGAGAGAAGTGAAGAAGAGATTCCTACAGTACTATGGCTCTCCAATTTAGTCATCTTGTTCATCAGTCTTCTGTGGAGAAAGAGGCTTATTATAAGACTAGAAAACAAAAGGAGTATCTTCGGCAGTTGATTGCCCCATATTCTGAATGAAGCCTCTCTACTTTCCCCGTTCTGTGAGACGCATCTGACTTTGATCTCCGGGTAAGACGTGTCTCCTATGATTATTTCTCTCCTCTCTAATGGAGATAGGAGAAATTCCCCATAGTAGAACGTCTCTCCATTTGAGTCTGCGTAAATCCTGAAAACTTCCTCTCTGTCTGAGACGTTTCTTATCTTTAGAAATATGTTTCCATTGTCTATTTTTATTCCCTCTATTTCACAGAGGGCTGAACAAAGTATGGGTGTGGCAAGAAGAACTAATGGAATTGCAACGATCAAAGTGGAGTGGATGGCCCTCCTCATTCCCCCTCCCTTCGAGTCTGGGTGAGGCGGGAGGTATATCAAGGAATCGCCTCATTAGCGAGATAACGTTAACCTGGAGGTGTGTTAAATTGAAGCTGTTTAAAGTGAACCAACTGAGTTACTCAGAGGATGTCTTCTCCATAATAGAAGAAGAGATAAGGTCTGAGAGTGGTAAAGTTGGTGTGATTACAAACGCCCAATTTCTGAAGTTGGCATACGAAGTTAAGAAGAGATTCAAGGACCGCGTGGAATTAAAGAGGGGTAGGCTCGCTCGAGGACTTGGGCAAGTCTTAGGTTGTGACTTCTCAGCCGCTAGAGTGGAATCGAGAAAATTGATCTTTCTGGGAGACGGACTCTTCCATCCCATAGGAGCTAGGATATCCACGGGAAAGGAAGTGTTGTCATTGAATCCGGTTACCTGTGAACAGATAAATGTGGAAAAGGAGGCTGAAAGGTTCCTAAAGATGAGATTCCACTCTATATTCAGAGCAAAGAGGTCTAATAGTTTTGGGGTAATACTAGGAGCTATGAGGGGCCAGTTTAGAATGAGTAGGAGAGACGAATATGTCATGGATGAGATCTCAGAGGTTGAGTGGTAGGAAACTAGAAATTATACTTGAGGAGTTGGAGAAAAAAGAGAATCCAAATCTCATACTGGAACAATATCCTACTCCACCACGGATCGCTTCTGAAATGCTAATGCTAGCTTTTAACAGAGGAGACATAGAAGGAAAGATAGTACATGATTTGGGATGTGGGGTGCCGCTCTCTTGGGCGCTGAGAAAGTAATAGGTGTTGACGTAGATCCTGTATCCGTGGAAATAGCTAGGAGGAATTCCAAGAGACTTGGTGTTGAAGTCGAGTGGATAGTATCACCAATAGAAGAGTATTTCGGTAAAGGGGACACTGTACTGCAGAATTCTCTCCATAAAGCTGGAAATAGAAATTTCATAGAGGGCAAAATAGGTAGCAAGGGAAAGGTATTAAACGTTATACCAATGATGTTCCAGATGAGGAGGGTGTTTCCCTTCCATAGAGAGGAGATACACGAGTTCCCAGTAGAGCTCTACGTCATAAGGAGGACTAGAGATGAAGAAAAAAGACGTAGTTAGTGGGGAGTTCGTTGTTCCAGGAGATTTTCTGGGAGTAATAGAGGAATTCATTCCTGGAGAAGGGACCTATGAGGAAGGGGGGGAGATATTCTCGAAAGTGGCAGGAATAGTGTTGATAGACATGCAGAATAAGAAAATAAGTGTTTATCCAAAGGTTAGGACTCCTATAACAATTTCTAATGGAGATGACGTCATAGGGAGAGTGGAGGATGTCAGAAACCAAGCGATTCTAGTGAGAATAGACCTGGTTAAGAAGGAAGGGAGGGAAAAAACCGAATTACTTGGGATACCAATACTGGGTGGAATACACATTTCCCAAGTCAGCGATAGATACATAAACGACTTATCAGCCGAATTCCAACCGGGAGACATAGTCAAGGCAAAGGTAATAAACTCTAGGAGGAATCCCGTGCAACTATCCACTGTTGGAGAGAAATATGGTGTGATAAAAGCGTATTGTACTAACTGCAGAAGTACGCTGGTGAAAAGAGGAATAAGGCTATATTGCAGAAACTGCGGTTCTGAGGAGAACAGGAAGATCTCCCTAGATTATGGAAAGGGGGTGTTCTGATAAAGGTGAAAATCCTAAAGTTCGAGGAAAAGGAAATAGAGCTAGAGATAGAGGGAGAGGATTACACCCTTCTTGGAGCTCTGAGGGACGCTCTATATGAAGACGAGGACGTTGAAGTCGCTAGCTACGCTAAAGACCATCCATATCTTGGAAACATGAAGCTACTTGTGAGGACTAAGAATGGGGAGGTAATCAAGGCTCTAGAAAGAGCTGTGAAGAGGGTAGTGGATGTATCAAGAGAATTCAGAGAGAAATTCCGTTCATCCTATTAAGTTTTGGAGGATAAAGGAAGAAATTAGGGTTTTAGGAGTGGACGATGGACCTTTCATTCCTAGGCGAGAGGGGAGGGCACTAGTAGTAGGCGTCGTTTTCAGAGGTGGATTCTGGCTAGATGGTGTCATGTTCACCACGGTTGAAGTGGATGGAGAGGACTCTACCGAGAGAATATCTGAGATGATATTGAAATCGAAGCATCTGAAACAGCTCAGGGTAATCGTCCTAGATGGGATTACCTTTGGAGGATTTAACGTAGTAGACATACGAGAACTATATGAACTAACGGGATTGCCAGTGATTGCTGTCTCTAGAAGAATGCCTGACCTAGAAAAGATAAAACTAGCCATAAGAAGGGTGAAAAATTGGGAGAACAAGCTTAAAAGAATGAAAAATGCCGGGAAAATATACAAAGTAGAGACAAAGAGGGGGAAATTTGTTTACATGCAAATAAGTGGAATATCGAAGGAAGATGCAGAAGAAATAGTCAGATCGACTTCTACTAGGAGCCTAGTTCCAGAAGCTCTCAGAGTAGCTCACATAATAGCTTCTGGGCTCAGAGGTGTAGAGGTTGAGGAGGGCAACTCTGGGATTATACAACACCTACGATAAACTAAGGCTTCACGAGGCACATTTCAGAGCTTTAGCTAGGGCTGCTCCCTTATCTAAGGCTTTCGATATGAACCTAGCGATATTTGGGTTTCCGTTCGAAGGAGATGCAATGAAAATAGCAAAAGAAGTTTCTGAGA
>NJEE01000036.1 GCA_002255045.1 Candidatus Bathyarchaeota archaeon ex4484_205 | reverse complement strand
GATACCAATTAGAAAGGTCCATCTCCTACCAATAGTTACTTCAACAGGAGGACGCTATAATGACTTCACCTATAGTGAGGAGGTAGAGATAGAGCCCAAGGAGGATCTTGAATACTTGAGAGTTGGACTTGCCTATCTTATGGTTGTATTAAGAATAAGTTACGCCTTAGCTCTGGACACATTTGCCTATAGCTTGTCAAATGTGGGTGGAAGAAAGGTTCTGGCAATTCATGAGGAGGAAGCGGCAGGGCTGCTGGATATTATAGATTGGCAAGATGTGAGTAAACAAATTAGGAGAATTGAACCAGATCTCTTAACGCTTATTCTCATTAGGGAGGTTGATGAAGCTGCCTTCACAACTCTTACAGGATGGGGTGTACGGTGGGAGCTTGCGGAGGAAGCTGCCCTGAGGGCTATAGAGTATCTTACCCTTAAGAGAAGGATAGAAGTGGAAGTGAGAAATAGGAAAATTTACATTCCTAAGCCTTCTACAGCACTCCATCTGGTATCTATCCACACGCTTTTGTTCCCTCTAGATGATGGTGGAGAGGTATGTCTGGGATATTTAGGCATATTTGATGGTGAGAACTATCAGCTTACTAAGGTTGTGAAGGAGTATTATTCTAGGGGGTTGGAAGATCTTTTTCTGGGTAAAATCTCGAAATATATTGATGATCCCACTTATAAATTTCTCATATATGATTTAGATAGTTTTAGAAGTATATTGGAGGAGCTTGGTGCTCGTTCTATAACTTATGTTGTGGAGGGCCTTCGTAAGGAAGGGAGAATAATAGAGGTTGCAGAGGAGGTTGCGAAATTTTGTGGAATGAGAACTCAACTTGAGAATATTCTCTCATCTATTGGCTGGGAAGTAAGGTATCCTTTGAGAACTATATATCTAGAGCTTGAGAAGTCACGATCAATTCTGAGAATGAGGGGAATTCATAGGTGGCCGAGTTTCACAAAATATCTGGGTAGGAAGGCGGAGCTTCATCTTATGGAGACACTGAGATACATATATTTGCTCCACTTGATTTCAGAGGAGGTTTAGGAAGGAGGTTTTGAGAGATTTAGGCTATTCCTCAAATATTTCTATCTCCTTCAATTTACGAATAAAACGTGTAAATCTTCCTTTGAAACGTGTAGCTCTTACTGGTAGGTCGTCTATGTAGTGATAATTTCCACCTCTTGGTTTATTGAAGATTATTTGGTGATATTTGAAGCCATGTTTTCTAAGCCATTCTATGGTTACATCCTTATGTTCATCTGTTCTTGCTGTAAAGAAACATATGTAGTGACCTTCATCATACCATCTGTTTATAGTCTCCTTCGCCCCAGGTATCGGTTCCGCATCTAGCATACGCCAAGCCTCCTCATTCGGTATGTTCTCACAGATTACACCATCAATATCTATAATGAATATCTTCCTGTCTTTCTTTCCCATCAACATGAAGAACCATGGGAAAAATTAAATTCTTTTCGAGAGAGGTTCTATCTCCTTCTTTTCAATCGAGGGTTCATTACCTCATCAAGAACTCGTCTACACACCACCATAATATGCAGCAATAATACCGAGCATTGCAGATATTAAGGAAGAGAATAGAGACGCAATTGTTCCTACAGTTGTCGCCATCCAAGTTCCATGACGATCTGGGAGAAAATATCTCTTCCCCAGTTATCTGTTCCAAGAGTGGTTACACCGTAAGCCCAGAATCTTAAAGTTTAAAATGAGAAAAGTGGAGCCACCTTCTGAGTAGAACTTCTTTACATTGGATGTTGTGAAATTCACAATTAGAATATAAATTTCCCCTCTCATTAAATACAGTTCTTGCAATTACTGCAGGTTCGGTGAATAGATTATATTGCATTGCGAACAGAAGTAGTAGTCATTTACATGTGTAGTTATAGATGTAGTGAGACCCTTCTCGATATTAGTTTGGAAAAGAGGTTGTATGGAGTCATCCCAAACTTTAACAATTTGACCAGAGGGTTTTTTGAAGAATATCTCAAGAAACACATGTAAGTTCTTTGCTTTTTTACTTAGAATCTCCATATTGAAGGTGCGTAGTGGCCTATAACCTTCATAAACAATTGGAGATTTAATTTCTATAGTCAGAACGTTTGAAGTTGGCTCACTTATAAAGTTGGAGGATATATTAGATTCAGATTCTGTGAGGCCACATAACTGGGATAATCTATCTCCACATTATGGGCGGAAGTCTCCGTATTCGCCTCCGAAAATAACGATCCAATCAGGAGGAACTATGGAATCGGCAAGATTATCAATGATCGGATCTACAGGGGATATTATAGGTACAAAGGTGGAAAGCCCAACGAAGAACAGGAAAATGGAAATACCAAGTAAGCCAAGTTTGTTCCTCTTATATTCGTCTATGAAGCACTTAAGCCGCATTAACTTAATTCTTCGACTTTCTCTCTTTTTCACTATCATTTCTCATTACACCTTTCCACCATCTTTCACACGTGGATCAATAAGACCATATACAATCTCAGCTATGAGGCCCTCAAATACTGTAAGCAACGAGGCCTAAGAAGAAGGTAGCTTGTACATTAAGTCAACTCAATTCACTCAAAATCATCTTACCATGAATCTTCCCATTCCATACCATTCGAAGACGGTCTCTGTGGTTGAAACGCCACCTATAACACTCCCAATACTTGAGGTAATTCCAGTAATAATTGGAATAGAGATATTCTTCAAAACATGTTTGTACAGAATTACTTTTTCAGGTGCTCATTTGGCTCGGGCCACTAGAACATAATCCTAAGACAGAGCATCCAGAATCAGATTCCCAAACGGCCCTCTAACTCTCTTTCTCACTCCAATTCGAAGGGAATATCATGACGGCTCTAACCCATCCCTCCAGTTCATTTATGTTCTGAAGGAATATGCTAAGAAAAGTAATAGAATCTTATGACAATTTATTTAAAATAGATGACTTAAGGAAAGTTGATATCCTCTTGGGTAAATGTTATCAATTTCTTTAAGGTTTCTTCTTATTACCATTGACGACTCTTGTTGGAAGTATCTTATATCATAATGATCCTTTCATAGATATAGATAGGGAGGTCTTACATAAAGAGAGGCTGTCTGAACTTTTAAAAAAGATATACAACCTCTCCGAGAAGATGAATATTTCTCTGGCAGTGGATGTAGAGATTCCTGTTCTCAGGATGGCTCAAGAGATACTTGATGTAGTTTCAACATCCATTAAATTACCTCTTTGGATAAGCTCTTTCAACCCAGAATTAAGGTTGGAGGCTACACGACTAGCTATAGATCTAGATCTGAAGGATAGAATCTATTATTCAACATTAAACTACATGAGTAACGATGAGGAGTTTGAAAAGGTCAGTAATATGGATGTAGGGGTAGTCATTCAAGTTTTTAATCCGAGAAATCCACTTCCAGAGGGGTATGTGGAGAAAGCACAGGAATTATTGAAGAAGGCTGATTATTTCTCTATAAATGAGAATAGAATTATACTCCTCACAACAATTGATATAGGAAGCATCCCACTTGCAATTATAGCCGCCTCTCAACTTAGGAATATGTATAAGTTTCCACTTTGTATACCCATTTCAGGGCCTATTACTAAGAAATTTAAAGAAATTTCTCGTAATGTAAGGAAGTCCCTTTTATCTGCTACTTTATCTTATGTCATGGAGGATTTCGATATTATTCATTTCGGTTCATTGAAGAAATTCTCTACTATAGCTAAAGTTTACAAGTTGCTGGAGCTATACCAATCGCGTCTAAAGAAGTATAGATAGGATGCTTGGAGGATTTTGACTTCCTAGGGTTAAAGCGACAATTTGACGATTTTCTATTTTTTAACCCATCTCCGGTATGAAAGAACAGAAAGAGAATAGAGAATAACTCCCAGAACTATGAGCGGAAATACGTCAGGGTAAATCTTCTCCCATCCGACACCTTCTAGGAGAGAAAGACGAATAGCTTCCACTACTTTTGTGAAGGGGATTGCCTCGGCGATACCTCTGAGGAATGCTGGGAATATTTCAAGGGGGAAGTATAAGCCTATAAAAAATTGTAGGAAGGTGGCTACAGCTATACTTGCGGAGCCTGCAGCTCTGGGAGAAGGAGAAAGAGTAGCAAGGAGAAGTCCAATGGCTATACCATTAACTGCACCAATAATTATTAGAGGGGTGAGAACAATAAAATCTAGATAGATTGCAGGACGAAGTAGAATAATTGAGGTACCTATTATTATTGCTACATTTAATAAGACAAGAAGAAGCTCTGCCAGTGTTTTACCTATGAGTATGTTTATTGGTTTGGCTATAGATGCTTTTATCCTCTTGATATGACCTTCTACTTTCTCTGCAGCCAACATGAAGGCTACACCACTCATACCGGAAAAGAGGAAAATATATCCAAACAACCCTGCTAGTAAGAACTCTTTATATGTGACCGTTCGGCCTCCACGAATATATTCTACTGAAGAGACATTTAGAGGTTCGCTGAAGGAAATCATGAAGCCTATTAAGGTTTCTCTGGTAAAGGTGTATCCATTATAAGAAAGGTTTGAAGGCATATACTTCGCCATCTCGTCAAGGAGACGTTTTCGCATATTCCGGTTAAACTCTATGAAAAATCCTTCTATTACTGATTTACTCAGTTGAGCAGTATTTGGGTTATACGATTCTATATATACTTTGAGAGAAGATTGGCGCCCTCTAGTAATATTTTCTAATAACCCTTCAGGTATCACGAGTAGAATATCTAATTTCCGTTCATCTAAGAGGCTTAGACCAGCAGAGGTATTATCGTAAATAGCCATGTCAAAGATCTTCGTTTCATTTAGAGCCTTTACAATGGAGTTGCTGAGCTCATCTTGAGAGTAGTCCACTACACCGAGATCTAATGTTATGGATGATTCCCCTCCAAAGATGGCTGAATATAGAAACATGAGCATCAAAGGAAATGCTACGTACCAAAATAGTACCTCTTTTTCTCGTAGAAAACTTTTCAAGTCTTTAATCAGTATACCCCATATTTCATTACTCATTTCCCTGTAACCTCCTCCCAGCTATATTAAGGAATACATCCTCCAGATCGGGGTTCTTTATCTCAATACGTCGAATAGGAATCTTTTCAGATTGTGCAAACTTCATTATTTCCCTTAAATCTTTCTCTGGAACTTCAGTTCTCTTTACAAGTTGCCCGGCCTCAAGCTTTACGCCAAGGTGCGCGAGCTTGTTTATAGCTACATCAATATAAATAGTTGGAACATGAATAACAAGATACTTCAGCCCGCCGTATCTTTCAACCAGCTCCTGCGGACTGCCGACAGCTTTTATCTCCCCTTTGTCAATTATAGCTACGCGGTCACATAACTCTTCAGCTTCATCCATATAATGAGTTGAGAGAAGAACTGTCTTTCCCTCCTTCTTTATAAGTCGTATGAAGCTCCAGAACTCTCTTCTCGCCTCAGGATCTAAGCCTACGGTTGGTTCATCTAGAATCAATAGCTCTGGATTGTGTATGAGAGATGCAGCCAGATTTATCCTACGTTTCATACCACCGGAAAGACTCTCTACACGTCTGTCGATAAAATCTTTCATATCCAGAAGTTTGATGAGTCTTTGTAACTGAATTGCAAAATCTTTCTGTGATACATGGTATAAGGTTGAAAAGAACCATATGTTCTCCCTCCCTGTAAGTCTATTGTAGAGAAGAATATCCTGCGGACAGAACCCTATCTTCCTCTTTACACCATCATTTACATCTCTTCCAAGAAGCTTTATTGTTCCCTTATCTGGCTCTACGAGACCAAGCAAGCAGGACATTAGTGTCGATTTTCCAGCTCCATTTGGCCCCAATAGACCGAATATCTCACCTTTTCTGACTTGAAGAGAGACGCCTTTAAGAGCCTCAATATCACCATACTTCTTCCAAAGATTATCGATTTGTACTGCCAACATCTTAGGCATTGCTTGTATCACTCTCCAAAGATCAAGAATATAATAGTTTTTCGCATGGAATAAAGCCAAGAATTTTTTTATTTTTGGGTTTCATTCCCTTACTGAGAAAATTGGGAGGATATTCTGTCTGTATCGTGGGAGCAGGTATGATTGCTAATTCACATGTAAGAGCATGGAGAGATCTTGCAAATGTAGTAGCAATAGTTGACGTTATACCGGAGAAGGCTAGAGGATTTGCGGAAGGCAATAAGATAGATAGATGGTATACGAGTGTAAATGAGGCCTTAGAAAAATGTGAATTTGACATCGTAGATGTATGTACACCTACGTTCACGCATTGCGAGATAGCAGTTGAGGCTATGAATAATGGTAAGCATGTACTATGTGAAAAACCTATAGCACTTACCCTAGAAGATGCTGACAAAATGATCAAAGCTTCTGAGAGGAATAAGGTGAAATTTATGGTGGCGCATTGCTTGAGATTCTGGAATGAATACAGAATAGTCAAGGAGTCGATAGATAGAGGTGAAATAGGAGAGCCAAGAATTGCGAGAGCTTATAGATATATCTCATTCCCTCTGTGGGGAGGTTGGCAGAGAGAGATGGAAAAGAGTGGAGGAGTACTGATAGATATGGGTATACATGATCTCGATTACTTAAGGTGGATAATTGGAGAGGTGAAGGAGGTATATGCCAATGGAGGAATACTGAAGAGTAAGGGCATGGATGCCCATGACTATCTCCATGTTCTCCTTAAATTCGAGGGAGAAGCGATAGCCTTTGTAGAGAGCAGTTGGATACATCCCAAAAGCCATCCATTCACCTACGGCTTAGAGGTTGTCGGAGAGAGGGGGATGTTAAAATTTAGTAGAGAGACTTCAGAAGTGGTACAGCTTTGGACAGAAGGTGGGGGAGAGACTATATCCCCGCTGAAGCGTGATGCTATAAGCTTGGAGATAGAACATTTTCTAAATTGTATTGAGAGTGGTGAGGAACCTTTGGTAACAGGGCTTGAAGCCAGGAAGAGTTTGGAGGTTGCATTGGCGGCAATAAGATCTGTGGAAGAGGGGAGACCTGTACGGCTTCCATTAAATGGAGGGAGCATATGATGAATGACCCTCTGAAGATAGGTATAGTATCCTTTGCACATATGCATGCGTGGAGCTATCTGAGGACTCTGAGTGAAATAGAGGAGGGAGAGCTGTCAGCAATCTTTGAGGAGGATCCTGAGAGGAGGAGAGCTCTCGAATCGAGGTTTCCAGACATAGCTATCTACAGTGATCTGAGGGAAATGCTCGCAAGAGAGAAGTTAGATGCGGTGATAATCACAAGCGAGAATGCGAGACACATATCACATGCAAGAGAAGCCATGTTGAGAGGTTTACATATAATGGTAGAGAAGCCTATTACAACGAGGCTTGAGGACGCTGATGAAATCCTATCTCTAGCGGAAAGGGAGGATCTTATCGTGCAAACAGCTTTCCCGATGAGGTATCATGATGCCACAGTAATTGTGAGGGATTTAATAGAGAGGGGAAGCATAGGAGAAATTTTGGTTATTACTGCAACAAATCATGGGAGATATCCTGGAGGATGGTTTGGAGTCAAGGAGCTGTCTGGCGGAGGAGCGATGATGGATCACACAGTTCACACCGCAGATTTGATGAGATGGTATACAGGAGATGAAGTGAAGAAAGTATACGCGGTAAGGGGGAGGAATATCAGGGAGAATCTTGAGGTTGATGATATAGGATTGATATCTCTCACCTTCAATGGTGGTGTTATAGGTAGCATAGACTGCAGTTGGTCTAGGCCCAGCACTTACCCTATATGGGGAGATGTATGGCTCCTTGTTATCGGCACCAAGGGATGTATATATGTAGATGCCTTTGCATCTAGAGTAGAGAGTGTAATTGAGGGAGATAGACTGAGATGGAAATACAGCGGGGCAGATGCAGATAAGGCGATGATATGGGATTTCATAAGATGTGTGGAGGAGGGAAGAAGGCCTAGGGCAGATGGTTTTGATGGGAGGCAAGCTCTTGAGATCACGCTTGCAGCATATAAATCCGTTGAAGGAGGAGGAGTAGTTCAGCTCCCTCTTGGAAAGTAGCACGAGGTCAAAACTCTATAGATTACAATATGCGTCTCTCAGGATCTTGAGTAGTTGATTTTTCGCAGGGTTCCCAGGTGTTGACTCTATGTTCCATATAGACCTTGAGGCCTTTGAAGCAGCCATCACTAGGTCTTCCTCCTCAACTCCGAATTGATGTAAAGATCTCCTAAGACCGATTTCCTCTAAGAGGGAGATGACGGAATCTAATGGGTTTTCTCCCAACCGGTGTGTGAGATCCTCATATTTCTTTGTAGAGGCTTCATGAAGATATTTCAGTACGGAGGGGGTTAGTAGACCAACAGCATATCCATGATGTATACCAAATTTTATAGTTAGATAATAGGAGAGTGCATGCGTTACTATTGTACCTGTCTGCGAGATTGCTAATCCAGCTAGATTAGATGCCAGAGCCATATTACTTCGAGATTCGGGGGTGGGAGAGGAAACAGCCTCCGGCAACCATCTTAAGATTAGGGCGATTGCCTTCATTGCAAATAGTTCAGACAGTGGTGTGGCTCTAAGAGAGAAAAAGGACTCTATGGCATGACCGAGTGCGTCCAGACCGGTCATACCAGTTAGCTTTCTGGGCATATTGCAGAGATCTGGGTCTACTATAGCATATTTTGGATAGATGTAGGGTGTTGAGATTGGTCTCTTAAGTTCCAACTCAGTATTAGTAACAACAGAATAAGGTGTGACTTCACTCCCTGTACCAGAGGTTGTGGGAACAGCAATTATTGGGATAATCTCTCTGGATGGCTGCTTTATGGGACCTTCATCCTCAGGTTTCTTAACATAGTCCCAGGCAGATCCACCATTTGTGGCAACTAGACTTGCAGCTTTGGCTGCATCTATTACACTACCACCCCCCACAGAGACTATTATATCTGCGGAGATGTCCTTAAGCCATGAGGCAGCTTTATTTATCGTATCTGAGCTTGGATTTGGTTCGATGTTGCTGAAAAGGTGTGGAATAAACCCCTCTTGTTCCAGATTTTCACGTAGGTTCATCCTCTCCACAAGTTTTCTAGTCGCTGTTTTCCCAGTAAAAATAGCGACTGAGGAGTGCTCTCCTTTAAGAAGGCCGATGAGGCTAGGAATTTTCTCAGAGGAGGCTCTTCCAAAAATTATCTTAACAGGATTATGAAACTCAAACATATAGCTCATTGGAACACACACCAAACTAGATATGAGAATAGAGGAACTAGAAGATATTTCTTATCCAATTAAAAGATTAAAAATCTCTTTCCTTTCTTTTCTCGTGTACATCAGATTATAATGATAGAGACAGTTGCTTTTTAGGAGAAGTCACATATCTAGAGCAACTTCTGATGAGCGTTTATAGATAGAAATTATGAGTTCTCTAACCGATTATAGGCATATGGACTGTTCTTGGCTTATCTAAGATATGATTGAGATTAGGAGGGGATAATTTACGCATCATCATCCTTATATTCATTACCTATGCTTTCGAGTTTGTTATCTTCAAATGCATGAGAATGAGGTCAGAGGTTTTTCTGTATATGGAGGTCTATTCTCTCTAAGAAAATGTTTATTTTATCCCTTGGTATTACTGCTGATGCCGCTACTGGATGACCGTCTGCAAAACCTCCTAGAGCAGAAGAGAGTTCTATTAGGAAGGAAGTTATGGACGGCATTTCCCCTCTTTTGATCTTTTTCTCTAGAGGTTTGGGAGCACGTACAGATATTTTTACATAGCTTTCTTTAAGCTCGCCGTATCCTGGGATCACCTTCAAGAGAGGCATTATCCCTAGGAGGTACTTATCGGGGTCGATGAATCTTTGAAACCTTAAGTAGGAACAGAAGTTTCCAATGGTCTTGGAACCCATGCCATGAAACTCCTCAGTCTGGAACCATTGAACATACCTCATTTGATTAAGTCCCTCACGAGATAGTCTGGTTAAGAGACGCCTGAAGGCCAGCTTTCTTTCAGCTTCCCATCTCTCCA
>NJEE01000035.1 GCA_002255045.1 Candidatus Bathyarchaeota archaeon ex4484_205 | reverse complement strand
CTGGGTTCAAGCCCTGTGAAGATAACGACACGCTGGTAATGAGAATATATGACTCACACCTCAAGGGAGACGTGGAATGCCTGATAGAAACATCTCTCCCAATATCCTCAGGTGTTGAAACCGACATGATGGAATGGGGTCTATATGTAGATCCTAAAAAGATAGAGGTAGATGAGAATCTGATAACAGTGAAAATGAAGAAAGCAGAGATTAAAACAATGAAGTTTCAAATTCAAAGGAACAATAAATAAAACTTATACATTCATACCGAGATTATTTCAGTTATGAGCTATGCAGTAGCCTACTCCTCAATGGCTGAATCAAGTGGCAAAATAAAGCCTATAGATGAAAATTTGGAGAAAGTTCTGATAATCACACATGTAGAGAGCGTGAGAAAGAAGGGCGGTTTCCTAGATCGAACAGTTGAGAATTACTCCTTCATATTGAAGGTGAATTGGCCCTTCATCTTCCTGAAGAAGACAGCTGAAAACCTGTATATGCCTTTCGACTCACTCGGCATATTCTCCTACCAATTCCAGAGAAATATACCGTATAACCCATTAGAGGCGGAGAAGAAGATTGGGAAACTCTCCCCTCAAAAGGATAAAGTGAATAAGTATATCGAGCTCCTCAGTCAGCTGGTTGAGCATTATAATCAATTCCATCAGACAAAAACCATAACCTTTCAAGGATTAATAGTGGATCCTCATCTCCCAGCAGAGATACTCACCAATGTAATTGAGTATAAACCTGAAGAACCTATTCTAAAGATGCGTGTACCTCTGGATAAGAGCTCTACCGCACTCAAAAACTTCCTGAAACTTCAGAAGGAGATAGAGAAGGAGCTTCAGCAGCTTCAGAAACTCATAAAGACTATTTCCACTAAAACACAATCATGGATTAAAGCACTGAATAAAGATCTAGAAAAAGAGAGGAAGTCTTTTAACCTTCGGTATAAAAAACTGGAGCGAAGCGTGGAGAAGGAGATCAAACAACTGGAGAAAATGCAGGGTAATGAGCTGGAGTCCATAAACAAAAGCTATGAAAACATTATAGGACGCTTAAATGAATGGTTCAAAATTTGGGACAAAGAATCCTCCAGATATACTTATCTTGGAGACAAGTTTAAGGGTCTCGCCTCCGAATCGATGAAACTACGTGATGAACTAAATAATAGAATTGCCTCCATACATCATGAGAGAGAGGAAATTCTCCAAAATCTCAAGGAATATTATTCTAACGCTATATCAAGGAAAAGAAATGAGTTGAGGTCTGCAAATACAGAGTTCACATTTAAGGAAGCTGAGCTCAATATGTGGATATCTCGACTTAATACCTTGACAGAGGAGCTGAGCATAAAGATTTCCTCTTTACAGGAGAGCAATAGCTCTATATCTAAGTGGATGGACAACTTCGGCTTTAAGCTTCCAGCAAAGAAATTCGAAGGTGCTCTACCCAAAAAGATAGTGCTCAACATTCCTATATATGTCTGTAAACTTGAATCTCCTAAAGGTGCTAGGTTCCTTGTTTATCCCCCAATTACTATAGATGTCTCTTCTCCTCCATCTCCGACATTTGAGAAGACAAAGATTCCTCTAAGATTCCTCAGCCCCACCTTTGAGCTGCTTAAGTCCCAGCTGGAAGCCTCTCTGACGCGGGATGAAGCTCTCCAAAATGAACTGTCGAACCTTGCGGCCTCCAAATCCATCTTCAAGGACCCTGAAAATAAGGAGAAAATTAGAGCTGGATTGATGGAGATGGTTTCAAGGGGATGGATCAAGCCCAAACAAGCTGATGAACTACAGAGGGTAATAATTCCTCTCTTTAGCACTCCCTGAGAATCTTCTGCAGACTCTCTAAATATGGAGGATAAGCGATTCCCCTATCCGTAATTATGCCGGTTATGAGACTATTATCTGTTACGTCGAAAGCTGGGTTCAGAGCTCTACATCCCTCAGGAGCAGTCCTGACACCCATACACTCCAGAACCTCTATTTCATCTCTGAATTCTATAGGTATCTCACTTGACTTAGGATCAATGGTGGACACAGGGGCAGCAACATAGAATGGTACACCATATCTCTGTGCAACAATCGCTATTGTAAGTGTCCCAATCTTATTGGCCACATCACCGTTCAGCAATATCCTATCTGCCCCTACAATTACCTTATCTACTAACCCCTCCTTCATTACATATCCAACCATCGAATCTGTTATAAGTCTGAATGGTATGCCCTCCTTCTTTAGCTCCCAAGCAGTCAATCTTGCACCCTGCAACTTAGGGCGAGTCTCAGTGGCAATCACCTCTATATCTAGCCCCCTCCTCCATGCCGTCCTTATAACTCCCAATGCGGTTCCATAATCCACAGTTCCCAATCCAGTATTACAATGTGTAAGTATAACCTCCTCCTCATTAACTATCTCAATTCCATACTCACCTATCCTCCTGTTGCACTCAACATCTTCCTCCATTATTCTCACTGCGGTATCCTCTAACCTCTCCCTATATTCCTCGATGCTTTCCGAATCATCTGCACTTCTCAGAACTCTGTCTAAACTCCAGAAGAGATTTCTCCCAGTCGGCCTAGTATTCTTTAACTCTTCCACTGCCCTAAGTACTGTCTTCCTCAGCTCTTCTAGCCTGTTTCCTTCATATTGTTTACTCGCCAAGACCACACCGAATGCTGCTACTACGCCAATGAGAGGTGCTCCCCTTATTTTCATATCTCTAATAATTTTCACAACCTCTTGGTAGCTCCTCAGCTTGATCCACTTCTCTTCATGGGGAAGTCTGCTCTGATCTAAAACCTCAAGATACTCTCCTCTCCAGAAAACTGTCCGAACCATAAAGATTCTATTCTGTTTCCACTATTTAGGTGTACTTCACTTTCTCTTTTCCCCTCTTAGATAGAATTTCTATCCATGGATTATCCTTCATGAAGTCAGCGGTTTCGATTATCTTTGTGGTAGGTTTAATGGTGGGTTTAACCTCATGCTTCACAGCTTCTTTCTCAACTCCCTCCTCCCTCCTAGTCCTCGTAGGCTGAATAGGTCTCCCACGCTCTATCTGCCGAAGAGTCGTCTCAAGTGTATCAATTTTCTCCTCCAATTTCTTTATCGCCTCTAAGAGTCTACCCTCACTCCTCTCCCTCTCGAGTTGTATAACTGTTCCCATCAATTCCTCCCTGATCTCCTCAATCTTCCCCCGAGGCTTCACAGCTTCTATAACCTCCTCCCCAAGGACCAGAAGACCTATTCCTCTATCCCAGAGAAGCTTTCCATCCACATGTCTTGCAACACTCCTAGGGAGTGCTATATACACTATTTCTCCACTTCCACTCAGGGATATTGCCTTAAGCACTGCCTTCAGGATCCCTCCACTCCAAGCTTCCTCCACCTTCAGTTCTATAACAAAGACACGAAAGCTATCCTCATATATCTGAATTCCATCTTCATCTCCAACGTACCTGAACCCTCTATTTATGAAGAACTCTCCCACTGTTCTAACCATGGTTATGTCCCTATCTTCATCCACCCCTCCATTATTTCCCAACTCCACTCATAATCTGCTGGCACAGCATAGCCGTAGAGAACACATCCTCTCCACACAGAGAACTGAGGCGAACTACTCATGAATACTTGGATTCCCTCTATCCCGAACTCTGACAACTGGATACTCATCTTCTCCACAGCGTCTACAGCATATGGTTTTAGCCCTTCAGGCGCCTTCCAACTGAAGTTTCCGCCTGAAAGAAGTATGTTCTTATATAAATTCGGCTGAATTTCCACAGGACATCTCTCTATAGACTCTGCAACAGCGTCTCCGAGACTCTTCATTCCCTCAAAGGTTACGTTCCCAATCCGGAGATTCCTCGGTCTACTCATACCTCTCCTAAAATAGCTCTCAAAGATCTCGTGATTTGGGTTGAAGATATATTCTCCAGGTAGAAACCTAGTCCAAGCCTCTTCCTCCAGAACTATCCTTATCCTCGTATCCGGTATCTTAACTTCTGCCCTCACCTTCTCTGGATTGCCCTTTGCGAATTCTATTGCCTCATCCAAATTTCTGGGTATGAGTCCCACCTCCTCCTTCACTCTCCTCACCAAATTCTCCTCTTGGGCCAGATCACCATACCCTGCATCCTTCAATATCTCAGCCATCAAACTATTTGCATCAGAGCCACCTCTATTCAGGGCGAATATCGCCCCCCTTATGGGATATCTGGAAATAGGGCATATCTGAGTATTTCCATGCCCCGACTCTATAACGGTGCACGTCGGTATCTTGTGAGATATCGCGACAGCTAAGGGTTGTGGTATAATTGTAGCGGAGTGGATCCATCCCCCCTCTATCTTCCTGAAGATATCAAAAATCCGCTCGTACATATAGCGGGGTGAAACTGCTGATATGGATGCTACCAGAAAATATCCCATCTCATCCTCAGGAAGGGGAAAATTCTGAAGACCATACCTCGTTATCTCTTCCACCACTCTCCATGCTCTTCCATCACCTCTCTCAACTACACCATTCTTCATCGGATAAATCAATTTAGAGAGATCCTCCTTCGATTCCAGGTATGTAGGCAGCTCCTCCCCAACCACTATATCTCTATCAACCCCCATCAGCCTGTATACTATCGACTTCCTATCTATGAAGTATCCCCTATTCTCAACAATCTCTGGATATTCTCCGAGAGTTATAGGTCCATATTTGAACATGCTTGTTCCATAATCCATTCCGAAAATGTGGCTCCTCTTATACTCCTCAATATTCATCCTTCTACTCCCTACTTATTCAGAAAACCTAATATCTATTAACTTTATTTCCACCCCATAATCTCCTTCACGAGCTCAGAGGGCTTTCTGCTCCACTTAGAGAAGCTTATTGAAAGCTTCACTCTCCCTCTAAATGCATCTACCCTGACCCAACATCCCCCCAGAGAGAAGATGCTCAAGAACCCGGATCCAGTATCCTTATACTCTCCCTTCTTTGCTATTTCTCGAAGATGTGATGAAGCCTCATACCCGAAGGTAAGCTTAAGTATCATGCCATCAGAACATCCCTGCTCCACAGGCCTCATGAGCAAATCGAGCGCGTTTAGCTCTATCTTTTCGAAGCGGAAGGCAACAGGTTTTGCTCCCTCCTCAAACTCTATGACAGGATAGAGAACTATCTTATCCTCAACTTGATACCTGAAAGGTTCCCTTCGATGGTTCTTGAAACATCTTATTATTTCCTCCTCTAATCCATTTTGAGGATAGTAAATTACTCTTCCTGCCTCCACAAGATGCAGTTTTCTCAATAATGTATTGACAATAACAAGTTTTTAATATTCATCTTTTGGATGTTGAGACTATGTCTGTGAAGATTGGTTTCATAGGGTGTGGCGGTATTGCAAGATCACATCTCAGCCGCCTATCAAAAATGCCTGAAGTGTCCCTATCCCTCTTTTATGATATTAATCCCTCAATCTCAAAGGAGGTTTCCAAGCTTTATGGTGGTAACACCGTTGAGTCAATCAACTCCTTTCTCTCGTCAAATATAGATGCTGTCTACATATGTGTACCTCCCTTCGCCCACGGTTTTGAGAAAAAACTGGCAGAGAAGGAAATACCTATGTTCATCGAAAAACCAGTATCAAATGATATTGCCCTTGCCAGAGAAATCCTAAAATCTATAGAATCGAAGGATATTATCACATCAATCGGATACCTCTCCCGATACCTTAAAATCACCGACGAATTGAAAGATATGTTGAAAGAAATGGGAAGAGAATTCATACAAGGATATGGTCATCACGCCACCGATATGCGGGGGTATAATAAATCCTGGCTCTTCAAACAGAACTTGAGTGGGGGTATCCTCGTGGAGTTCGCCACCCACATATTAGATATAGTCAGATATCTCGTTGGAGACCCTGAAGAAGTATATGCTAAGACCTCCGACCTATCTATGAAGGGTATACCTGAGAAAGAAGGTGTATTGAGTGATGCATCTGTAATTCTCGGCTACAACAAATCCTTCTTCACAGTGCTAACTACATGGGGGACTCAAAGGGGGCTTGGAGAATATACCCTTACCTTCCTCCTCCCAGACAAGGTACTCAAATGGGACTTCCTCAAGAGACGTCTCGAAATAATAAGGGGTGATCAGAAAGACGTTGTCTCTGACGACACAGATCCAATGGAGACCGAAGATAGAATCTTTATAGACGCTGTAAAGCGAGCTGACCCTCGAAGTATACGATCAACATATAAGGATGCTCTCCTCACTCTGAAGCTCTCACTACTTGCCTATAAAAGCTCGTCTCTCAAGAGAGCTGTTAAATGGACAGAGGAGCCATAAATAAGAAAAGCGAGACCATTCCTCCAATACCTGTAGAAATGAAGTTAACTATATTATTGTCTATCACTCTAAATCCCCTCTCCTTCTTCGTCCTCGCGCCACAGTGTATTTTTCTCTCAGTCAGTGAATTACATACCTCGCATCTGTAAAGACCCTGTATAGTTGCACCAAGAATACTATCTACAGTGCATCCAACTATTCCACCCCCTATCGTAGTCATCACAATCTCTACAGATATATTAGAGAAGGTCTCCGGAAGAAGCATGAGAAAAATTCCAAGGATCCCTCCTAGGTATCCGATGGCCGTGACTCCACCAGACGCTCCATGTTCCACCTCTCTCAATGGATTTGTTATCAATCTTGGTTTTTTTCTTGAGAGAAGTCCAACTTCGGTTGCGAAAGTATCCGCAATTGCTGTTGCCAAACCCCCTAAAGATGCTACAAAGCCTTCTGGATGTAGCAGTAGATATGCAGCAACCCAGAAACCATTTGACAGAACATTCTTCCAACCCCTACTCCAGTCTTTGTCCTCAGCAATCCCCCTGCTTCTCTTCTTAAGATATTTGTATCTTGTAATGATTCCTCCAAATATATGGAATAAGAGCAGCGAAAGAAAAAGATGAAATCCTCCTGCGAGATAGACATAGAATCCTAAAATTGTTGCTAGGATGACTCCCCAAATATCAAGTATTCTGCTCCAGTAGGTAATTATAGCAATGCTTAGGACTGTGAAGAATACCCCAAACTCTATTATCAATGCAGAGGTTAACCCTTACTCTCTCTAAAAAATTTTATGGGTATATTCCTCTAAGCCTCAATGCCTCCGCCGTTCTATTAACTGCTAGTGCCAATGCTCCCATTCTCCTGTTCGTCTCGTATTTCCTGGCAGTCTCAGCAACCTCCCTATATGCATCGACCAATATCTCCCTCAGCTTGCTGACTACCTCTTCCTCACTCCAGAAATACTCCTGTATGGACTGTACCCACTCGAAGTAAGATACTGTAACTCCGCCTGCGTTGGCCAGGATGTCTGGAATTATTAAGACATCCTTCTCATTCAGTACTCTGTCTCCTTCAGGGGTGGTAGGGCCATTTGCAGCCTCACATATCACTCTACATCTCATCTCCTCAGCTCTCTTCTCGGTTATTGCATTGCCTAATGCCGCTGGCACGAAGCACTCACACTCTACTTCAAAGACCTCGTCATGCTGAATAACCTTTCCATCCGGATAGTAGATTACGGAGCCTTTCTCAATTTTTGTCTTTTGCAGTTTCTCGAAGTTCAAGCCCTCTGGATTATATATGCCTCCCTTGCTATCTGATACTGCAACTACTTTACATCCCTTCAGAGAAGCATATTTGACGAGTGGCCTTCCGACTTTTCCAAAACCTTGAACCACAACTCTCGCATTCCTTGGATTGATTCCTAGTTCCTTGAATGCCTCCATCATGATATATACGCATCCCCTACCAGTTGCCTCCCTTCTCCCCCTACTTCCTCCTATGGATAGGGGTTTACCAGTAACTACTCCTGGCACCGTGTATCCCTTCCCCATGGAGTAAGTATCCATAATCCATGCCATTATCTGTTCATTTGTATTTACATCGGGTGCGGGTATGTCCTTCTCCGGGCCAATTACCTGAGACAGCTCATAGGCATACCTTCTGGTCAACCTCTCCAATTCTCCTCTGCTCATCTCCTTAGGGTCGCATCTTACTCCTCCCTTCGCACCTCCATATGGCAGATTAACTACTGCAGTTTTCCAAGTCATGAGCATAGCTAAAGCCTCAACCTCCTCTAAGTTTACTGAAGGATGATACCTTATACCTCCCTTTGCAGGCCCCCTCAATGTACTGTGCTGTACTCTATAGCCGGTAAATATCTCGACGCTTCCATCATCCATCTTAACTGGGAAATTCACAATGATCTCCCTCTCTGGTTTCTCAAATCTCTTCCTCAAATACTCCTCAAGTTGAACAAGCTCAGCTACCTCTCTAAACTGTTCTAAGACGGTCTCATATACCGATGTCAATTTCTCCCTCTCTTAAGGGATTCGAAGTGAATAATTTAAATCATTACTTTGGGAAAATTGGAGAGAGATGTAATGAATGCAATTAATTTCCAATCATTCCGCATAAGGTATTTGACCCTCCTTACTGTATGTTTCTTCATATTTCTATTCCATATGTATGTTTACTTCAGGTTTCCATTGGTTTATGGGGTTGATGGTCCCTACTATCTCATTCAGATAAAGAGTATTCTCTCCACTGGTTCTATGAAATATGGTGATCCCCCACTCATATTCTACATTATGTCCTTTTTCTCCCTCTTCCTCGAACCTACAGTTGCAGTAAAAATTGTTATGTCCCTCTTCGCCTCCCTTACCCCAATTCCTATCACAATGCTTTTCTGGAGATCCTCCAAAGAATGGTATACTGGTTTGGCTTCCTCTATCTTCCTCTGTCTGAACATATACTACCTGAGAATGACCTCTGACCTCATGAAAAATGCTGCAGGTATATTATTCTTGCTCTCCTCCCTCTATTTTCTAATTCTATTGTTTAGAGAGATCAAGCTCTCCTATACTCTCTCTTTACTTCTCTTCAGTATCTTCACAGGTCTTACACATATTCTGGATTTCGGTGTTCTGATATACTATGTTTCACTTATGTCCCTCTTCGCCCTTTTCAGACGACGGGATGTTCTGGTGAGATCGCTTCTCCCTGTCTTATTGATGCTCTCTGCCTTCATATTATCTGCTGTAATTCTCCTCCCTGGGTTTATGGGTGATCTGATGAAAGGTGTCGCCTTCCTAGAGGACGTAGTGAATATGGAAGGAATTTCCGACTTCAGACCGCTGAAGAGACCTATCCATCTTCTAATCTTTCCCTATATCCTCATCGGCCTCAGCATTGTAGCCATATTCTTGTTGTACCATAAAGACCGGGAACTCAGACCTCTCAGCTTCCTGCTAGTGATTAATATAGTTCTCATATCTATACTTACTTTCCCCCTCCTTCCAAGAGAATGGTTTTGGCGTTTTGTTTTAATGTCTGTTCTTCCCCAAGCATTGGCTGTAGGTCTGATTCTTCACGCCATTCCCCAGAGAATTTTAAGAGTTTTATTCTTCATATCCTGTCTCATCTTTCTCTCCTATACTCTCGAGGGCGGGATAAGAGGTATCAGACCAACAATCCTCCCCGCAGAATATGAAGATCTAATAGTTATCTCACGGATCGTGCCTCCCGATTCCCATATACAATCCATAAATCTTCCACCCTACTGGATTGAATATTTGATGAATGGAAGCTGGAGATTTCATCCACCAAAGGTTGACACTTACTATGTGGTGAGGGAATCTCCTAGAAAAGGGCTACCTCCTTTTCTACGTCATTTATCTCCGATCTATGTGGGTAAGAGGCTCAAACTCTACTACCTCCCTCCCAAGAAATAGGAAAATCCATATAAATCTCGAAAATCTATTTTGTCTCGGCTATGGAGATCAAACCACTAGGCATAATAGGAGGAGTAATCATTTTAATCTCTCTCTTCCTCCCTTGGGTCACCATGCCAGTAATAGGAACCTTCATCTCCTTCTTTGACATAGTAAGTGCCATGAATTTCTCTGCAATAGATGCCCAATCAGCCCTACTTCTGATATCCTTTATTCTCCTAATTCTCGGTGGCATCATATCAATGATATTTGGCTCTCCTGG
>NJEE01000034.1 GCA_002255045.1 Candidatus Bathyarchaeota archaeon ex4484_205 | reverse complement strand
GACACATTCCCATCAAACCCGCAGCACTTGTGACAAAGAGTATAATTACTGATAGGCTCTCTCATGCGATAGCAACCGGTAATATTGGTGGGAATGTTGTTGGTGTCACACAGTTATTAGACCGGACAAACAGATTATCCACTTTGAGCCATTTAAGGAGAGTACAATCTCTATTGAGTAGGAGTCAGCCCAATTTTGAAGCGAGAGACCTGCATCCCACACACTGGGGGCGTATAGATCCCAATGAAACACCTGAAGGTAGTAACTGTGGTTTGGTGAAGAATCTAAGTATGGACGCCGTCCTATCTGTAGGTGCCGATGAAGAGGAACTGAAGGAAAAGCTGTATACGCTAGGGGTTGTTCCATACGAGAAAGCAAACCCAGAGCTTCGAAAGAAAGCTGCTAAAGTATTTATTAATGGGACGCCGGTTGGTTTCTCCACTTCTCCCAAGCAACTTGTTAAAGAGGTAAAAAGATTAAGGCGGGGTAACATCCTCCTCACAAAAAATAGTTCTGAAGTGAATATCGCATATTATGTCTACTCAAGTGGTCCATATCCTATAGAAGAAATTTGTGTGAATTGTGATGCTGGCAGAGTGCGCCGTCCTCTCTTGATCGTTGAGAATGAGAAACCCAAACTTCAACGCTCCCACATAGAAATGTTAAGGAAAGGTGAAATGAGTTGGAGTGATCTCATCTATGAGGGTATAATCGAACTTCTGGATGCGGAGGAGGAAGAGAACGCTCTAATAGCTCTCGACTATGATGAAATTACTGGAGATACAACGCATATGGAGATTTCTCCCATATTTCTCTTTGGTGTTACAACCTCTGTAATCCCGTTTGCCGAGCACAATCAATCTCCCAGAAACTCTTATGAAGCTGCTATGTCGAAACAAGCTTTGGGATATCCATTCTCTAATATAAGGGATATGTTCCTTACAAGAACTCATCTCCTTCACTATCCACAGAAACCTCTGGTTGAAACCTTCTCCATAAACCTCTCTAAAATCGATAAAAGACCCATCGGGCAAAATTTCATTGTAGCGGTTCTCTCCCATCCATATAATATGGAGGATGCCCTAGTGTTGAACAAAGCTTCTGTAGAGCGTGGGTTAGCGAGATCTACAACTTACAGAGTCTACGAAGCAGAAACTCGCACATATTCTGCAGGTGACAGAGACAGAATAGAGCGGCCAGATCCCAATCTTCGAGGTTACAGAGGCGATGAGTTTTATGTACATTTAGAGGAGGATGGCCTTATATCTGTTGAGACTCCTGTTAAAGGTGGTGACGTCCTCATAGGAAGGACAAGTCCACCTAGGTTCTTTGAGGAGTATCGTGAACTTGCTATGAAGACTCCGACTAGAAGAGATACCTCTGTTGCCCTGGCTGTAAATGAAACAGGTATTGTGGATGCCGTTGTGATAACTGAGCCTCAAGAACCATCCTCTTTAGTTATAAAAGTAAGAGTAAGAGACACCCGTATACCAGAGGTAGGTGATAAGTTTGCCTCTAGACACGGTCAGAAAGGAGTTGTTGGCCTCCTAGTCCCTCAAGAAGATATGCCCTTCACAGAGTCCGGCATCGTCCCTGATGCTCTGCTCAATCCCCATGCTATTCCATCAAGGATGACTGTAGGTCATTTCTTGGAATCGATGACCTCTAAAGCGGCTGCTGCAGAGGGGAAAATCCTTTCAGGTACTCCCTTTATCCATACACCCGTTGAAGAAGTCAGAAAACTTCTCATCAAACATGGTTTTCATCCTGCTGGCCATGAAGTTATGATCAATGGTATAACTGGAGAAGTAATGGAAACTGAAATATTCATCGGCATGGTCTACTACCAGCGTCTACATCATATGGTGAAGGATAAGATTCATGCCAGAGCAAGAGGGCAGATTCAATTACTTACACATCAACCGACGGAAGGTAGAGCGAGAGGCGGTGGCCTTAGATTCGGCGAAATGGAACGTGATTGTCTTGTAGGTCATGGTGCTGCAAGACTTCTTCTGGATAGGTTACTCGAAAAATCCGATAAAACAGTAGTTTATATCTGTGAAACATGTGGTCATATCGGTTACCTAGATGCGAGAAGACGTCAATATGTATGTCCTATCTGTGGTCCTAACGCTAAGCTTTCTGCGGTCTCCATGTCGTATGCATTTAAGCTTCTCCTTCAAGAATTGACAAGTATGTGCATACTTCCTCGCATTAAGTTAAAGGAGAGAGTGTGAACATGAGCGTATCTGAATATAAATCTGTGAGAGGCATCAAGTTCGGCATTCTATCCCCTGAAGAAATACGGAAGATGTCAGTAGTTGAGATAGTTTCTGAAGAAACATATGATGAGGATAATTTGCCAATACCTGGTGGCGTAATGGATCTGAGATTAGGTACAATAGAGCCGCGTCAGAGATGCAGAACTTGTGGCAACTTTTCTGATAAGTGTCCTGGCCATTTTGGTCATATAGAACTTCCCAAACCAGTTATACACGTCGAGTTCGCAAAGATTATCTATAATCTCCTCCAGTCTATTTGTCGGAGTTGTGGAAGGCTTCTTCTCACCGACTCCTCGAGGCAGCTCTATCAAGAGTCTATTCAAAGATATAAAGAAGCCTTAGGTGAGGTTCCTAACTTTCTATATGATAGTATTATACGAACTGCCAGGAAAATGTCTCGATGCCCTTACTGTGGTGCAGAGCAATATACTATCCGTTTCTCTCCTCCAACAAACTTTACAGAAGAAACTCCAAATGGAGTTACGAGATTAACTCCCGAAATAATTAGGGAACGCCTCGAAAGAATCCCTGATGAGGATTGTAAACTTATTGGCATAGATCCTAAATCTGCCCGGCCGGAATGGATGGTTCTGCAGGTCTTACCTGTCCCACCTGTAGATGTTAGGCCGTCAATTACATTAGAAAGTGGTCAGAGATCTGAGGATGATCTTACACACAAATTAGTTGATATTATTAGGACTGTGAGCCGTCTCAGAGAATACTTGGAGAGTGGAGCTTCTCCCCTTATTGTACAAGATTACGCTGATTTGCTTCAATATCACGTAACCACATACCTAGACAATGAAGCAAGCGGTATTCCTGCCTCCAAACATAGGACCGGGAAAGTTTTACGGACTCTTGCTCAGAGGCTTAAAGGTAAAGAAGGGAGATTTAGAAGTAATCTCTCAGGTAAGCGTGTGGATTTCTCCTCAAGAACCGTCATTTCCCCCGATCCCTATATTGATATAGCAGAAGTAGGAGTTCCTATACAAGTTGCGAAAACCCTTACTTTCCCCGAAAGAGTGGGAGAATGGAATAAGGAATGGCTGAAGCAGTTGGTTATAAATGGCCCTGAAAAATATCCTGGGGCCGTATATGTGATAAGACCTGATGGTGCGAGAATACGGTTAGAGTATGTGGTCGACCGCGAAAAGCTTGCGGAATCCTTGGACATAGGCTTCATCGTAGAACGTCATCTTATGAATGGCGACATAGTAATATTTAATCGGCAGCCATCTCTTCATAGGATCTCTATTCTCGGGCATAAGGTTAGGGTTTTGCCCTATAGAACCTTCCGGATTAACCCTGCAGTGTGTCCGCCATACAACGCGGACTTTGATGGGGATGAAATGAACCTTCATGTTCCACAGAGCCTTGAAGCCGCCACAGAGGCGCAAAGCTTAATGGCTGTACCTCAGCACTTTATAACTCCCCGCTACGGTGGCCCTATTATTGGTGCTATAAGAGACTTCATAACAGGCGCCTTTCTTTTAACTAGAAAAGACACGAAGTTAGCAAGATCTGAGGTCTCTACCCTTCTCTACGAAGCTGGTTTAACATTCCTTAAGTTACCTAAGCCCGCTATCTCAAAGCCAAAGCCCATGTGGACTGGAAAACAAATATTCAGCCTTCTTCTCCCAAAGAACTTTAATTTTGTCTCAAAGGCCAATATTTGTGTTAAGTGTGATGAATGTAAAAAGGAGAAATGCGAATATGATGCATATATAGTAATCAAGAACGGAGAACTGCTTTCTGGCGTAATAGATAAGGCGAGCATCGGTGCAGAGAAGCCTGAAAGTCTCTTCCACCGTATTATCCGTGAATACGGCTCTGAGGAGGCACATCTATTTTTAAACCGTCTAATAAGGCTTGTTACAGCATTTCTGAATCTTAGGGGCTTCACTTATACTTACAGTGATCTCGATCTGCCGGCTGAGACAAGAAGGAAAATCCATAAGCGAATTGAAGAAGCTGAGAAAAAAGTTGAGCAACTCATTGAGAAGTACCGAAGGGGCGAGTTAGAACCGTTAAGAGGGCTTTCTCTTGAAGAGTCTCTAGAAGCATATATTATGAATGTGCTTTCCGATGCGAGAAGCGATACTGATACTCTTGCCTCTTCCTCTCTCGGTCTCGACAACAATGGAGTTATAATGACTCTCTCGGGAGCTAGAGGATCTATTGTTAACATCGGTCATATTGTGGGTTGTCTGGGGCCACAGTCTATAAGAGGCCAGAGAATACGGCTTGGGTATAGGGATCGAACGCTACCACATTTCCGTTGGGGTGACATAGGTGCAAGGGCCCGTGGTTTTATTTCGTCGAATTACAAGGATGGTTTGAACCCTATTGAATTCTTCTTCCACGCTATGAGTGGTCGGGAGGGGTTGGTCGATACCGCTGTTAGAACACAGCAGAGCGGTTATCTTCAGAGGCGTTTGATACATGCTCTAGAGCTTCTGAGAATAGAATATGACGGCACCGTGAGGGATCCGGAAGGAAACATCATCGAATTCTTGTATGGGGATGATGGTGTGGATCCCAGCAAAAGCGATCATGGAAAGGCAATTAATATAGAAAGGGTGGTAGAATGCTTCAAATTAACTCTTAAAGGGGGAGGAAGATGTAGAAAGAGAGAGGTGACGAAAATAGTAAACGAGAAGGCTAAAAATATTCCACAAGTCATGAGAGACGAGCTCATAAAGGCTGTGCTTAAGTTTAGGATACCGGAAAAAGAAATTCCATCTCTTATCGAATTAATTCAGGATGCCTACGAAGCCTCTCAAGTAGACCCTGGTGAGGCAATAGGTATAGTTGCAGCTCAATCAATCGGTGAACCTGGCACTCAAATGACGTTGAGAACCTTCCATTATGCTGGTGTTAGGGAAGCCGATGTAACTCTCGGCCTTCCTCGTCTAATCGAAATCCTAGATGCCAGAAAATCTCCTAAGACCCCCTCTATGACCATTTATCTGAATGAAGAAAATAGATCCTCCAGAAGTGCTGCACTCAAAATAGCTAGAAAACTAGTCTATACCACTTTAGGCGATGTCGCCTCAATTGAAATGGATTACCTTACAGACTCCATTTTAATTAAGCCTATTAAGGAAAAGATGCATAAAAGAGGCATAAAATCTTCTGAAATACGTCATGTGATCAATAATCTGGACTATGAATATGAATATACTGCAGAGGGCTTCTTCAGGTTAAAGGAGCTTGAAATAGCCGACAAGGGGACCTCCTACATTACAAAAGTTATACAGAAATTAAGTAGAACTCCTGTTTCTGGCATAGCTGAAATTAAACGTGTAACTGTGAGCAAAAAGGGAGACGAATGGGTAATTTTCACTGATGGTTCTAACCTTCGTGAAGTCTTAAGAGTTGAAGGTATTGACCCGTACAGGACGATAACAAATGACATATTCCAAATATATGAAGTATTAGGAATAGAAGCCGCAAGGACTGCTATAATAAATGAGATAATGAGTACCTTGAACTCAAGCGGTTTGGATGTTGATATTCGACATATAATGCTTACTGCCTCCTTAATGACACATACAGGTAAGATCCGTCAGATTGGTAGGCATGGTGTGAGTGGTGAGAAGAAGAGTGTCCTGGCAAGAGCTGCTTTTGAAAGAACTGTACCCGTACTTGTGGAAGGTGCTATAAAAGGATCCTTAGATGAGCTAAAAGGTATGACGGAACGTGTGCTTGTAGGTGAGGAAATCCCTATAGGAACGGGTGTAGTAGAACTTTATTTGTCCCTGGAACAAAAAGGAGGTGGGAATAAGTAATGTCTCTTCCTGTTCTAGAGGAACAGATTTCCTTAGCCACACGCTCAGGCAAATATGTGGCAGGTTACAGGGAGGTCTATAAATCTCTCTCAACTGCACATGTGGAGGTAGTTATTATTGCCAAGAATGCTCCACAGAATCTTCGTAGAGAAATACTCGATCTCTGTCGATTGAGTGAGACTCCCTTTATAGAGTATCAAGGAATGGCAAGTAGATTAGGTCGTCTCCTAGGAAGACGGCATCCAGTAGCCTTTGTTGCCTTTAGAAGCATTGGTGACTCAAACCTTCTGGAGGTTTTAAAAGATCTTGGCAAGTAGAGTCTCCTACACCGCTCATGAATTACGTCTCATAAACCTATTTGAAGATATAACTTCAACTCACGTTATTGATTGTATACTTGAAGATGATACAATAATCTTTATAATAGAACCGCCCTCTTCAACGTTCTCTAATATACTCTCTAACACTAAAATACTTTCAAATATGCTTAGGAAAGAGATCATAGTCGTTGTTTACTCTGAGGACCCAATTTCCTTTACAAAGAATTACTTTGGCTCTGCATCTGTCAGGGCAGTGAAGTATAGAACAACCCCTCTGGGTGAGAAACAACTTATAATGTATGTGGAGCCTCAACATCGAGGTAAAGTAATCGGCCGAGGGGGAAGAAACGCCGAGAGGTTTCGAAAACTTGTAAAAAGGTATTTTGAGATTAGCAAAGTATATATTAGGTAGTTCGAGACAGTTTAAGAAGTTAGAGAAAAATGGGAAAGGGTGCAAATGGTGAGTTTGCAGCAAGAAACCTTCGGAGAAAACGGCAAAAATTTAGATGGAGCGATCAATATTATAAAAGAAGAATGCTGAGACTTAAAAAGCTCTATGATCCTCTGGAAGGTGCTCCAATGGCACGTGGCCTGGTTCTTCGGAAAACTGGTATAGAAAGCAAGCAGCCTAATAGTGCAGTAAGAAAGTGTGTGAGGGTACAGCTCATAAAGAATGGTAAGGAAGTCACTGCATTTGTTCCAAAAGATGGTGCCTTAAACTTCATTGAAGAACGAGATGAAGTTCTGATAGCAGGTATTGGAGGTTCACGTGCGAGATCTATGGGGGATCTGCCTGGTGTAAGATATAAGGTGATAGCTGTAAATGATATTTCTCTAGACGCCTTATGGAAAGGTAAACGTGAAAAAGGTAGGAGATAGAATTGTCAGAGGAACGTTCTCTTCCTAAATTGTTAATCTTTGGGAAATGGGATCCATCTGAGGTCGTGGTAAATGACAAAACCCTTAGGAATGTTATCTCTTTGAAACCTGTACATATACCTCATTCCTCTGGAAGACATGAGCATGAACCTTTTAGAAAACTTGAGTTGAATATTGTCGAAAGGCTAGCTAACAAACTTATGCGGGGAAGACGTAACTGTGGTAAAAAATCAAAGGTTATGAAATCCGTCGAGGCCGCCCTAGCTATTATACATCTTGAAACTGGAGAAAATCCATTACAAGTCCTTGTGAAAGCAATAGAAAACTCCGCTCCTAGAGAGGATACTACACGGGTAAGTTATGGGGGGATAATATATTTTCGTGCTGTGGATGTCTCCCCCACCCGTCGTGTTGATCTAGCCCTCAGATACATCGCTGAAGGAGCTAAGATGAAGGCTTTTAACAATCCTAAAACCCTCGCAGAAGCCCTGGCTGAGGAAATCATGTATGCAGCGAAGAAGGATGCTACATATAGTTATGCAGTCGCAAGAAAAGAAGAATTAGAACGTCATGCTTTAGCATCAAGATAGAACTACCGTAGTTCCTTGAAAAAGGTTAAAATAGTAGTTTTCTTACCTTTACACAATAAGGTGAAAAGTAGATGAGTTCAAGCTCCAAACCACATCTTAATCTCGTGGTGTGTGGACATGTAGACCACGGCAAAAGTACAACTGTAGGACATCTGCTCTTTCTTACAGGGTATATCGATGAACGTAAGATGTCAGAACTGGCTGCAGCTTCAGCAAAAACTGGATTAGGTGAGACCTTTAAGTTCGCCTGGGTTCTTGACAAATTGAAGGAGGAACGTGAACGAGGCATGACCATCGACACCATGTATGTAGAGTTTGAAACACCAAAATATTATTTCACAATCATCGATGCTCCAGGGCACAGAGACTTCGTGAAAAATATGATTACTGGCGCAAGTCAGGCAGATGCTGCTCTTCTTATAGCCTCAGCGAAGAAGGGAGAATTTGAAACTGGCATAAGCCCAGAAGGTCAAACTACTGAGCACGCATTTCTCCTATTTACCCTGGGTGTAAGCCAGATTGTAGTGGGAGTAAATAAAATGGATGATCCTTCAGTGAATTGGAGTAAAGAACGATTTGAAGAAGTGAAAAAAGCTATTGAGGAACTTCTTACGAAGATAGGCTTCAACCTGAAGAAATCACCTATCCCTATTGTCCCAATAAGCGGATGGACAGGTGATAACCTAGTCAAAAAGAGCGAGAAAATGCCTTGGTACGACGGTCCGACCTTAATAGAAGCCCTAGACTCTGTGAAGCCTCCTGCCAAACCAATAGATAAACCACTCCGTATTCCAATTCAAGATGTGTACTCTATTACCGGTGTTGGAACTGTGCCCGTAGGGAGAGTGGAGTCAGGAGTATTAAAGCCAGGCGACAAGATAATTCTGATGCCTTCCGGTAAGACTGGTGAAGTTAAATCCATTGAGATGCATCATAAAAGATTGGAGAAGGCCGAACCTGGGGATAATATTGGCTTCAACGTAAAAGGCATCGCCAAAAATGAGATACGGAGAGGCGATGTGATTTCCCATCCAGAAACTCCTCCAACAGTAGCGAAGGAATTCATAGGACAGATTATTGTGATATACCATCCTACTGCCATAGCTGCTGGATATACTCCTGTGCTTCATGTCCATACTGCACAGGTGGCATGTCAATTTGTTGAGTTGTTGAAGAAATTTGACCCCAGAACTGGCGCTGTACTCGAAGAAAATCCACAATATCTAAAAACTGGAGACGGGGCTCTCGTGAAATTCAGACCAGTAAGACCTGTATGTATCGAGAGATATGCTGATTTCCCGGCCCTCGGAAGATTTGCTATAAGAGATATGGGACGAACCATCGCGGCTGGAGTAGTAAAGGAAGTAACTGAAAAGGCATGAATAATCTAAAGAGGTATAAACTTCTCCTCTATGCCCTTCTTATTTATAATTATCATATCAAACCCATTGCCACTGGCACTGTCTCTCTCCGCTGCAGACTTAAGTGCGTCAATAACTACCTCAGCCAAAGAGTTTAAGTCGAGGTTTTCTTTATATTTCGATTCAAATACTCCTAGGGTAACCTCAGCCCCTGTCCCTACAGCGCTATATTTGTCTTCAATTACTGATCCCACGGGATCCAGTACGTATACTGCTGGTTTATCAACATCGAAGCCTCCCACTACGATTTGAGTGAGAAGTGGGAACATTCTGTTGGCGAAAAGAAGATTTGAAATGAGTTTTGCAAGTGCATGTGCTGATATTTCTCTTCCAGTATCCATCCTAAACATGTTTGCATGATACTTTGCTTCCTTCACAATATTCTGGAGGTCTCCCATTAAACCTGCACATCCAATTCCTATTCTCTCCGTAACCTTATAGAGTTTCTTGGCACTTTTGCTCATAACAAAGGTGCCGTATGACATTCTTCTGTCAGCAGCCAGAATAACCCCGTCAGGACATCTTGCACCGATTACCGTTGCACCAGGAATATAGTATCTTTCACCCATCTCCCTTATCATAACCTTAACTTGCGTGACCATATATATTATTACCGTTTTCCCACTCCTTTCACTTCGATTAAGCTACTCTCTCTGTTTATATTGATTCGAGTATTCACTATTCTCTGTAACACATGTACCTCTGTTAGTAAATGCTCTGTGATCTCAGTACACCTATACTTTGATCTTCCACTAGAGAGAAGGAGATAAGGTAAAATCATATCTGCCATATGTCTGTCTACAGGTGCCCTTCTGTTCAGTTCCATTATAACTTTATTAGCAGCTTCTTCTCCCACCTTTTCTGCTCTTTTTCCTTTCTGGCCTAGACTATCCCCCCCTACAAATGTATCCTTTCCCTCTGCCCATAACACTATTCCACTGCCTGGACTCAGTGCTTTGCCCTCGTCTACTTCTATCTCTATTTCTCCTTCCAGTCCCTTCGCCTCTAGTATCCTCTCTGCTGCCCTTGCCTG
>NJEE01000096.1 GCA_002255045.1 Candidatus Bathyarchaeota archaeon ex4484_205 | reverse complement strand
GACATTGGTGCTCTTGGCGCCAGGGAGCTAACTATCCCTATTCCTTTCCACTGCTCCATCCACCTCCTCTGAAGCTCATATACCTCTTCATTTGGCTCTACAATCATATCCTTATAGATATATTGGAGTATCTTCAGATCCCTCTCCGTCTTTACTGCATATTCTACTGGAGCGGTGCTTGAGCTGTACTTCGAATATTTCCATACAGACCTCAATTCACCCAATGGTGTAATATAATATGTTATTTTGTTAACCGTATCCTTATCTTCTAGTTCTTCATGTGCCCCACATCCGAGATCCTTGTACAGCCTCACCCTCCCCTCCCCATACACCCCTCCACGCAGAGGCACAGGATCATAATACTGAGGAGGTAATTTCCCCCAACTCTTCATACCCTCATACCAATAGACTAGGTCTGCGAACCAGGGAAGCCTATCAGGCTTCCTACCCTCAAAAACTGCATTAATCCTCTCCTCCTGATTCATATTGACCACTCTACTCTTCATCTATCCAAATGTAAATCTTTTCCGATTATTTCTTGATGTAAGCATTTTCCTAATTCCATATCTATATCCATTATAGCTGGCATTTTAATGATTGTCTCAATTTTTCTTCCTTGGATGCCCCTATATAAAATACTCCCTCTCTAATAGGTAATGCCTCCATACTTTTAATGGAAGATGATGCGATAAGTCGTTTCCTTCAATTCTATCCTCAATGGGGATATAGTATCATACTTTATGTGTTGGTTCCTCTCTTCCTGGTAGTTGGTGGCCTCCTCTCTGCCATCCTCCATGATTTAAAAGGTGGAACTATTGGCCTGATAGGTATGCTACTCTACTTCCTCTTCTACGTATGGGGAAAGGATATTGGATGACTTTATAATTCCATACTCTTTCGGAGACTTCATAGCTTGGCAGGGAATAGGGTTCTATTTCGCCTGGATAGGAGTGATATTAGCTTTTTCAGGATGGTATCTCTCAAAAAAGGAGACTTCCTCCTCCACCATGACATATTTTTCACATTTTCTCTTACAACTTTTTTCTTATTTTTATTCTTCCGATTTTCTTAAAAAGACTTAAATATCTTTCTATGAACTTCTAAGCATGAGTTCTAACCCAATTTCTATAGGTGGAGGCATACTTATGATACTCTCTCCTTTCTTAGCATGGACATCTACAATAGGAATATCTCTATCGCTCTTTGACGCTGTTCGAACTGCTTTAGCTGACCCAAGCTTGATAGCTACAGCCTTCCAGATAGATTTCCTTGCAGGCATAGGTCAAATCTTCGTTATATTGGCCTTCTTCCTCCTCATAATAGGAGGTATCACAGCCTTCTTTAATGGCGTGAAAGGTGGAGGCCTTGGAATCCTGGCAATGTTCCTCCACCTCTTTAACATACTTGCCGTATACAATCTTCTTCAAGGTACAGCTGCAGGATTTAGCTTTACAGATCTTTTCTCCTTTCTCGGAATAGGTTATTACTTGGCTTGGATAGCCTCTATAATAGCAATCATAGGTGGCTTGGTCTTTAAGAAAGAAACTAGAACTACTGTTGTTTACACTCCTCCGCCGCCCCCATAATATCCTCTACAAGCCTCTCCTCCAACTGTAGTGCAACTGGTGTAATCGCCGGCTCCACCTCTAGTGTATATTCTGCTCTAAATAAGGATAGAAATCGACTTGAAGTTAAGAACTCAGTTTTCCTCACATTTTCTACAAACATCCTTAATTTAATTCCCTGATATTCATAGGCCCTACTTGGAGAAACTATGATCAGTTTTGTAACATATTTAGAGAGTCTTATAGATGGTATCAGAGCATCGCTGAAGCTCTCCACCAGAATCACGTCTGACTTCTCCCAATTTTTTTGGAATGCCCTCAAAATAATGTCCTCCACGACTCTACTGGAGAGATATCGAATTGTCCATTCCAATGAAACCTCATTAATATTTCCAAAAACCTTTACTCCCTCCAGAACCTCTCTTTTTAAGGGGTTTGGAAGTCTCTCTACATTCTTCTTAACGAGAAAATATCTCCTCCCTGGTATGGATGTTCTCAGTAAGAGGAGGTTTTCAAGAGTGTTGCTCATCTCATCGAGATATTTATCAATTATCTTATAACGTGTGGGGTCTCGTACTCCAATTAACATATCAATAGGATTTCCATAATCAATCTCATTTATGAGCCCCATTCTCATGTATATGGCTACATCTCTCCCGAATAGAACTCCTCTGGAAAGGCTCCTCTTGAATTCTCTATATTGGTACCACAAACTATGTGCAGATATAGGCTTGAATACCGACACCTTGAGACCTCTTCTCTTTAGAGTGAGGCCAAGAGCTGTGGTAATGAAGGTTTTTCCAGAGTCGTAGGGTAGAAGTCCTGAAACCAATATTACTGGCTTCATCTCTGTAAAAGTTAATACATGTCCTGTTATTCTCTTTTTCTCCAGCTTCAGGGAGCTCTTTTTATACTCCCATTTAAAAAAATAGTTTGATGACTTGATAAGGGTGAAAAAGGCATCTGGTCGGCTTGAGCCATTTAACAGGGAGAAACTTATCAACACTCTTGTGCGAGTAGGTGCCGACGAAGAAACGGCAAATGAAATAGTAAGTGTTATCGAGAGAAGGATATGGGATGGCATACCTACCAGCGAGATTCTCGATAGGGCTCTAACTCTCCTCCACAAGAGATACCCTCCTGCAAGTATAAGGTATGATTTGAAAAGGGCAGTAATGCTTCTTGGGCCCTCTGGATATCCCTTTGAGGATTACTTTGCCTCAATTTTGAGGGCACATGGATATATCGTTGAAGGTGTGAGAATGATAATAGAGGGAAGATGTGTAACACACGAGGTTGATGTCGTTGTAAGATATAAATCTGAAAGAGTTTTTGTTGAATGTAAATATCATAATAGGCGTGGAATCAAAACTGATTTAAAGCCCGCTCTATACACCTATGCACGTCTCCTTGATTTAAATGATCAATTTGATAATGCTTGGCTGGTTACAAATACCTCTCTCACAACTGAAGCTGAGAAATACCTCAACTGCCGTAACCTCCTATACACCTCTTGGAATCATCCTGAAGGATTAAGTTTACGTGAGTTGATCGACAGCTGTAGACTCTACCCAGTCACCTCCCTCAATCTTCCACATAGTGTTATAGAGGAGATGTTAGCTGAGGGAGTGGTTACTATTAAGGATCTAATCAACCGTGGAAGTAAATATCTGAGCCTTCTAATGCCGAACATTGATGCTAAAAGTCTGCTGAATGATCTGAAGCGTATCTCTTGAGTCTAAATTTTCTTAATTGTTCTCTTTACCTTCTTACTTACCTTGCTTAATTCCTTTTTCACCTTTTTCTTACCCTTCTCTAGTGCTACTCTCTTCTTTATAACGTCTTTCAAATAGTCTTCCCAATTTATATCTATCCTATCCATCTCCTGCTTCAACTTATCGGATACCTCTATACATATTCTCTTCATTATGTTCATTCCTATACCTCCTTTTTCTTAAAATTATTTTTTCTGTTAACTTTAAATCCTCCAGAATGTTCTGAACTATTCAAGAATCATGAATAGAATGGAGTTGTTTACAAAAACCCCCACCTATATTCCTTGCAGACTTCCATTCATGGATCAACCGAAAACTGGGAGGTGACCTGAGCCTAATAAGAAAAGTTGCTGGCGGATACTTCAAAGAGGCTCTCAAGACTTCACTAAAAATAGTTGGAGGTAATCCTGATGAATTAAGGATAGTGATGGGATCTGACCTCTATGAGAAGGTTGGTGTGAAATACTTGGAAAACATTCTGAGGATATCTATGAAGACGTCTCTCTCCCGCGTCAAGCGGTCTATAACCATTATGGGAAGGAAGAGTGGTGAAGCATTGGATTTCGCACAGCTCTTATATGTCCCCATGCAGGTTGCAGACATATTTACCTTAGGTATTAATATAGCACATGGAGGTATGGATCAGCGGAAGGCACATGTAATCGCTATAGATATCGGTGAAAAACTCTTCGGGTACAAACCTATAGCAATTCACCATCATATACTTACCGGTATCCATATCTCAGAAAGAGAACGTGAACTTGTGTTGAAGGCGAAGAGTAGTGGCGATAAAGAATATGTACAAGAGGCCCTTATGGATATAAAGATGAGTAAATCTAAACCAAAAACTGCAATTTTTATTCATGACGATCCCGAAGAAGTGAAATCTAAAGTTAGAAAGGCTTTCTGTCCCATGGGAGGCATAGAAGTCAATCCTATCTTGGAACTCACAAAATATGTGATATTCCCTCTAGTGGGGGACATGGAGATAGTTAATGCTAAGACTGGTGAAAAAAAGATCTATGCAACCTATGAAGAGCTTGAAAGAGATTTCGTTACGAAGGTTCTCCATCCTGCAGACCTAAAGAGAACAGTGGGAGAAACCTTATCTGAGATTCTTCATCCTGCATATAAGTATTTCAAGGAAGGTGCTGGAAGAAAGTATCTGGAAGAGATGGAAACACTGAAAGTAACAAGATAAGATTTTAATCATCTCTATAGGATTCTCTGTACATGTCGGCTATTATCGATATATACTCCGAACGGAAAGTCCAACTTATAAATATAACCTCAGAAATAGAATCACTTGTAAAAAATTCTCAGATAAAGAATGGAACATGTATCATCTATGTACCTCATACTACTGCTGGAGTTCTCATAAACGAGAATGCCGATCCATCTGTAGCATCAGATATAGAGAAGGCACTCAAGAGAATCGTTCCACCAATTTCTTTTGAACACATCGAAGGAAACTCACCTGCCCACTTCCTCTCAAGCCTCGTTGGCTGCTCTCTTTCAATCCCCATAATAAATGGATCTTTACAACTAGGAAGATGGCAGGGGATCTTTTTCTCAGAGTTCGATGGCCCTAGAAGAAGAAAGGTAATTGTAACCATGCTGTCTTCCTCCTTCTAGAAGTTTGAGAGAAATATCTTTTTAAGTCCACTTTAGCTAGGAAATAGCGGGTGCTATCTAATGGTCAAGAAAGTAGGTATTAATGGGTTTGGAAGAATTGGGAGGCTGTTCTTCAGAGCTACACTAGAGTCTGAGGGCTTCTGGGATGAGTATGAAGTAGTGGCGATAAATGACCTCGCTCCTGCGGACAACCTCGCATATCTCCTTAAATACGACTCTGTTCATGGTATCCTCCCACAGAGTGTCAAGGCTGATGGAAATAGGATCAAGGTAGGTGAAAAGGAGCTGAAAGTCCTCTCCGAGAGAGATCCCTCAAAGTTACCCTGGAGGGATCTTGATGTGGATATAGTAATAGAATCCACAGGTGTCTTCACAGGTATAGATCCCGAGACGGGTGAACCGCTGGCTAAAAAGCATCTTGAGGCTGGTGCTAAGAAAGTCATTATCACAGCTCCTGCTAAGAAGCCAGATATAACGATTGTAATTGGTGTGAATCACGAATTATACGACCCTAACTCACATAATATAATATCTAATGCATCCTGTACCACAAACTCGCTTGCACCGATGGTTAAGGTTCTTAATGACAATTTCGGTGTTAAAAGAGGTCTCATGACAACTGTCCATGCCTATACTAACGATCAACGGATCCTAGACTTCATACATAAGAAAGATTACAGGAGAGGTAGAGCAGCCGCCATGTCCATAATCCCCACTACTACCGGCGCGGCAAAGGCTATAGGTCTTGTCATTCCAGAGCTCGATGGTAAGCTGGATGGCATAGCACTGCGTGTTCCAGTCCCAGACGTCTCAATTACTGATTTGACATGTGAGCTTGAGAAGGAAGTCACAGTAGAGGAGGTGAATAAGGTTTTCAAGGAAGCTTCTGAAACATACCTCAAAGGTATATTACAATATGTGGATGAGCCTCTCGTATCCATGGACTTCAAACACAACCCTCACTCCTCTATCTACTCAGCTAAGGAGACAAGGATAATACCGAAAGGTGGGCCAGGAAACTTCGTAAAAACTATGTCATGGTATGATAATGAATGGGGCTTCTCTATGAGGCTTGTAGACCTCGTCAAGCTTATTGGAGCGAAACTATAATTCTCTTTTCTCCCCTTTCTTTGTTCCTAAAATACATCTTCAACTAGAATTATTTCATAATGTGAAAGCCTAGGCAAGGTGAATTCTATTCTCCCATTTCCATCCCTTCTAAATTTAAGCACAGAATTCCTTCTCAGCTCCTTAATTTTAGCAGGCTCCTTGATGAGTGGAAGCTTAATCTTGATATTCTCCCTCTCCAGAATCTTCTCTATAGGTCTATTCATTTCTCCATTATAGTTTATTAGATGAAGAATTAGGTCCCGACCTCTCCTTCTTATAATAGCCTCTACTGGTCCGATATCCGGTTCCATTAATACAGCATTTTCCTGCAGATTCATAAGATAATTTAGAAGCTTCCTGTATTCAGGTATTCTGTCATTCCAATACCTGATACCGAAGCATCCTGCTAGATAAATAAAGTTCCCTCTTCGTGAGATTGCAGGGTGGTCTGTTACTGGTGGAATTCTGTCATACCGGTTTTCCATCTTCTCCATATAATAAGCATAGTTTTTACCTCCTGTACTTGAGACCTTAAGTGGGGCTTCAGGTATCGGTATGAGTTCCTGCAAATTAACTCTCTCTAAAACCTTCTCATCAATTTTGATGTGTTCCCACCTATCTCTCACAATAGGTGAGATCCTATCATATCCAAACTTCCTTTGCAGACTTTGAGAGAAATCTCTTCTCTCTCCCCACTCGTTGAAAAGAGATGTCTCACCGCTGGCTAGTATAAGTGTCTTATTTCTACTTTCATATATCGTGTTTACAGTTCTTTCACTCATCGATCCAACATTTGGAAGAATAAGCTTACTTGGTATATCTTCC
>NJEE01000095.1 GCA_002255045.1 Candidatus Bathyarchaeota archaeon ex4484_205 | reverse complement strand
GACGGCTCCGTTGAGTTCTACTCCGAGAGTACTCCTGTCCTCAAGTTCTTGGCGGAGGTGCCACCACTCGGATACTCGATATACAAAATTGAGTCTGGATCTCTGGGTCAATCCACCAGTCTCCCATATGGAGAGAACTATATCGAAAATGAGTATCTCAAAGTTGTATGCGACCCTGAGAGAGGTGGTGTACTCACCTTAATAGATAAGGAGACAGGAGTCACATATAATGAGCTAAATTTTCTGATCGATGGTGGTGACGCAGGAGATGAATATGACTATTCCCCACCCACCTCAGATAGAGTAGTCTCAAGCCTCGACTTCCCGGCGGAGGTAGTGACATATTCTAACTCCAGCATGGCATGTATGAATGTTAAGCTAGTGCTCAGTGTCCCAGAGAAGTGCATATGGGAGGGTGAGGGAAGCAAACGTTCCGATAAACTGGTGGATCTCCCAGTAGAGTACTCAATAACACTATATAGTGGCATCAAGAGAGTTGATATAAAATTAAGGCTCCTTAACAATGCTGAGGATCACAGGCTTCAGCTCGTCTTCAAGCCCGGATTTAGGATATCTGAGTCACATGCGGAGAGTCACTTCTATCCTTGCCCTCATCCACTCCATCCTCCTGAGGATGAAAGCTGGATACAGAGACACCCACATACATATCATATGCTGAATTGGTGTTCTCTGAACTCTCCTGAAGGTGGGCTGATAATATCAGTGCGTGGCCTCAACGAATACTCTCCTGATGAATCTTCACTAAAGATAACTCTCCTACGGGCAGTAGGATACCTCTCACGAAAGGATCTCTCATCCAGAGTTGGGGCTGCTGGCCCCCTCATCCCTACCCCTGACGCCCAATGTAAGGGATGGAACTCCTTTGAATACAGTTTGATCCCCTTCAGGGGTAACCTCCTAGATCACTTGAGAAATGCACAGGATTTCTCAGCTCCACTAATAGGTGTAACGATGCCGAAGGAGACGATCTCGAAGGAGGTTTTTCTACCTCCCAAAGAAGGCTTCTTGGAACTCAAATCAAATAAGATACTTCTCTCCTCCCTCAAACAGGCTGAGAGAAATAGAAGTTGGTATGTGCTGAGACTCTACAATGTCAGCGAAGAAAGTGTGGAAACAATTCTTAGGATTGGCTTTCAATATAAGGAGGTTTGGATCTCCAACCTCAATGAGGAGCCTCTCAAAAAGGTAGAAGGTGGGAATGGTGAGGTAAAATTAGATTTCAAACCCTATGAGATCGTAACACTGATGTTCAGGGATATTACCCCCAAATCTGGATCCTAATTCATCTAAAGAAGCTAAACATTTATTACCCAATCGTGTAGTAGTAGTGGCGATGAAGCCGAAGTCTGCTCAGGAGACCATTAAACTCATCAAGTCACGTCTCCAAAATGTGAAGTTCAAGATTCCAGTCATAAGCGGGAAGGGAGGCGTCGGAAAGAGTATGGTTTCTGCAAGTCTATCCCTCTACCTAGCCAAGATGGGACATAAGGTTGCGATACTAGATGCAGATATACATGGTCCAAGTATACCTAATATGCTGGGAGTAAAGGGTAGAATGATATATGGTGTAGATGGCATCATTCCTCTCTCTGCATCCAATGGTGTGAAAGTGGTGTCCTCTGCCTTCCTGCTGCCAGACGAGAGAACCCCCATCATATGGAGGGGTCCTCTCAAGTCAAATCTTATACTCCAGCTCCTGGAGGAGGTGCACTGGGGGCATCTTGATTTCCTCATCGTAGATCTGCCACCCGGCACAGGAGATGAAGCCCTCAGCATCGCACAATTCATACCCGATGTAACCGGTGATGTGATAGTTACTATTCCCTCTCAGATCTCTTGGTCTGTTGTCAAGAAGGCCATAGAGTTCTCTCACACCCTGAACATGAGGATTCTGGGCGTGGTTGAGAATATGGCTTGGGTGAAATGTCCAAAATGCGGAGAGAAGATATGGATCTTCGGGGACTCCCTCCAAAATCTCGTGGAGGAGGAGGGAATAAAATACTTAGGGAGCATCCCTCTAGATCCCAACCTGTCTTCTGCATGTGACAAAGGTCAACTCCACTTCATCCTTGAAGATACAGATTACCTCCAGGTCATGAAGCCAATAGTGGATAATATACTTGCGTCCTTTGAGCCATGAATTTTATATGTTTAACATTTTATTCACAATAGTTTAACAGAAACGTCAAAACTTAAATTCATGAATTAAACTAGTTTTTATCAAATCATAGTGAGGTAAAGAAGTTTGAGAAGGTACCTCCCCTTACTTTTGTTCTTGACACTCCTATTCATCCCCCTGCGTGTTTTACATCCATCACCATCATGTTGGGTTGACCGGGGAATAGTTCTGGATCCCACAACCAAAGCATACTACCCAACAGTTCTCTATGACCCAAACAACTTCAGCGGATACGGCCCATCCTATCCATACAAAATATGGTTCAGTACAGGTACAGGGATAACACTCGCATACTCAGCAGATGGTGTAAACTGGATACTCCACAACAGTGGCTCCGACCTCCCTGGATTAACTAACCCCCATCATGCACGCGTAATCTACGATCCTAATGGTTTCGGTGGTACCCCCTACCACTACAAAATCTGGTACTGGGATACAAGTAAGCTCTACACGATTGAGGCAATCAGGTATGCTGAGTCAACGGATGGAATAAACTGGGTTAACGACCAGCCGATAACTCAAAATCCCTCAAAACCACTTGTTGGCCCCTACGACTGGAACAGAGGCTCCTATGGCCCTATGTGGATCTTCTATAACCCCAATGCTGGAAATACAGGTTCTGATCCTTGGAACTATAAGTATGTGATGTATTATGATGCTACAACAGGTGCCTTCGAACAAATAGCCCTAGCCTACTCAAAAGACGGGATCAACTGGACGCGATATGGTGACACACCAGTGCTCTGGGCAGAAGGATACAAGCATGGAGCTCCATGGGGTGATCCACGATGGTGGGATAGCAGCTATGTTGGTTTCGGAAAGGTATAGGCCACGCGACCTCTCCTGATGGAATACACTGGACCAAGGACCCCAACAACCCAATATTCACCACAGTTCCTGGAACTCCCTACGAGAAGAGGCATTACACTCCCTCAGTCATCTATGATCCCAATCTCTTCTCAGGATATGGTGACTCCTCAGTCCTCAAGATGTGGTTTACAGCTAAGGATGCCTCTGGAAATTATGCCATTGGATACCGATTCATAAAGGCCTCCTCCATAACCCTCAGCCCCCACCACTCCACCATAATGGCTGGAGAATCCGTAAGATACACTGCCACAGCCTACTCCTGCTACGGCCTCCTATGGAATATAACCAATATGGTGTCGCTTCACATAGAGCCTGCGGCTGGAGGAAGATGGCATCAAACAACCTACTACTCCCAATACGCTGGACAGTGGAATGTAATGGCGGAATATTGGACACCTGATGGAGTCCTCCTGACAGATAACACCACCCTCGAGGTCATAAGTCCAGTTTGTCGCCTCACCTCCAATGTGACAGACCTATATCTAATAGTAAATGGCTCAAAGGTAGATGTGCCTTATGAGATGAGTTTAAAACCGGGAGAAACCATCACGGTAGAGGCGCCGAGAGAGTACTATCCAAACTCCCGTGAACGCTTCATCTTCCTCAAATGGAGCAACGGCTCAACCCACAATACGCTTCAGATAACTGGAGGGAAGTGTTTCTCCCTCACCGCCCTATACACACATGAATATCAGGTGCTTGTTCTCAGCAAGTATGGATCAACAAAGGGAACTGGCTGGTATCCTGAGGATGCGGAAGTGGAGATATCTGTAGCTCCACTAGTTGTTGAGACCAAGGGATGTAGATATGTCTTCAGAGGTTGGCGGGGAACAGGGTTGGGGAGCTACACAGGCTCCTCAGACACAGCAATAGTCCAAGTTGAGGGTCCAATCACCCAGATAGCCACATGGGATATTGACTCCTATTTCGTAAATGCCACTTCCCCCTGGGGTGAGGTTTCGGGAGTAGGATGGTATCCACCTGGAAGTATCGCAACTATCTCAATAAACCCCCTAGAAATAACTTTACCCAACTCTACACGATGGTTTTTCATTAGATGGGAGGGAGATCTCGAGTCAAACTCCTCTCACCTCACCTTCGAGGTTGTGAAGCCTGTTACTCTCCGAGCCCTCTGGCGTCAAGAGTATCTACTTATAGTCTCCCCAACTAGGGAGAGTGCAATCTTCTCGGAAGCCAGTCTCACTGAGGATAGACGCTGGCTCCCAAAGGGTGAAACCATTGTACTGAAAACGAGGAAGGTCACTGATCTAGGTGTTGCAAGGGTGGTCTTCGACAGGTGGATTGTAGAGAACACATACTATGATTCTCCAGAGATTACATTGAGGTTAGATCGGCCCTTAGTTATGTATATAGAGGCACATGTGGAGTATCCTGTAAGGATTACTGTTAAGTCCCCTATAGCTATACAGCTCCCAGTAATAATCCATAATCAGACCCACCTAAGTGTATCTTCCGGAGAATCTGTAACCTACTGGCTGCGGGAAGGTTACACAGGTGGCGTGGAAGCTGTCCTACCACAATACCTCGGATTGGGTGATGTTCTATACTCCCCAGGCAACAGCTTCTACCCTATTGTAGATCTTTCTTCTGAGAAACATATCATCTTCCAGCTCTCAATATGTAATCCCGCAAGAGATGTTTTTCCAATACTTCTCCTCACAGCTGTCGCCCTCTATCTCCTAATAAGATTCACCCCCCTCAAGAACTTCAATTCCCTCATTCTCTCGCTCATAATCTTCACTCTCCTTCTCTTCCTCCTGTTTCTATTGGTCAACTGGAGAATATCCCTGTATCAAATTCCTTCTTCCTATGTATTCCTCGCCGACAATCTCTGGATATATCTTGACTCCCTGACGGTGTTAGTTCCCTCCCTTATACCCTTCCTACTTAAGTATAAAGAGAGGAGGAGCCCTATCAAATTCTAATTCATAACCTTTACTTCGACATCAAAAATATAATGCTTCAATCCTTAACTTTTCTCAAGAATTTTTATTATGGAAATAGTTGTCCATTAGAGTCATCGGCTGCATAAAATCATATCATGTAACCACCTACATAAATTTCTCATGATAGCTCTTTCACCATCTGTATCGCCTCACTCCCATCTGGGTAATATCTCCCAATTCTAATGATCTCCCTATAACCCAGCTTTCTGTAAAAGATGCGTGCAGAGTTGCCAGCTTTCACCTCCAACCATATTCCTTCACTCCAAGTCTCTCCGCTTCCTCCTCCATCTTCCTCATCAACTTCCTCCCTAACCCTCTTCCTCTATAATCTGGATGTACTGCTATGGATACAAGATGCATCATCCCACCCTCAGTAATATAGAGGATGTAGACAACTATTTCCCCATTCTCCTCAATGACCCATATTTCTCCTCCTATCTTAAGATAATGTCTGAATATCTCTGGTGAGTAGCTCTCTTCTTCAAAAATAAGCCTCTCAAGACTCCATAATTTTTTCAGATCTTCCTCCCTGTATCTGCGGAGACAGAACTCAGAATATTATTTGGTTTGTGTTTTTAAAAGAGTAACGCTTAAATATTATTACACTATTGTGTAATAATATTAGGGTGGTAACAAATGAGCTGGTGGTTCGGATGGGGAAGGAGAGCACTATGGGGCCCTTGGCCGGGAAGAGGTCCATTTAGCTACCTCCCACCATGGCTGAGGCCAGGATGGCTCTTCGGTCCGGGTGCATGCTGGTGGGTATTCTGGGGTTATCCCTACAGAACTCCCTATCTACCAACACTCCCATACCTATGGGGTTATCCATACCTATATCCTCCTCCATTGACACCCGAAGATGAACGAACTCTGCTGGAGGAGGAGCGTGAAAGGCTCAAGGAGACGCTCTCCACACTTGAACAGAGGCTGAAGGAACTAGAGGAAAAGAAGACATAAAATCTCCCCTTCTTATTTTTTATTAAATGGCTTGGGGCAGAGGATTCGGCAGACGCGGTAGACCACGATGCCCGAGATGGATATATATGCTTCCAGCTGCATCTCTCTTCATCCCTCTTAACGTTCCTTCCAAGGGACGTGTGGTAGTATCCTATCCCGAATTGGAGGCCATGCGCCTCGTCGATGTAGAGGGTTTAACGCATGAAGAAGCCGCATCAAGAATGGGAGTGTCGAGAAAAACCTTCTGGATGGATCTGAAGAGTGGAAGGAGAAAAGTAGTGGAGGCACTTACAAATGGTATGGAGATTGAAATCATAGGAGGTCAGTATCTTCTGAAGCAGAAAAGCTCCTCAAAGTAGTTTCTAAACCAGCTAAGATTTATATCTCCCTTTACTTCTTCCCTCTCGCGGAATCTTGCTCAGAGGCCAGAGGGAATTCCATATAGATATTCCATATAGTCTAGTCGAGGAAAGGCTGTTAAGACTTGATGCTTGGGTCAATTTAGAGGAGTTTGATAGAGTTCCAGTAATATCTGGTTTGGCTCCTAGATATTGGCTCAGGAGGATAGGTCTCTCTCATATGGATTTCTGGTCTACTCCTGAAAATATGTTGTGGGGTGAAGTTAGTGAAGGAACCCATAATTCATGGCCCAAGAGATTTGGAGAAACTTGAGGACATACGGATGTGGGAATATGGCTGTACAGGTAAATTTATTCCTTATTACAAGGAAATGGAGAAACTTGCCGCAGATGTCGAGCTCGTATATTCTGATAATGTATCAAAGGAACTAGTGGTTTCGAAACCAATTCCAGGTTCGGAAGGTCCAATAACTAATGCCGGATGGTTGATGGGTTCTCATAGACTATTCACATATATGGTGAGAGATCCTGACTTCGTCCACTCACTCCTAGAAATAATAACGGAGAAAGTTATTGAATTGTATAGGTATCTTTCAGTTGAACTGGAATCATCTACCTCCTACATAGGTTTTAGAGATGATCTGGCAGCCTATCTCTCTCCTAAATTATACCGTAAATTCGCCCTCCCTTACCACTTGGAGTACTTCGAGAAGCTCCATGTGAAGCGAAGGAGGCTACATATGTGTGGAAAGATCGATCACTTAATCCCCCTCCTGGTGGAGGAAGAAAATATCGAAATGTTACCTGGTTTTGGATATCAGACAAGTGTAGAACTTCTCGAAAAGTATATGGCTGGAAAGGTTATACTAGCTGGAGGTCCAAATCCAATGTTATTCGAGCTGTGTGAAAATGAAAGAATCGAGGCTTACAGCCGGTATTACATAAAGCATCTAGCCCCTTATGGTGGTTATCTACTTCAAGACGGATTTAACATTCCTCCAGCATCAGATCCAGCTTCAATTTCTCATATGTCTCGCATAGCCTACACCTATGGCCGATATCCGCAAAAAAGGATGGGAATAATCTAAAATAATTCTCACAATTCATATATCAAACAATGAATAATAAACAATCTACCTCTCTATTTACGCTCATAATCTCCGCTACATTGTTTTTCACTGCAAGTCTCATTCTCCACAATCCTTGGGTCTCACCCCATTTCTATTCCGATATAGGTTATGTGTGGTATAGGGGGATATATGCCGATGGTACGTATCGAGGTATGTATGGTGTGCCTTATCGCGATTACTACTTCGAATATCCTCCAGTTATAGCCCTAATGTTTATGGTTTCAAATCACTTGACTGGCTATTCTCTGGAGTACTTCATGGTTGTAATGGGAATTTTGATTTACCCTACTCTGATTGGAATAATCTACATCCTATTCAAACTCGGCAGGGAGATAGGTTTCGATCTTAATAGAATAAACTATGTCTTCACACTCACCTTATCAATGGTCATTTATGGTTTCTACAATTGGGATATTACTGTCGCATTCTTCTCACTCCTCGCCGTATATCTACTTCACAAGGGGCATGAAGCTCTTAGTGCAATAAGCCTCGGCATCGCTGTAGCCACAAAGATAATTCCAGCAGTACTTGCCCCCGTTCTATTTCTACATATACCGAGCTGGAGACGGAGAATACTATATGCGCTCATAGCAATCGAGACATGGCTCATACTTAATATACCTTTCATTCTCCTCTCATGGGATGGGTGGA
>NJEE01000008.1 GCA_002255045.1 Candidatus Bathyarchaeota archaeon ex4484_205 | reverse complement strand
CCACCTACTTCATTCAGATATATTATCATCTCTACGGGATCGGTAATATTGTTTACTTCTATAGGAACTCCATTCCTGAATTTGATGTGAAGCTCAAGAGGTTCATCAGGGGCTTTCTCGGGAGGCACGCACCAAATATAATCAGAATAATACCGTGAGGATAGATTCTCTACTTGGCCGCTTCCTATAGAGTGACTCCACATATTAACATCCCCACCTAAGACGCCACGTCTACCTTCCTTGGGGTCTATTCCATATTCTCGTAGCATTTCCTCTTCTTGAGAACGGCTCAGATTCAGCTCCCGTACAGGAGCAATGACCCTTATATTGGGGTTATAATAGCGGAAAGTGGCCTCCATCCTAAATTGGTCGTTACCCTTTCCAGTACATCCATGGGCTACAGCCTCAGCACCTTCTTCAGAGGCGGTCTCCATCACTTTACTTGCAATGAGTACACGTGTCATTGAGGTTCCCATGGGATAACCTTCATAACTTCCATTCGCCTTTATACAACGGGCTATATATTCTACAGCAAATTCTTCCTTGGCGTCTATTAGTCGGAGGTCGAGACCAAGTTTTTCTGCTCTAGATTTTGCTATATTTATTTCAACATCTCCCTGACCTACGTCTACAGCCACGGGGATTACTTCCTTAAAACCATATTTCTCCTTCAGTAAGATTGCTATAAGGGTGGAGTCTAAACCGCCAGAATAGGCCAATACAACTTTACCAGACATCCCTTTATTCTCTGTTGGAGCTTCCTAAAAATTTTTTGGCATTCTCTATAACATTTTCTTCAATCTTTTCAAGACTTTCTGAGAGGATGTATACTTCTTCTTCTAATTTCTTAAGTCTTTCTTTTCTCTCAGAAAGCATTCTTGAAATTTCTTTGGGGGAGGGAGAGCCTACAACTCTCCTTTTCTTAAGCACCTCGACGGGATTGGTAGAGAAGGCTCTGAGCTCGGTAGGAAGCTTTATAGGTTTCCCGAGAATGGAAGAAGAGATTTCCTTGAAAATATTCTCTGGAATTTCAGTCAACTTCAGTTCATTAGCAATACAATAGTGGACAAGTCTGCCAACTATTCGATGGGCATCTCTGAAAGGTATATTGAATTTTTCAACCAAAATTTCAGCTAAGTCTACAGCAAAGATGTACCCCGATTCAAGGTGTTTGAGAATATTTTTTTCGTTAATCTTTAGAGAAGATACTGCTTTAGACAAGATTTGTAAAGTGTTTTTAGTTGCTAAGAAGGCATTTATGAGGGGGATTTTAGTCTCCTGAAGGTCACGGTTATATCCACTTGGCAATCCTTTCAGTATGGATGTGAAATAAAGGTAGGAGGAGATGACTTTACTGCATCTTGCCCGTGCAATTTCAAAAACGCATGGATTCTTCTTCTGAGGCATTACACTAGAAACAGAAGAATACTCATCTCCAATTTCTAAGAAACCGAATTCCATAGTGGACCATATAACTATATCTTCTGACATACGTGATATGTTAAGCATTAATGAGTTTAACGAGTTAAGGACATCTAACATATAATCACGAGAGGATACTGCATCTAAACTGTTTTCAATGAGACCGTCGAACCCTAGGAGTTTTGAAATATATAATCTATCGAGAGGAATTCTTGTACCTGCAATGGCTGATGCACCCAAAGGTGAGAAATTAGTTATCCTAAATGAAAATTTGAGACGTTCGAAGTCCCTTACAAATGCATCGAAGTAGCTCAGAAAATAATGGGATAACAGACCTAATTGAGCCTGTTGTAAGTGTGTGTAGAAAGGAAAGATTTGATGCTCATATTTCTCAGCCAGTTTGAGAAGAGAACCCATGAATTCGAGGGAAAGCCGCATTACCTCTACAAGCTCCTTTCTAACCTTTAATCTAAGATCTAGTGCTACTTGATCATTTCTAGATCTTCCTATATGCATTCTTTTCCCCACTATGCCTGCATGTGACACAACGAAATTTTCAATATACTCGTGAATATCTTCATATTTTTCTTTAGTTTGGAGAATTGGAGGAAAATTTTTCCATAGTTCTAGAAGAGCTGAGAGAATTTTCTTGGCATCTTCCTTATTGATTATATTCTTTTCGGCTAACATCAATACATGAGAAATACTTCCCAGAAGGTCTTCCTTCACAATCCATACATCTTCTTCTAGTGAGGAGAGATAAGACAAGGTGTCCGTCTCCATGGAAATCCCGAGACGCCCCCTATAAAGTGAGCTAGCCATTTCTAAAAAAGGATACTGGAGAAATAACCTAATAAACATCACCTTTAAGAATAAAGTGTTGAAAGAATGCAGAGGAATATATTCCGTGCTTACGATATTCGGGGCATATATCCAGAGGAGATTGACGGAGAAATTGCATACAAGATAGGTGTAGCGTATGGCAATCTTATAGGGAGAGGAGAAGTCATAGTGGGGAGAGACGTGAGGTTGGGAAGTGGCGTGATAGCACATGCAACAATTTCCGGTCTTTTGGCATCTGGGGATGATGTGATAGATGTGGGCATAGTACCCACGCCCACAGTATATTTTGGAGCCACAATAATGAAATGTAAGGGAGGAATTGTTGTGACGGCATCCCACAATCCACCTGAATATGTGGGTCTCAAGTTCACAGGTGAGGGAGGAGTGAGTTTAACTTATGAAACGGGGATAAATAAAATTGAGGAACTTGTTATAAGAAATGAATATAAAGTGTCTAGAGAGGTAGGCCAATATCTTCTTAAGGATATAACAGAAGAATATTGGAGAGATATAAAGGAGAAAATAGGTAAAATAGAAGGTGAATGTGTAATTGAGAACGGAAATGGAACAGGTGGCAGAATTTTATCGAAATTTCAAGAGATAGGATTGAAAATAAAAATTTTAAATGAAAAACCAGATGGAAGATTTCCTGCAGGGGTTGTAAATCCAGTGGATGAGAGCACACTACAGAATCTTAGGAAACATCAAAATGGTAGAATAGGAATCGCATTTGATGTGGATGCTGATAGAGTGGGATTTGTCGATGAAGAAGGTGAGCTAATTCCGGGAGACGTTATACTGGCGATATATGCACTTGATATCTTAGAAAAACGTGGAAAAGTCAAAGTTATAATGGATATCTTAGCATCCAAGAAGATAGTTGAGTATCTTCAAAATAAAGGATGTTCGGTAATATTGAGCAAAATAGGGCATTCCTATGTTATGAGAAAAATTTTGGAGGAGAATGCAGATTTAGGTGGTGAAACATCTGGGCACTATTATTTTAGAGATGAACACTATGGATTTGATGATGGAATTTACTCTGCATTAAGATTACTTAAGATTCTCTACAGAAAGGGAATTAAATTACATGATCTAACAAAAAACTTTCCAAAAAGTTTCATAACACCTAGAATTAGGGTAAGAGTTGGTGATACTAGCAAATTTGAAATTATAGAAATACTAAGACGTGAAACAAGAAACTTATCGGCTGACAGAATTATAACAATAGATGGTGTGAGAGTAGAATATGAGAAAGGATGGTATTTAATAAGAGCCTCAAACACACAGCCGGACATAGTGCTAAGAGTAGAAGGAGATGATAGAGAAATGCTTCAAAAATTATACAAAGAGGCGGTAAATTTACTAGAAAGAGCAGCAGAAAAATTGAATATCAAGCTGGATATTAAGTCAGTAGGCTGAGAACCAATACTTTCGATATCTCTGCCTCTTTAGATAGAGACCATAGCTTACCCCTGTGAGAAAGCCCCCTATATGCGCCATATGAGCTATGAAGAATGCACCACCAATGAGTTGATAGAATATCTCAAATAGGAAGTAAAATAAAGCCCAGAGAAAGGCTGGCATCATGATGGGCAGAAAGAAATAGAAAGCCACTACTGGTCGTGTGGGGAAGAGAATACCAAAGACAGCGATCAGCCCAAATATGCCACCCGAGGCACCCAATGTAACCACTAAACTATTAGAAAATATAAGAGTATGTAAGAGGTTTCCACCAATACCGGAGAGGTGATAGAGAAGAAGAAAGTGCAGAGAACCTATAGCTCTCTCACACTCTGAGCCGATGACTATTAATACAAACATGTTAGAGAGCAAATGAAAGATGTCTGCATGGAGATACATCGCAGAAAGAAGCGTGTGAAGGTTCCGTATACGTGAAACTTCTTGGGGGATTAAACCAAAGTGATGTTTAAGGGGAGGGTTTACCAATTCAGCTATGTAAATTATGATATTCATAGCTAGAATGAGAAGAGTAACTCTTGGGAAATCTGGAGATCCCATCGAGTAACCCATGGATGAAAAAGCATTACGAATATCCTTGAAGGATGTTAGAGATAAAACTCTGCGAAGCTTTTGAGCACCCCCCGAAGCTTTCTCTTGGGAGGAGACCATTTCCTCCGCCTCATCTCCAGTTCTTCCTCACTTATTTTTAAATCAATCTTTCTCGAGGGTATGTCTATAGTTATCTTATCTCCATTCTCTACAAGTGCTATTGGACCCCCCTCATAAGCCTCTGGAGAAACATGTCCTATACTTATGCCCCGTGTACCACCTGAGAAACGACCGTCAGTGATTAGAGCTACAGAGGTATCCATGCCCATTCCAGCTATGAGGCTAGTGGGTGCTAACATTTCCCGCATTCCTGGACCACCTTTTGGCCCCTCATAGCGTATAATGATTACTTCACCTTCACTGACACCCTCCATTATTCCTTTCACAGCCTCCTCCTCACTGTTGAATACATGTGCTTCTCCTTCAAAATGATTCAACTCGAGAGGGAGGGCAGCAGTTTTAATTACGGCACCTTTAGGCGCTAAGCTACCCCACAAGATAGCAATACCTCCATCAGGACGATAGGGATTATTTAAGGTCCTTACAACTTCTCCATCAGGATCTGGATAGGTAGAAATTAGTTCTCTTAAAGTCTTGCCAGTTACCGTCAACACATCCAACTCGAGTTTCTCTGAAAGAGCCTTTAATACGGCAGGCACCCCCCCAACCTTGAATAAGTCCCACATAAAGTAGGGACCAGAAGGACGAAGCTTGGTTAGAGTAGGAGTTTCCCTACTAATTTCGTCAAATAGCTCTAAACTCAGGTCAATATTTAACTCTCTGGCTATTCGAGGAAGATGCAGCACAGTGTTGGTAGAACCACCTAATGCACAGTCGATTCTGATTGCATTATAGAAGCTTTCAGGAGTTAGAATATCACTTGGACATATTCCTTTATCAAGAAGCTTCATAACTTGGACACCTGAATTATAAGCGATACGTTTTTTGGAGGCATCTACAGCGTGTGTAGCTGCAGTATAAGGAAGGGAGAGGCCAAGTGCCTCAACTATACAAGCCATAGTATTTGCGGTAAATAATCCAGCACAGCTACCAGGTCCGGGACAAGCAATTTTTTCTAACAAATTCAAATCCATTTCAGAGGCCCCCTTTTTGAGCTCACCCACCGCCTCAAATACGCTTATAAGATCCACGTTCTTGTCTTTGAAGAAGCCAGGCATCATAGGGCCTCCAGTTACGAAAATAGAAGGAATATTCACTCTAGCTAGGGCTATAAGATGACCGGGAACGATCTTATCACAAGATGCGATGAAAACTGCTGCATCAAACCTGTGTGCCTCAAGCATTATCTCAACGGAGTCAGCTATTATTTCCCTACTAGGCAGAGAATATTTCATGCCTATGTGACCCATTGCAATGCCGTCACATACTCCAATAGTGTTGAATTGAATTGGGACACCACCCGCTGCCCTTACACCCATAGCAACATATTTTGCTAACCTGTCTAAATGAACATGTCCTGGAACTATCTCATTCCATGAGTTGACAATTGCGACCAATGGCTTATCCATATCGCCCTCTGCGAGACCAGTAGCGTAAAGAAGTGAACGATGAGGAGCACGTTCAACCCCTTTCTTAACAGTATCACTTCTCAAGTCTTAATCAAGAAAGAAGGAAGGAGGAATAGATAAAAAGATTTTACTCCTCCATTCCGGCCAGTTTCCTTAATCTCTTACCTACATCCTCTATCGGATGCTTCTCAGCAGCCTCCATCAGAGAGTTTAAGACAGGCATCTTAGACTGATACTCCAGAATCCATTCCCTCGCAAAGACACCACTTTGGATGTCACGTAATATCTTCTTCATTCTTGCCCTCACAGACTCGTCGATAACTATCGGACCTCTAGTTAACCCACCATACTTAGCAGTATCGCTCACATTCTGCCACATACCCATGATACCCTTAGACCATATTAAATCCACAATTAACTTAAGCTCATTCAAACATTCATAGTAAGCTATCTCCGGCTGATAACCAGCCTCCACTAGGGTTTCGAAGCCAGCTTTTATAAGCTCTGTGACTCCACCACAAAGAACTACTTGCTCACCAAAGAGATCAGTTTCTACCTCTTCTTTAAAGGTTGTTTCAATTAATCCACACCGAGACAAGCCTATTCCCTTACCCATGGCCAAGGCAATGTCCCAGGCATACCCGCTAGAGTCTTGATACACTGCGACGAGACCTGGCACCCCACTCCCTCTGACATAGGTTTCCCTCACGGTAATTCCAGGGGCTTTAGGAGCTATCAGAAAGACGTCACAATTTGGCGGCGGGATTATTTGTTTGTAATGGATGTTGAAGGCATGGCTGAAACCTAAGGCAGCACCCTCCTTCAAGTTGGGCTCTATGAACTTACGATACACGTATGGTTGAACAGGATCGGGAATAAGGATGTGAACTATATCCCCTCTGGAGCTAGCTTCATCAATGGTAAATACATTGAACCCCTCCGACTCTGCACGCTGCCAAGAAGGACCTCCCTCTCTGAGACCTAGAATTATATCGAACCCGCTGTCTCTGAGGTTTAATGCCTGCGCTCTACCCTGTGAGCCATATCCGATTATTGCTATAGTTTTCTCTTTTAAGACTTCTGTTGAGATTTCCTCGTCCTTAAATACTTTGACCATGAAACCAACCTCCTATAAAACTAAAGATTTATTGCAGCTATGCCGGATCTTGCAAACTCGAAGGCATAGGAAGATAGCTTAGAGAGGACTTCATCGATTCTGGATGGGGAGCCGGTCAATTCAGCTATTATGTAACTCAATTCGGTATAGAGGATTCTAGCACCCATTTCATCTAGAACCTTAAGAACTTGAAGTTTTGCCTCTCGGTCTGGTGTTTTAAACTTCACTATTGCCAATTCCCGAGTTACAGAGTTATCGGGATCTAATCGATCAACAGACTTAACCAAGAACATCTTTCTTAGGAGAGAGGAGACAAATCTAGCCTCATCAGGTTCTGTCTTGAAGCTTAATATTATGCGAGATACGCCAGGGGATATTCTTCCTACAGTTATGCTGTCGATATTTATGCTTCTCCTCGCGAAGATTCTGGATATACGTTCCATAACGCCAGGTTTGTCCTCTACTGTAAGTGAAAGGATAAAGGCGACAGTATTTCCAGACATTTTATTCACCCCTCGTCTTCCTCACCTCTACAAACTCTGTTAAGGCAGCGCCGGCAGGAACCATTGGGAACACATTGGCCTCTCTCTCTACCATAAAATCTATTACGGTAGATGTGTCACTTTTGAAGGCCTCTTGTAATGCTTCCCGTATCTCTGTAGGTTTAGTCACTACAATGCCTTTTGCACCAAATCCCTCTGCAACTGTTGTTAGATCAGTACGTTCACCGAGATATACGTGAGAATATTTTTTATCCATGAATAGCTCTTGCCATTGTCTTACCATTCCAAGATATCTATTATCTAAGATGGCCACAACGATTGGTAAGTGATGTTCTATAGAAACTGGAAGAGAGTTACAAGTCATTATGTAGCTACCATCACCGGCGACATCTACTACCACTGAATCCGGAGAAGCAGCCTTTGCACCTATTGCAGCAGGCAATCCGAAACCCATTGTTCCTAGCCCTCCGGAGGTTATGAAATGTCTCGGCTTATACGTCCTTATATGGAGGGTGGCAAACATCTGGCATTGTCCTACTTCTGTAGTAACGATGTCATCTTTTCTGAGGAGGTCGGAAATCTCTTTGACAACTCGCTCAGGCCTTATTGGAGTAGCATCCCAATCAATATCGAAAGAATCAAGTTGTTTCAACTGTTTCATCCGCTCGCTCCAAGCGTTTTTCCGACCTTTTTTCGACAATTTTTGAAGAGTTTTGAGAAGCCGAGATAATATTCTTTTTGCATCACCTAACAGAGCGAGTTGTGGCTTTATGATTTTCCCTATTTCGGACTCGTCTAGACACCGCCGCCTGCAAGGATGATGGGATATTGAGCAGACAGCAACATTTCTGCTGCTTGCCGTATACGCTCTGAGCTAGGTTCGGGAATACTATAGTGATACAAATCTTCTGTGGGATAGAAGACGGAGCCTACCTCCCCTAGCTGCACATCTCTTGGAAGATCTATATGTACTGGACCTGGTCTGCCTTTTGTAGCAATCTCAAAAGCAAGTTTTATTGTAGCAGGCAGTTCCTCTGTTCTCTTCGGTAAGAAGTTCATTTTCGTGATGGGGATCATTAGAGAAAAGACATCAGTTTCCTGAAATGCATCTTTACCAATTAGATGGGTAGGAACTTGTCCAGCGAAACTTACAAGTGGAGAGGAATCCATGTATGCCGTTGCAATGCCAGTTATGGTGTTGGTTGCACCAGGACCTGAAGTCACCATTAATACACCGGGCTTCCCTGAAGCCCTAGCATATCCATCAGCCATATGGGCCACACCTTGCTCATGCCGACCTAAGATGTGTTTTATTTCAGGAGTGTCGTAAAGCACATCGTAGACGGGCATTATTGCGCCTCCTGGAAGGCCAAACATTACATCTACTTTATGCCGTTTTAGAGACTCCACTACAATTTCAGTACCCTTCATTTTCATAATATTTCACCTCTGCAAAAAATAAGAGTACGATAGATGACGTTGGGGTCAGAGAACGCAAAGAATTTGGTAGACGGGGTATCGCCCCCTTGTACACCTCACCATCGACATCACCATTCGTGAGAGGAAAAACTACGAGGTTATATATTAAGCTTTTCTGGAGATCAAGAGGAATGGAGACGAGGGGTGTAAAAGCGATATGAAAGATAAACGAGGACGAAGAGAATAATGGCCCAAATCGAGAATAGAGAGAGGGAATATAAGTCAGGTGAGGAGAAAAGGAGCGTGGAATAGAAACGGGTTAATGAGAATGTTGCGAAAGGAATATCCTCTCCAAAAATGATGTATGGAACCTCGAAGAGGACATAAAGAACCGACAGAGTGATTAAATAGGAGGATAAAGCATTCGAGTTAAACCTATTCACCAAATGTGAAAAAGAAAATATGAGCAGAGAGACTACTAGAGAGGAGAATAGGAAAAAGAAATTTTCAAGCGGAATAAGTGAATATAGGCTTGAAATGAAGAGGAATAGGAAGATACGTCCAAGGAAGAGGATGGAAGAGAGTATAGTCTTTGCTATGAAAAGTTTCTCGATAGAGACACCATGTAGATAGAGAAATGCCAGAGAGGGATTGGGGAGACTTAGCACCTGAGAAGAATTCTCCATAATTGACAGTAAAAAGATGGAAAGGAGTATAAGGGACGAAAAGAGGGTGGGAGGCACGTTCTCCATCATGAGATTTATTTGAGATAGAAATACTACAGGAACCAGGGGGAATAGGAAGGAGAATATGAAGAATGGGAAGGAAGATTTGTAGAGATGGAGAAGGAGCTTAAATGATGTTTTCATCACTTCTAGCCCTCCTACATAAGTCAAGATAGATGTCAGTTAAGTTGGGTGTGCTCACATTAATATTCTCAATTACCGCACCTGATCGTATGGCCATAGTTAGAAACCGATCCAACATATCAGGATTGTTCATTACTCTTACAAGGAGACGTTGTTCATCTAAGAAAGACCACATGAGATTTAAGGTGGTTAATAACTTCGTAAAGGAATCTATATGCACATTACCCACCGTAAACTCCACATATGAGGGTGTCACCTCTCCACCCTTAAGTATATGACCATTATAGAGAAAAAGTATTCTATCAGCTGCTGACTGGATGACATCAGGATTAGATGAAACCCATACCACGGACTTACCTACAGAGGCCAGAGAACGAATATATCTTATGAAATAAGGCATTGAGGAGGCATCAAGACATATTTCAGGATGGTCGAGTAGAAGGATGTCGGGATCTCTAAATAATACGGAGAGGAGCATCACTCTTTGTTTTTCCATAAAGGATAAATTCTTGATGGATATCCTTGCTTCTATATTAATATTCAAAATAGAGGAGAGTTCCTTCAATTTCTTATCTGCTTCCTTCACATTATAATTGTATAATTCGGTCATAAAACTTATGAAGGATAATAAATTCATATTTAGGTTAAATGAAATAGCAGGAGAAAATATGCCAATTTTTGACCGTAAAAGTTTAGGTCTTTTAGCTATATTTACACCAAACACTAAGATGCGCCCTTTAGAAGGTTTGACCAGACCCGCAAGCAGAGGAATAACATACTCTAATCCATCTTCTAAGCCCCCAAAAAAGCCTAACACCTCACTCACATCCACACTGAAGGATAAATCTTCAAGAATAGTTACCTTTTTCTTAACTAAGGAAACATTCTCCACGTCTATTGCAGGTATGTTTACCATTGTTAACTCACACCTCTCAGGTGGCGGCTCCAGAACTCAAGATCTCGAGCATAAGACCTCAAGGGCCAGACTCATCACAGCCGCCACCCACTTATACTCTTAGTAACCAAATTAAAAGGTTTACTTACGATGAAAAGGCATTCTTATTTCCTACAGAAAGAGTTTATAATTGAGAATGAAGCGAAACACTACTAATGCTACAATTTATGAAACCAGAATACGTATGAAGCATCTCCAGCTTAAATTCATCCTAGTGGGGGACTTTCTTAGAATAGTTCATACAGCTCTTCCTGAGGGTGAGAAGTATAACCCTATGCCCGTAAAGATGTTAACAATAAAAGATATTACTATAAAGAATATAGAGTAGCCCTTATTTTTGAGATTGAAAGCCATCGAGAGATTTTTACCTATATATTTTTATAAAAAAGAAGAGAGGTGCGGCCGGCGGGACTTGAACCCGCGTACCCAGCTCTCCCTCGAGATACGGGAGGCTGGGGTCCTAGCCAGGCTAGACCACGGCCGCAGTTTTTAGTCAAATTCAGGCATAGATTCTTCTGGACCTTCTTTCTCCTTCTTCTCCTCTTTGAGCTTACCTGCAGCAATAACGTCATCAATTCTGAGGATCATACATGCGGCCTCACTCGCTGATTTGATTATTTGCTCCTTGACAGATAGAGGCTCTATTATATCGAGCTTCCACATATCTGTAACTTTTCTGTGGAATACATCAACTCCAGCCCATTTATCGCCTTGTTCATGCTTACTTCTGAGTTCAGATAGAATGTCTATTGGATCCATTCCAGCATTCTCGGCGAGTGCCGCTGGAATTATTTCTATCGCTTCTGCAAATTTTTGCACTGCTAGCTGTTCTTTTCCACCTACAGTATTTGCAAAGTCCCTTAGTTTGAGAGCCACTTCTATTTCTGGAGAACCACCACCAGCCACAATATACGGAGTTATAACGACGTCTTTCACCACAGAGAGTGCATCATGTATTGCTCGCTCCGCCTCATCGACTATCTTCTCAGTCCCTCCTCTTATGAGTATAGTTACTGACTTAGGGTTCTTGCATTCCTCGATGAAGACCCATTTATCTTCACCTACTTTCCGCTCTTCAACAAGGCCTGCATATCCTAGATCGTCTGAGGAGAGATCGTCCACCCTTGTTACAATTCTCGCACCTGTGGCTTTAGAGAGCTTTTCCATATCAGACTCCTTTGCTCTCCTAACAGCTAAGACACCAGCCTTAGCCAGATAGTGTTGAGCCACATCATCGATACCTTTCTGGCATATGACAACATTCGCACCAGTGGAAACAATTTTGTCAACCATTTCTTTTAAGATTCTCTGCTCCTCATCTATGAAGGCCTTTATCTGATCGGGGGTCTGTATGTTGATCTTTGCATCGAACTCTGTCTTCTCAATCTCAAGAGGACAGTTAAGCAGAGCTATCTTTGCACCTTCCACCCTTTTAGGCATTCCCGAGTGCACAACCTCCTTATCTAGGACAATGCCACGAATGAGTTTTGTCTCGCTTAGAGAGGCACCAGCCTTCTTCTCTACCTTCACATCATCGACAGTGACGTGATATTTACCATCACGTTCTTCTGCTACCTCCAAAATGGCATTCACAACTATATCTGCAAGTTCCTCACTGTTTTCCTTGACTATCTTGCTCGCCATGCTGGTCATTGCAATCTTCTTGAGGACTTTCTTGTCGATGGGGTCAACTTTTTCAGCGATATCCTTCAAAATTTTGAGTGCCTTTGCTGAAGCTCTTCGATAACCATCCACTATGATGCTTGGATGAACATCTTGATCTAATAGATCGGCAGCCTTCTTGAGTAGCTCACCTGCTAATACTGTTGCAGAGGTTGTGCCGTCCCCTACTTCTGCATCAGTGGTTTTTGCCACTTCAACCATCATTTTTGCGGCAGGATGCTCAATCTCCATCTCTTTCAATATTGTTGCACCATCGTTGGTGATTACCACATCACCTAAGGAATCTACTAACATTTTATCCATTCCTCTTGGACCAAGGGAGGAACGTACAAGATCTGAGACTATCATTGCAGCAGTTATATTGTTACGCTGAGCCTCCCTACCCTTACTTCTCGTTGAGCCTTCTTTTAATATCAAAATAGGAGTTCCTGCTGCAGTAGGTGCTACCGCCATTACAACATCACCTCCAAATCTCTCAGATTAAGAAGGTGTCTATGGGTAGGATAAATATTTATCTAAACTATTTTAACCAATTAAGTGAGAGTGAAATAAAGAATGCCAGAAGTACAATGTCCATGTGGTAGAAAAATTAAATCGGCGAAAGAATATAAACTCCTCTTCTTAAAAAAGGAGATGTCAGAAATAGATATCTTGTGCCCCAATGACAGATGCTATCTACGTGAATTAGGTTTCATAAAGTTTGAGATTAAGAATGGGAAAGCCGTATTTAAGGAGGCTTCCTTCTACCCTCCATTTGTAACATGGAACAGCAGCCAGCTTGGAAGGGAAGAGGCACATAGAATACTGAAGGGACATTTGAAGGAAATTGTCACAAAAATTATAGACTGGGATAATATCACGGAAGAGATCAAAGGAATAAAGATGGAGAAGACTACTTGATAAAGTCCTCGACTGTAGGTACGCGTAGAGGTAAGCCTTTACGTTTCCTTATGGATTCTATCACTTTGTCGAGAAGTGATGCTGGTACAGGCGCCCATCGGGAGAATGAGGTATCCCAGAAAGCTCGGCCTCCAGTTGAGGTACGCATAATCTCAGCAAGATTAAAGGTCTCTGCAGCAGGCACCTCCCCTGTAATATAAGTAACGTGGCCCTTCTGGTCTACAGATGTTACTTTACCTCTTAATTGTGAGATTATTCTTGTGACTGTACCTACCAGATCAGGTGGAACTCTGACATCAATCCGCAAGATAGGCTCTAAAAGTTGGGGTTCAGCCATTAAGGACGAGGCATAGATGGCGGATTTCATTGCAGGTATTATCTGTGCTGGGCCATGGTGTGCAGGATCCTCGTGAATAAGGGCATCCATAAGCTTTACTTTAACTCCTCTTACGGGCTCCCATGCCAATACACCATTATTCATCGCATCTACAAACCCTATTCTTATGGAGCCAGCCACCTCCTCCAGTCTTTGTACACCCTTTGTGGCATTAATAAGGACACTGAAACTCTCGGATATAACCCAGAGATTTTTGGCGTCATCTGCAGACCAGCCACATTCCCTTAATAATGCAGCCTGAGCTTTACGATCCATATGTTCATGTAGTTTACCTTCAACGAGTAGCTTCAAAATCTCTTCTTCTAGAGGTTCTACGAGTACAGCAAGTTTGTTGTGACCATTAGGTGAACGTGCAGTAACAGGTCCACCTCTTTTTTTAATGGATTCCCTATAGATGACAACTGGTTGAGAGGTTATTATTTCTAGACCCGTCTTCCGTATGAGAGTGGTGGCTATTTCTAGATGTAATTGACCCATACCTGATATTAGGAACTCTCCGGTCTTTTCATCTATCTTGGTTTTTATATTAGGATCTTCGATCGATATTCTCCGCATAACCTCTACTAATTTTGGCAAATCTTTAGGATACTTAGGCTCTATCGCCAATGTCATTACAGTTTCCGAAACGTATTTCACACTTTCGAATGGAGCTATTTCTTTAATGGAGGAAATTGTCTCGCCGGCTCTGGCATGATTCAATCCGAGGAGGGCAGGAATATTACCCGCAGGCAGGGAGCCTACAACCTCTCTGTAAGGACCCATATAGAGACCTACCTGTTGAACACGCTCTACGGTATTTGCGTTTAGTAAATAGAGTTCCATTCCTTCATATACAGTTCCTGAGAAAAGTCTTCCTGTTGCAACAAGGCCAGCCTGAGGATCTACACGCATATGTGATGCAAACATAACAACAGGTCCCTTCGGGTCACACTCCAACAGAGCTCTTCCAATATCGGAGTCTAAATCACCTTTCCATAAATGGGGAATCCTGTATTTTTGCGCTACATGAGGTGGTGGGATATGGGAGACAACCATGTCTAGTATGGCATCATGAAGTGGAAGAAGTTTTCCAAGTTCTTTACCTTCCTCTCTTTGATATGCGGCGATTATATCTGAGAATTTCACATCTTTTTTAGAGGCAATCCTTAATGTAAAGCCCCATCGGTCCTTTGCAGAGCCGAACGCTACATTTCCATCTGCAGGATTTACCTTCCATTTCTCCCTGAATTCTTCTGGAGCATAGAGGTCAATTAATCTGTTAAAGCTTCTAATGATCCTAGTAAGTTTCTCTTGTATCGTTTCAGGAGATAATTTAAGTTCAGTTATTAGGCGATCAATTTTATTTATGTATAATACGGGACGCACATACTCTTCAAGTGCCTGACGGGTAACTGTTTCGGTCTGAACCATCACTTCCTCCACAGCATCTACGACAACTACAGCTCCATCTATTGCACGTAAAGATCGTGTAACGTTTCCTGTGAAGTCTATGTGACCAGGAGTGTCTATGAGGTTAATTAGATATGGACTTCCTTCATATTCATGGTATAGGCTCACATTTGCAGCCTTTATTGTCATTTGCCTCTGTTGCTCTTCCTCCATGTAATCTAGTGCTAATGCCTCACCGGCTACTGTAGGGGAAATAAGACCTGAGGAAGCGAGGAGGGAGTCAGAGAGTGTCGTCTTGCCGTGATCTACGTGGGCAATTATACCCATATCTCTAATATGGTCTTTCATATGAGCTATTTTTAGGACCTCTTGTGTGGTCTTGTATCGTGGCATAACTACCCTCTCCTAATGACGAAAGAGAATAGAAGGGGTAAAATAAACCTTTAGGAAATTATGTGAGAGGGAGTAATTTAGGAAGCCCTATGAAGTTGTCAATTAAGAGTAGAATAAGGAAGAGAGAGCTAGAGAGAAGGATGATTATCCAATCAATCCTTTCCATTTTCAGTGTATGGAGACGGGTGGGATTTTTTACAGCTCCAAAAGCTCGTACATCCATTGCATCCGCTATCTCGTAGGTTCTCCGTATGGTAGATATGAAGACAGGGACGATTATCGGAATATATTTGTGGAGTTTATCTCGGAAGCCACCTGCCTCTAGTTCCAAGCCTCTCGAACGTTGTGCATCATAAACAGTTTGGAACTCCATGGCTATCACAGGCATGAATCGTATCGCCATCGTGAAGGCTAAGGAGATGTCATGTGGCAGTCCAAGTGATTCCATGGCTAAACCTAAATCGTCTGGCGAGGTTGTCAAGAAAAATATAGAGAAAATTAACATTAAAACTAGAAATCTTAAGGAGTAGGATATAGCCAGATAAATGGAGTTAGCGAAAAATATTTGTGAAAAGAAGATTAATAGAATGAACAGTATAAAGGATTTAAGAGACGATAGAAATAAGTTCAATTTTCGAAGTTTATGGAAAATGAGCAACTCAAAGACTAGAATAGAAAAGAGAAACCAAACTTCCAAGAATATTATAGAAATAATCATTATAAGAGATGAAAAGAACAGTTTTGTCCTCGGGTCGAGATTATAGAGAAGATTTTCTCCTCTTTCAAATCTAATTAATTGAGCAAAACTCATCTCTCGAGACCTCCAATAATGAATTTCACGAATTCGTCGACAGTGAGAGGATGCACAATCTTCTCTCCAAGCGATAAGGATAGACGCAGAGAAAGAGGAGGCATAAGAGACGCCTTCTCCAGGAGCGAGAGATCGGAGAGAATAGCTCTAGTTGGACCCTCAGCGATAACTTCACCCTTTGAGAGAATTATTACTCGGTCTACAAGGGAAGCAATGAAGTCCATATCATGTGAAACGATAACAAAGCTTCTACCCTTATACACCTCATTTCTAATCAGATTCATAATTTGAGTTTTATGGAAGTAATCTTGACCTATGGTCGGTTCATCTATCACTACTAACTCCGGATCCCAGGCAAGGACAGACACTATAGCTAGACGTTTCTTTTCACCTCCACTCAACAAGAAGGGAGATGAATGGCGGTATCTCTTAAGTCGAGATATCTCAAGAGCCCAATTCACCTTTTCTCGGATAAGATTCTCATTAAAACCAAAATTTTTGAGGGCAAAAGTTATCTCGGCCTCCACTGTTTCGGAGAAGAACTGCATGTCTGAACGCTGAAAGACAATTCCTACTTTTCTAGATAGAGATGCTACAGAAACGTCTCGGGTATCAATACCATCGATTTCAACCGAACCACTTGTAGGCTTTAGGAGGCCATTTAAATGTTTTATAAGCGTGGTCTTTCCCGCACCATTCTCACCCAAGATACCTACACATTCACCACGATATATCTCTAAGGATATATTACGTAGAACAAAATCCTCAGAGGTGGGATATTTATAGTATAAATTTTCAATCTTCACCAAGGGTTTAGACATTCTTTACCACCAGAGATTTTAATAACTCAATCGCATAAGGAATGTCAAGAGGAGGAACACCATTGTAGTAACCTAAATCTGAGAGCCTTTCAAAAATAGCTATATGGATGGGGGGAGAAATACCTATTCTTTCCAGCACGGGACTGCTGAAAACCTCTATAGGAGAACCATCAAGCAGAATTTGACCTTCAGACATAAGTATAACTCGATCTACTAGTGGAGCTAGATAATCTAGACGATGTTCTATCATTAAGATAGAGATCTTCAGCTTATGGCGTAGAAGGCTTATGAAGTTTAGGAATTTATAAGCAGAAAGAGGGTCAAGAAAAGAAGTAGGTTCATCGAGTATTAATAGAGATGGGCGCATTGCGAGGATGCTAGCTATAGCGACACGCTGTTTCTGGCCTCCACTGAGCTCGAAGGGAGCTTTGTTTCTCAGATGTGTTATCTCTACTACATGTAGAGCCCAGTCTACACGTTGAACTATTTCAAATTTAGGTAATCCTAGATTCTCAGGCCCAAAGGCTATATCTCTCTCCACACTTAGTGTAAAAAGTTGGTTATCAGGATCTTGAAAAACCAACCCTGCCTTTTGGGCAATTAGAGATATGGGAGTAGATTTAGGATCTAAGCCGAATATCCTAATTTCACCTTCATAATCTCCGGGATAACTTTGCGGGATTAGCCCTAGAGCAGCCCTACATATCGTGGACTTTCCACAGCCAGAGGGACCGGTTAATAGGATAAATTCGCCTGTACTTACTTTAAAGCTAACATCTTTTAAGGCGAATCTAGTAGAGCCAGCATATTTGAAGCTGAAGTCGTTGAAAGCTAGAGCCAGCATACACTCAATTGAGAAAGAGGGACCTACTAATAACTCTACTTCTTCCCAAGTCTTCGTGAGACAAGTGCAACTACAAAGTATTCGATAATCTTGAGAGTATCTTCGAGGGGAAGTGAAGACGACACACCTCCAGCAGTATGATGGCCTCCCCCATTCCCCCTTAAGAGCTTTGCAAGCGGAGCACATATATCCACACCGATATCTATCCTGGTTGATTCGTAAAACTCCTCTGTACTACGGAAGGTGACTTTAACTTCGCCATTACTTTCTGTAGCTACTGCTACAAGGTCGGCTCCGAGTCTCTGAATCGCTCTAGCAGCAGAGGAGTGGTATGAGCCTACATACGAGAATGCAAGAAGTTTACTATATACTCTTTTTAGCACCATTCTTTGAGCTGATTTCAATCTTGCCATTCGCTCATCAAAGCTCATTTTCACATCCATAAGTTTGGATACCAGCTTGGCATCTGCACCCCAGGAATGTAATCTACATAACGTATTTAATACAGAGGAGTCTAGTCTGGTGAATTTACTTGTCTCTACTGCTAACCCAATTAAGAGGATAGAAGCAATATCTGATGAGGGAGCAATATCTAGTACTTCAAATAAATCTGTTATAAGCTCTACTGTAGAGCTAGCTTCCCGAATGAAGCATGCTTCGCAAACCTCTGTGAGATCTCCTGGAGGGGAATGATGATCTACTATAAACAATGGTTGAGAGAGTAGATGGCGATAAGAAGAGCCGATCATATTGGAACTCGAGAAATCGACAGCTATATATAGGGTATTCTTCTTGTTAGCATCAAATTTGTCACTCAAATCCAAATTAAAGTGACACATGATACGTTTACTTAATTCAGATAGACCTTCGGGGGCGAGTATTTTCACGTCTTTAAAGGCTAGTTTCTTTAATAGCTCTTGGAGGCCAAAAGCTGAGGCTGTGGAGTCAGGATCGGAATTTATATGTACCAGGATAATGATTTGAAAGTCCCTATATTTCTCAAGTCTTTCTATGAACTCTTCGGGAGAAGATAAGGTCTTCATTCCCTCTGAATATATTCTACGCCTTCCCTCTTATTTCATTCTGTATTGCCTCTATCTTTTCTCTAATCTTAGACTCCTGTTTTGAAATGCTATTTATTCTCAGCTTAAGAACTTCCCGTCTATCGCCGAGCTCTTCTTTAATTTTTTCTACATCTACCTTCACCATGATCCTCCCAACGATACGAAATACCGGAGATTCTTTGGGATAATCCTCTAATGCAGAAAGAGCGGATTCAGTACTGCGAAGCTCTATTTCAAGCTGTTGTCTCTGTAACATAAGGGTTTCCAAGTTCTGTTGCAACCTTTGAAGAGTGGCTATCTTATCTTGCAGCTGAGGCGGAAGAGACATTCTCTTACACTACCTTTTAATCACCCCAGCTAAAATTAAACTTATCTATGTTTTAAGATAAGAATACAGCTCTAATAACATACTCAACCAGTGAAGTATGGAATTATAGGCAGCCTCAAGCCTTCCTAAGGATGCTGCTGAGATGGAGATTGTTAGAAGATGAGGGGAGAAAGACATATGGACAGACCATCCGGGTAAATCTTCCCGGAATTCCGGGGAAAGAGAGTATGATATTAAATTACCTATTCTTGTTGGGATTGTGAGAGTGATAGCGTGTTTATATCCACTCTCATCATTCATTGTTTGATGGTAGTAACAGACCTTAAAGCTGCTTGTCCTACTTTAGTGATGGGTTGGTACGCACCACCAGCCATCGTGAAACCACATTTCGTACAAGACCATACACCCACACTCATGGGTCGAAGGATACCGGTTTCGCACCTTGGACATCTGTGACGGGACTTCTTTAGGGCGAGGAGACGTGCATATCTATCTCTCACTGTGAATCCGTACTTTACGCCTAATGCAGCACCAGGATGTTTCTGTCTTTTTTTACTCACCATTTAATATACCCTCCCTATAGAGAAGGTCTAAGAGGGTTTTATATTTTTCACATGCAGTTTCAAATCCTTCTAATATCATGTCTAGAGAGAGGGGGTTAGGGCCAAATTTCTGACATGCACAGATATGCTCATTATTAAATATAGTATAGGAGAGAAGGGTGCCGATTGCATTCTCTTCATTTATATTGGGATCTAAGAGAAGATTATCTCCCAAGACTGCAAATGTTATTGACAGAGGCTTGTGAGTGAGGCGAAGAGGTCGTGTTTCATCCGTCTTCTCCACACCATTATCTGTTAACTCATATATAGGAAGTTTGGTAGTTGCAAGTGCAGAAAGTGCCGCCAAGGTTGACGCATCTATTAGATTCCCCCCATGATCCAAGACATATACGTCCACCATCACCATATACACCCATTCACCAGGGGAGATTACAAGAGAAGAGAAGTCGAGGGCATCAGATTCCCTTAGACCTCTATCTACATATCGTGCCAAGGAGATTGCATCCTCGTTGGGAGGGCCGGGTTCAAAGGATTCAGAGGCCAAAGGAAGAAACTCTGCATTTACAGTAAGTATACCTTTGTCTGGGGTATCAGAGAATGGAGTGCCAACTTGTATCTTTACACCCACTAAGACTTTTGTGGTGCCGAGCTCCACGAGTGCAGAACCGTCGGCTTTCTTCGCATAATCTGTTATTACATTTATAGGACGGTATTCCTTGAAGGACCTTCCATCCACTCTTTTTCCCTGCTCCGCAAGCCTTTTGATATCTTCCATTAAAATTCTTGAAATTACTGAGCGTTGAGGAGTAACCGACATAACCTATCCCTCCATAGATATGTATCTGTTTCTTAAAGCTTCCACTTGAAGAGAATGAATACGTTTGCACCCTTCAAGTGCCAGATTTATTGCTTCCTTAAATTCATTTGCAGAGAGAATTCCATCCATTTGGAGTAGAAGGATCTTGTTGAGGGCAGGTATATATGCAACAGGTAAGTCAGCCTCCCCCTCCTTATCTTCAACATCATTTAAATCAAGAACTATTTTACCATCAACTTTACCGGCCGCACATGCAGCAACTAGCCCTCTCAGAGGTATGCCAGCATCTGCTAGAGCGAGTGAAGCGACTGTAAGGCCCGCACAGCGAGTACCACCATCAGCCTGAAGCACCTCTATAAAGATATCTATTGCTGTCCTGGGATATAGCTCGGTGAAGATGATGGGCTCCAGGGCTTCCCTAATAACTTTTGAAAGCTCTATTTCGCGTCTTGTGGGAGCAGGAGACTTCCTTCTATCAGGCACGGAAAAGGGAGCCATATGATATCTGCAACGAAGTACGGCTCTATGAGGCATTGAAAGGTGGCGAGGATGTACTTCATGCGGCCCATATACTGCAGCGATAATCTTACATTTACCCTGTTCGATGTAGGCGGAACCGTTTGCATTCTCCAGAACGCCTATCTTGAAAGTTATTGGTCTCAATTCATCTGGACGTCTACCATCAACTCTTAAACCTTTCTCATCAATGAGTCTTACTTCAGATTCAGTCATTTTGTTCTCCTCTCCATTCCTTCATCCAACATTTTGCTGATCCTATCCGTCAAGCCTGATACATGTGCCTCACGCTCAATCCTCCTTATAACTTTTACAACTAAATCGATCATGGCTTTATCTTGAGAATGTATAAGAACTCTCCCATTCTGGCCTATGAAGAGCTTACAACCAGTCTTTTTCTGAATCATATTTAACATTGAAGCTTTTCTACCTATAAGACGAGGAATCTTAGAGGGAGTCATTTCTACAACCAGCCCATCTTTGACCTTACCGTGCTCTCTTGATTTAAAACCTAGGATTGGATCGATTGTCCTATCGAACTGCAGTATCTCCGCAATAATTACATCACCTATATCCAATTCCGACTTCAAGTCATGTTTTACAGGGTCGAAATTTCGTTTAAATATAGATGTGGCCGGTAGAACAGCAACATAGGGAGAGTTAATATCCACAGACCAGTTGGTAATACCAATGTCTTCGATTATACCAATCACAGTATCTCCTTTCTGGGGCATATAGAATGAGTGAAGAGCAATTACAGATACTACACCCTTCTCAATTCTCGCTAATCCCACTCTAGAGGCTATAATTTTATTACCCAGTCTATACACATTTTCACCTATTCTGAAACGTCCTTCTGCAACAACATCTCCAGGTAGTACAATACGATTGGTCATTTGAATTAGAATAGATAAGGAAGGAGGATGTTAATAAAGACTCTATTTATTTAATGAGATGTTCTTCGACCCTGTGACTGAATTCTTTCCTAAGCTTTTGAAGAAAGGAGGAACGTGCGAGGGAGGGAAGCGCAACCCTAAGGGAGAGCCGTCCATCTGGAAGATTTTTTTCGGCGAGCATATCTCCATAAGAATGAACAAGATGTTTAACAGGCTCAATTATGCTAGGTGGAACGAGCAATTCAAACTCACTATACTCAAATTTAAGAGGAAGAACCCTTTGCACCTGTTTTATAATCTCCTTTACTTGATCCTCTGCAGATTTGAAGGGATCTATCGACACTCTCGCTTGATTGAGGGCTTGCTCTACCCTTGTGGAAGGGACTTTAACTCCTGTTCGTGGATCAATACAATGAGCAGAGATAAGGGCAACTATTGCTCTCCTCTTCTCCTTTATTAGGCGTCTCCGTTGCTCTGTGGTTATTTGGATCTCCCCATATTTCAAAATTCTTTCAGCTATTTTGAGGACGTCCTCTGTTTTGAAGTATTTTTTAAGAAGAGAGGAGGAGGCTTTAAGACCTTTCTTCGCATCTGTAAACACGAGATCGGACATTAACATCTTCTGGATGGAGACATTTTCGCCAAGTTTGTATTTCAAAGCTAACTCTGGATTGACTATTATCTCAAAATGATGCCCATCTAGGGTTATTCTGGCAACAGTGTATCGGGCAGGCATAAATCAGCCTCCATAAATATTTTTAATAGTTTCTAGAGGAAGCTCCTCATATTTTTTGGAAGAGACTTTTATTTGAGCCATTCGTATGCGAGATATGTCAAATTCATCCTTTATACAGGCCTTAAGAGCATCCAATGCTAGTTTAATTCCCTCTTCGAGGGAAAGTTTCCTACCATATTTCTTCCTCAAGAAATTGATACCATCGCTGCTTCCCACACCTATTGCAGTAGCAAAGTACTTGATATATATACCACTTGGGTCAATTTGGTAAAGGGTAGGACCAGTTGCATCCACACCTCCTATGATTAGGGAGACACCGAAGGGCCTTAGGCCTGCATGTTGAGTGTATTGTTGCATCAATAGACTGAGTCTTTTAACAAGATATGCGATATCAATTGGCTCATCATATATTAATCGATTTATTTGTGCATATTCTCTGGCTGTGTCGATCAGGATTCTGGCATCAGAGCTAAAACCTGAGACTACGGAACCTATATGTTCATCAAGTGGAAAGAGCTTCTGACTGAAGGAGACATCTTGAAGGCCATTGAGACGTCGCTCCACACCTGCCAGTATTATACCGTCCTGCGTCGCTACACCTACTGCAGATGGACTTTGATTAACCATCTGCTTCGCATACTCCACCTGAAATATTCTACCCTCCGGAGAAAAGACCGTGATTGCCCTATCATACCCTCCAGTTGGGAACATTCTTTAATTATGTGAGTTGGCGTAGGGAATTAAATCTTTCTACTAAAGGTGTTTAGAAGTCGTATTTTCCCTTTTTCCAAAGAGGCAGGGAGGGATACTTCTCCCTTAATGTTTTTATCGTACCTGAAACGCATAGAATGCGTAAGGTTTCTGAAGGAGATTTAAGAAGGAGATGTTTCTTCACTTTCTCTAGATGTAAGTGGGATGTTTTAAGCAGAAGGTACGTACCGGATCTTCCTATTAGCTTTATTTTCAGACCATTTTCTCTGAGTTCGCTGATGAGCTTATTTACATTCTCACTGGACATAGGTGTCTTTAACAAGACATACCGAGGTCTATGCTTCTTCGGCAAGTTATATTAACAGGAATTCTTTATGATGAATAAATCTTTATTGAGGTGTTAAGTAAATTAACTTCAGATGAATGGAAAGGAATTTCTATTACTTTCTGTAGAGTATGATGGAGGTAAAGGGAAGGCAGTTTTAAAACTCCTAGATGTGGAGAAAAATGAAGTAGTAAGGATAGATGACTATACGGGACATAAGCCATACTGTCTTACAAATAAGTCTTCGGAGGAAATCTTAAATGATGAAAGAATAATGAAACATCCTGGTTTCTTGGGAGTGGAAGAAGTCGAGAAGTATGATTTATTACATGACAGAAAAGTGAAAATGAGGAAGATAATAGCTAAAGACCCAAGATCTATAGGAGGAAGAAGGACGTCTCTCAGAGAAATAATTGGAGAAACATGGGAATCAAGAATTACATACGTTCTGAGCTACATATATGATACTGGATTCGAGCCAGGAGTGTTTTACAAGATAGAGGATGGTGAACTGAGGAGAGTTGATTATGAGATACCAAGAGAGGTGAGACAGATTATAGATAAACTTGGGAAAAAGAGAGGAGGAGAGTATCAAGAATATCTATATCAGTGGATAAGACAGCTGATGCAACCTACTCCAGATATTAAAAGGGTAGCGGTGGATATAGAGGTCGTTACAGAGAAAATAAATAGGGTTCCAGACCCAAGGGAGGCATCGCAGCCAGTTATAGCAATTGCCTTCTGCAGCTCGAAAAAAGGAGAAAGTAAAATTTTTCTCCTAGAGAGGAGGGAGAGGGAAGATTTCAAGTTATATTTCGATGATGAAGAAGTAGAGGTGAAATACTATAGGAGTGAGAGTGATCTCCTGAGGGAAGCGTTTGAGGAGATGAAAAGATATCCGCTTGTACTCACATTTAATGGAGATTCATTTGATTTAAATTATCTATATCACAGAGCGCTCAAGTTGGGGTTCTCAAAAGATGAAATAAATATACGATTAGGGGAGGACACAGCTGACTTAAAGGATGGAATACATATAGATCTTTATCGGTTCCTCTTCAATAAGTCTGTTCAGACATATGCTTATGGTAATTCCTATAAGGAGGTAACATTAGATGCAGTAGGAAGGGCCATAGTGGGACTGGGTAAAAAGGAGATAGACGAGGAAACATCGATAGGAGAACTAAGTGATCAGAAACTTGCGGAATACTGCTTTAGAGATGCAGAGATTACCTGTAAATTATCTACAGTTCACAATAATTTACTTCTCAAACTCCTACTCCTCTTCACACGAATAAGTAGAATGCCTATTGAGCAAGTTGCAAGGCATTCGGTGTCAGCTTGGATAAGGAGCCTCTTTTACTATGAGCATAGAAGGAGGAATTATTTGATTCCCAGACCTGAAGATATAACCCGTGTAAAAGGTGGAACTTATACAAAGGGAGTTATTAAGGGTAAAAAATATATGGGAGCCATGGTACTTGAGCCAGTCCCCGGAATACATTTTAATGTAATTGTTATGGATTTTGCATCTCTATATCCAAGCGTGATAATGCAATTTAATTTGAGTTATGAGACTGTAAGATGTCCACATGAAGAATGTAAAGAGAATAAAGTTCCAGGTACACCGCATTGGATTTGCAGAAAAAGAAAAGGGATGGCGAGCATGTTAATAGGCTCTCTTAGGGATCTTAGAGTTAATCTGTACCGTCCTTTATCTAAACGTAAAGATTTATCTGATGAAGAGAGAATATTTTACAATGTAAACCAGAGAGCTATAAAGGTATTTCTAAATGCAAGCTATGGAGTAATGGGTTCCGAGGCATTCACACTCTACTGTCCACCTATGGCTGAGAGTGTAACTATGATAGGAAGGAGGCTTCTCACGGAAGTAATAGAACGGGCCAGCGAACTCGGAGTGAAGGTTATATATGGGGATACAGATTCAGTCTTCCTCAAGAATCCAAGTGAAGAGCAGATAAAAGAATTAAGCAGTTGGGTATCCAATAAGTATGGTATTGACCTTACTGTGGATAAAGAGTATAGATATGTTGTATTAAGCGAGAGGAAGAAGAATTATCTGGGGGTATTTAGGGATGGGACGCCAGATGTAAAAGGACTTGTAGGAAAGAAAAGCTCAACACCACTATTTGTTAAGAAGGCTTTCTTTGAATTACTCAAAATCCTTTCAGAAGTGAAGAGTGAGGAGGAGTTCGAACATGCCAAGGAGGAAATAAGGAATTATATAAGAGAAGTCGTGGAGAAAATTAAGAAAAAGGAAATAAAGATTGAGGAATTGGCCTTTAATGTAATGATGAGCAAGAAGATCGAGGATTACACCACATTACCTCAGCACGTTAAGGCTGCGAAGATGCTACAGCAAATCGGCAGGGAGGTTAAAGAGGGAGAGATAATATCCTATGTAAAGACAGTAGATGGTAATGGGGTAAAACCTATCGAGTTGGCGAGACCTGAGGAGATAGATGCAGATAAATATTTAACTATACTTAAAACTACCTTCCAGCAAGTTCTTGAGCCTTTGGGTATTGAGATAGAAGAGAAAAGGATTAGAAGGCTTGTGGATTTCATGTAAGGGAGGAATAATGATAGAGACAGCGGTAATAGGAGTAGGGGGATTTGGCAAAAACCATGCACGAGTGTTAAATGAATTAGAGGCCCTTAGTGTGGTATGTGACATTGATGGAAGCAGGGCAAGGGCTTATGGAAGAAAGTATCATGTGCCCTACGTCACCGCTGTAGAGGATCTGAGAAAGTTTGATATAGAGGCAGCAACAATTGTCACCCCCACTTTCACACATTACGAAGTTGCACTGAAACTTCTGGAGATGGGAGTGAGATACATACTGGTGGAGAAACCATTTACAGCTACTCTCAAGGAAGCATATGAATTAATTAGGAAAGCGGAAGAATATGGAGCGAAACTAATGGTAGGATTTATAGAAAGATTCAACCAGGCTATAGAAGTGGTAGAGAAGATAATCAATGATGGAGAGATTGGGAAACCAATTCTTTATTATTTCACGCGAGTAAGCAGATGGCCTGAGAGAATTCAAGACGTCGGTGTTCTGAGGGATACAGCAATACATGATATTGATCTCTCAAACTACCTGATTGATGAGTATCCAGAGGAAGTGTATGCAACAATGGGCAAGCTCCAGCATCATAAACATGAGGACTTTGTAAATATCTTAATGAAATACCCTGAGGATAGGACTGTGATAATTGAGGCGAACTGGCTTACTCCTAAAAAGACGAGAAAGATGAGGGTAACATGTACTGATGGGGTGGTAGAAGCAAATCTATTAACTCAGGAGATAACTATAATCAAGCGAGATGAACTCAGTTCACCTAATTTAGATTGGCAGGAACCTCTCCTGAAGGAATTGCTATATTTCCTTAATTGTGCTGAGAGAGGTATAGAACCTAAACCTGGAGGGAGGGAGGCAGTAATGGCACTTGAAATTGCAGAACTAGTAGTGAAGTCGTCAAGAGAGGGTAAAACAGTTGTAATTAATAAATAAAATTAGAAATTAATTCCAGAACTATCTTGGCAGCTAAAATAGTTGTGGTGGTTTCCTTTTCCTCTGTAGGTGCTGCCTCCACTATGTCAAATCCACATACCCTATTGAAAGGTATAAACATTAGGAGGGAGAGAAATTCACGTGGAGATATACCAAAAGGTTCCGGATTTCCCACCTCGGGGGTATATGCGGGATCAAAGACATCTAGGTCGATTGATAGATAGATTTTTCTATATCTCTTGAGCCAATCTTTTAATTTTTCGATATTTTTTTCAAAGGGAGGAATGAAAAATATATTCTTCACACGAGCAAAGGATATTTCCTCTTGAGAGAAGGCCCGGGTACCAACTGCAAGCACGTCAAGGTGTTGAGACTCGAGAAGACGTCTTAACCAAGTTCCATGGCCTATTCTAAATCCGTTTAATTCATCTCTCAAATCCAAATGTGCATCAAAAAGAACTAGAGCATCGGGCTTCACATACTGTACTGCAGGTAAAGTAACGGTATGTTCACCTCCCAGCAAGATGGGAAGCTTATTGGAATGTATAATGATACTTACTTTCTTGCCGACTTCGTCTAGAAATTTGTTAAATGGTAGAAAGGGAGATATATTACCTATATCATATAGAGGAATATTATCTTGAAGAATTTTACCAGAGGAAATACATGACCACTCTATATTATATGCGGATAGCCTTATGGAATTTGGGGCATTTTTCTGCCCTCTGAACCAAGATACGGTGAATTCGAGGGGGGCACCTATAATAACGAACCTTGAATCCTTCCAGTTGGCAGTTACACCTCCGAAGGGGGATAAGGGCCTATAGATATTGGTGAAGAGTTCTTCCATGAATTCACTAAGGGAATAAGAATTAAGACATATATATTTAATAATAAGTGGAGATATTCTAAGGCTTTAAGAAAAATGTCGAAGATGAGCATTGGAAGGCTTCTGTTGTTAATTCTAAGTGTTCTAGATATTGCTCTTGGAGGAGTTTATAAGGGAACTCACTTTATTTTGATAGGAATTATTGGGGTGACGATAGTAGCTATAGATCTGCTAAAAGGTTTAGGAAAGGAGTTCAAGAAAATAGCTATTATCATAGTGTTACCAAATATTGCAGGGGGAATAGCGGCTTTGTACTCTTCCTTAACATGGATGCAAAGCATAGGCTTGACTCCTATTGTAATCTCAGTTATCTTGATCTTCTTTCCAATTATAGTTGAGTTTAGTTTAATAAAAGAGTGAGAGAAGAGCTATTTCTTTGCAATATATTTTCGGTAATATTGCACAAGACCTCCTGACTTGAGTATCTTCTGCAGAAAAGGTGGAAAAGGTTTAAAGGAGAACTCTCTTCCTTTCACATTTATCGAACCTTTCTCGAAGTCTATTTCTATCACATCACCTTCTGTGACATACTGGTATAAATCGGGACATTCAACTATAGGGAGACCAATATTGATTGAATTTCTTAGGAAAATCCTGGCAAAGGACTTTGCTACAACTGCAGATATGCCGGAGTACTTTATAGCTAGAGGAGCTTGTTCTCTGCTCGAACCACATCCAAAATTCTCACCGGCTACAATTATGTCACCCTTGGAGATCATAGAAGAGAAGTTTGGGCGAATACCTTCCATTGCATACCTACCTAGCTCTTCAGGATCTATTGTTTTAGATTTGTATTTCCATGGAATAATTTGATCGGTATTTACATTATCTCCAAACTTCCATACTTTGCCTCTCACAATCATTTGAGTCACCTTACTTCCCTTGGATCGGAAATATATCCATTTACTGCAGAGGCGGCAACTGTAGCGGAAGAGGCGAGATATATTTCTGAGTTAGGTGAACCCATACGCCCCTGAAAATTCCTATTGGATGTGGAGATACATTTCTCTCCTTCTCCAAGTATTCCTAGATGAGCACCTACACAGGGGCCACAGGTGGAGGAATATACGGAAGCCCCAGCTTCTAGGAAGACATCTATAAGACCTTCAGAAATGGCTCTCCGGAAAATCTTTCTGGATGCAGGAATCACTATCAATCTCACGTTTTTAGCTACTTTTTTACCCTTCAATATGCTTGCAGCGATCCTCAGATCCTCTAGACGGCCATTTGTACAGGAGCCTATAAAAGCTTGATCTATTTTTATGTCGGAGAGTTCACTTGCAGGTTTTACGTTATCTACATTATGAGGCATTGCTACAAGTGGAACCAGAGAGGACACATCTATTTCTAGTGTCTTGTCGGGAGAGCCATTGGGCATTATTTTGGGGAATGGATCTTTCCCTATGGACTTTAGAAATCGATCTGTCTCCTCATCAGGATAGAATAATCCAGTCTTCCCACCTACTTCTATTGCCATATTAGATAGGGTTATTCTAGCGTCAGTAGATAACTCTTTGACGGCTTCTCCTACATATTCAAGTGCCATGTATGTAGCGCCACTTACACCGATTTCTCTTGCCAAATATAGAAAGATATCCTTTGAATACACATCTTGAGGTATATTACCCTTTAAGAATACTCTCATAGTTCTAGGAACTTTAAACCATAGTTCACCTGTCGCCCAGACATATGCTGCTTCAGTAGATCCTATGCCAGTGGCAAATGAACTCACAGCACCATATGAGCAAGTGTGAGAGTCAGCACCCACTATCAGCCTAAATGGATAGGCAAAACCTTCTTCTATCATTATTTGATGACAAATTCCATGGCCTACATCATAGAAATTGTATATTGAGTTTTGAAGAGCGAAGCTTCGCATCATTTTATGAAGTTCGGAGTTGCCCTCTGCAGGACTTGGAGAAGCATGATCTATTACCAAAATAATTCTAGAGGGATCCCACACACGGGAGGCCCCCATTTCCTGGAACCATTTTATTGCGAGGGGGGCAGTTCCATCGTGAGCTACAATGTAGTCTATGGGGGCAGTTACATAGTCACCAGCATATACTTCTTCACCTGCCTTTTTACTTAAAATTCTCTCAGCGAGAGTTTTATCCTGGTGCATATTGGTATTCTATTTAAATTCCAACATACTTTTAACTTTATACTATGGAGAAGTTCCGAAAATTAATACAGAGGGTTTCTGAGGAAAGGGAGAGCAAAGTGATTCTCTCAGCGGATAGAATGCCAAATGAGGAAAATGTAATAGGTAAGCTTATTGAGATAATTGAAAAAGTAGAGAACTACATATGTGCTGTGAAAATAGGTCGACAAATAACAGTGAAGGAAGGAATAAATGGAGTAAAACCTCTTATACAAAGGGTGAAGAAGGCAGGATTACCAATAATATTTGATAGCAAACTGAATGATGTAGCACATACAAATAGAATTGTGGTATATGAGCATTACAAAGCGGGGATAAATGCAGAGATAGTCAGCCCATTACCGGGATTTGAAGGAGGGTTAAGGGACATCATTGAAATGTCCAGAGAATGGGGATATGGGATAATTCTATTAACATATATGAGTAACCCAGGTGCCAAGGAGATGTTTGAAGCAGAGATAATAGATCCTCATGAGGGGAGACTTAGATTCTATGAGAAAATTGCCCGTATGGCGGAGAAGTGGATGCTAGATGGTATGATAGTTGGTGCCACAAGACCTAGGATATTGAGACATATAAGGAATATAAATGAGAACCCGATATATGCTGTGGGTATAGGAAAACAGGGAGGGAAAATTGAGGAAGCCATAAAAAATGGGGCTAACTACCTAATAATTGGAAGGAGCATAATTACATCTGAAAAACCAGAGGAGATAGCATACAAATATGCAAGAGAGTCCTGGAAAGTAGAAAGTATTATCTAATTCTGTGATAGTTGAGATATAGGATTGACACGGCTCAATGTGAAATTGACGTTGATAGCATTAGGTGTGGTAATGATAGGTCTGGGAGCTTATTTGAATTCAATACTTGAGATAGACTTAACGAAGCTGGATAACCCTGTTTCCAATCCCTATATGGGAAGCTCAGTAATACTGATCATAGGAGGAACATTTATGACAATTATAGGAGCTACATTACCTTACCAGGTGAGAGTAGCACGGCCCTCGCGATACACTACAGAGAACATTGTCGTACAGCCGGCCTATGTACCAGTCGCTACATCCCAACAACCAGCAACTTATACACGGCCAAGCCAAATACAACAACAGAAAATGATGAAACCATGCCCAAGATGCGGTATGCCTGTTCCCATCTACAGCAGGTTCTGCCCAAATTGTGGAGCTAAACTAGTGTAAATCAAATCTTGTGATATAGAGATCCTATTTTATCTAGTAGGGGTTTTATTTCTTTTTTGTAATTTCGAAAACGTCCACACTCAAAGTCCACAATTTCCTTTCCTTCAGAATCCACAACCATTTTAACAGTGAAGATGTATCCTCCACACTCAAGCAATGGTTTCTCCTTCTCAGGTCTCAATTGAATGAGTGAGCCGTATCCTATATGTAGATCACCCTTGCGAAAGACAATATCATAGAATATACTGTGACGTTTACGAAGTTTTCGTTCCCCAGATTTCCTCCCCAGAGTTCTCTTTACAGAGTCAAAATTCTTTCCTTTGAGAAGTTCAAGCACTTCCTTCAACATCTTTAGTTTTATAGCAGGTTTTCGGCACATTGAATAAGTAAGGGGAGTCTCATCAGCCCAGTAGAGAATGCTATCCCAATCTTCTCCATAGGTTGGACGAGTAATGGAGAGACGCATCTCACGCCTCAGTTCTTCAACCATCATATCACGTAGTTTCTTCCGTCGGAGAGGAATGGGAAGCTTTATACCGACCACAAAGGAAATTGTGCCTCAGCACTTTTACAAGGAACATATTACTACAGAGATGGGAGGGAAGAGAAGCTTGTTTTCCCCTCTATAGGTGGATATAAACCGGAGGATATAGAGTTTGTAGCTGCCTTCGATATTGCGGAGACCAAAGTCGGCAAAGATCTGAGCGAAGCAATCTTTGGTTTCCCTAATAACACCATTAGATTCCAGGAAGTACCGGAGCTGGGGATAAAGGTGAAGAGGGCACCAATATATGATGGGTTGGGAAAGTATCTAAAGGAAGTAATAAAAGTCAGTGAAGAGCCTGAGGTAGACATCACAACGGAACTTAAGGAAAGTGAAGCAGATATACTCATAAATTATCTGCCGGTGGGGAGTGAGTATGGAAGTCGGCAATATGCGGAGGCGGCTTTAAATGCAGGATGCGGATTCATAAACGCTATGCCTACATTCATAGCATCTGATGACGGGTGGAGCCAAAAATTTGAACAAAAGAAAATTCCACTTGCTGGAGATGATGTAATGAGCCAAATCGGTGCCACAGTTTTGCATAAGACTATCGCTAAACTACTTGTCGATAGAGGAGTGGAAATACAGGAAACTTATCAACTTAATGTGGGAGGAGACACAGATTTCTTGAACATGTTAGAAGAGGAGAGGTTGAAGAGTAAGCGAATAAGTAAAACTAGTGCTGTGGAAGCTCTTATCCCTTATGAGACAAAAATAAGGATTGGACCAAGCGATTATATAGAGTTCCTAAATAATAGGAAGATCTGTTACATATGGATGAAAGGAAGATATTTTGGAGGAACCCCTGTGACAATAGATGTAAAGCTTGCAGTGGTGGATGCACCTAATAGTGCAGGCGTAATGATAGATGCTGTGAGAGGTATGAAATTGGCGTGGGATCGAGGTATAGGAGGGGCGCTGTATAGCCTATCGGCGTACTGTTTTAAACATCCGCCTCAACAGATGCCATATCATATCGCGAAAGAGATGTTCAGAAGGTTCATAGAAGGAGAGATAGATAGGTAGGCTATGCCTTCCACCATTTGAATACCAGATAGGTAATCTCTTCAGTAATTGGATCAAACACAGCAAATATGAATCTCTTTCTGACTGTAGTTGCCAGCCTCCCAGCCCTCACAATTTCAGGTGGTTTTATGGAGTCTTGAGTCCGTCTAACCTCGACTAAAAAGGGGGCATGGTCAATACCTGGTCCATGCTCGTATACAGCGAAATCACAGCCGAATTTTATACCTGGTGTTACTACAAAATTTTTTTCTCTCAAATCCTTGTAGACACAATATTTTTCATTGAATCGCTCATGTAAAGATAAAGCCCTTTTTCGGAATGCTTTAGGAGATATCGACCTTCTGGTTTTTGAGTTCACAACCCTCAGGACACCTTTCTCCATTAAATATAGACTTTCAATCAAGTCTAGGACAAGTGGGACATTAAAATCAGGTGTTTTAGGTTTCGGAATCCCAATTGGTTTACCGTAATACCCCATGGCGTAGAGCTTTGAACCTTCTGTAGGATCCCAGACTATTACACGGTCACCTATTAATTCACCTTTAATCTTGTTATCTTTCACTCTGTACCACCTAGAAGGATGAGAGAGCGAGGATTCTGGCAGAATCGGCAGCATCTTCAGCTTTATCAGCAATATCCTCCAGAAATTGAGACAGATCCCTTAAGAGTAGAAGATGTGAAATGTTTATCTTAGCGAATATTATGGTTACTTCTGTTTCTCTATATAGGTCATCCATTTCTCTTTCGGATTCTTCTACAGAATGTGCCAATGACTCAACATTGCCGGGATTCACACTCAATGAGAAAATTGTCTCACGGAGCTTCATAGCTGTATTCAAAGCACCGGCTACGAGACGAAGAAGGGAGGCCCATGTTTCTTTATCAATTTTTATGTTATTTCGAGAAAGTACTAGAATTCTGTAGGCAGCACCCTCAGTGAGATCCACCATCTCAGTGACGGGAACGGCATCCCGCAGGAAATCTTCTCGGCTCAGCAAAATGGCACCCGCCTCTATTAACCCCGTACTTAGACGCCGCTTAGTTTCCATTGCCAAATCTTTATATTCGGATATTTTTGAGTAAAGTTCCTCTACTTTCTTTTTGTCACCCTTCCTTAGAGCCTCAAGTTGGGTGTGGAGAATTCTTAATGCATCGATGGCGTGCCTAGTCAGCTCTTGACAAAGTTGGAGAGATTGTC
>NJEE01000033.1 GCA_002255045.1 Candidatus Bathyarchaeota archaeon ex4484_205 | reverse complement strand
AATGGGGCTTAGATCTCACCTTACCTTTTGAATTCAGGAGAGAGGATTTCAAGAAGGCGAATATAACAGGGGGTTGTGAGGATAGTGGGAGAGTGGATAAATAAATTTAAGAAACTCCTCTGTGCCCTGGGAGAGGCAAATGAAACCGAAAAAATGATCCCCATTAAGGGGGCACATATATCGGGCGTGTCTTACCGTAATATAGGAGATGTCGGCAGAGAATTTCTATATGATGTAGTATCTGAGGGGTTGAAGGTAAGGGTACATACGACGTGCAATCCCGGATACACAAAAGAAGGAGAGGAGGACCTTCAAGATAGGATATACCACAACTTCATCATGTTGGGGTGTGAAGAATCATTCACCTGTACTCCCTATTATTTGAATAGGAAGATTAAATGTGGTGATGTATTATCATGGGCGGAATCCTCAGCTGTGGTATATGCAAACAGCGTTCTGGGGGTGCGAACAAATAGGGAGAGCGGGATAACTGCGTTAGCATCTGCAATATTAGGATATACTCCTCTATATGGACTTCTTAGAAGTGAGGAGAGGAGGCCTTGGGTGAGAATAAAGATAAAATGGAGGGACATAGATGAGAAGAAAGCTGGCTTATTGGGATACTATATAGGTGAAAAAATCGGAAGAGTACCATTCATCGAGGGTATACTACTAACGGAGGAAGAATTCAAGTATCTGGGGGCTGCCATAGCCACAGCTTCGGATATTTCCATAGTACATGTAAAGGGACTCACAAAAGAACACAAGTGGGCATCTAAATATGAGATGCATACCATTGAGATGAAGGGGGAGGAACTCAGAGAGGTTGAGGAGAAACTATCTCAGACAGAGGGAGGAGAAGCAGTAATTTTGGGTTGTCCACATCTCTCCTTTAATGAGCTCAGAGAGATCGCAGAAGCGACATCGCAAATACGGAGAGTGAAAAAGAGAGCTCTACTTTTCACGTCTCGTGCGGTATATTCTACTGCTTTAAGTATGGGATATATAGAGAAGTTGAGGAGAAAGGGGTTTGAAATATATACCGATTCATGTGTGATGTGCAAGTATGTGGAGGAACTTGAGGAGGTGTATACGAATTCTGTGAAGGCAGCATTTTACTTATATAATAGAATGGGGATAAGGAGTTGTTTAAAAAGCACCAGAGAAATAATTCAGGAAGTGTTACTTGGATGATATTGAGGGGGAAAAGTATAGTTGAAGGGGAAGTCGAAGGACCTCTGGTTTATTCTCACGAACCAATTACATTTTTTGGAGGGGTGAACCCTGAGAGTGGAAAGATAGTTGAGGAAGGACATCCTCTCAAGGGAGTTGAAATAAGTGGAAAGATACTTATCCTCCCTAGGGGGAAGGGAAGTACTGTTGGAGCCTACGTCATCTATTATATGAAGAAAAAGGGAACTGCACCATTGGGATTCGTCTTAGGAAGGTTTGATACTATAATAGTCTCCGGATGCATAATTTCGGAGATACCTCTTCTTATATTGGAGGATGGTGAGTTTGAGAAAACATCTGATGACGTCACTTTTGGAGTTATAAGACATAATGAGCTAGAGATCTATGATAAAAATCTAAAGCTTAGTAGGAGACCTTAAGAGAGGTAGGTGCTTCTCCGAAAAATCTTTTTGCAGCCTGCGCCACCCTATCTTTCACCTCTGGAAGGGCGTAAACTCTCGCTATATCTACAAAGCCTCTCAGAGAACTACACATGGGGGATAAATTAAATAGGGAACGAAGCTCTTTCTTCCCATCTAGAGAGGACACCAATACAGGTAGTGCTTTACCCTCTTTGGAGGAGGCTGGTTTATAGGGCATGGAGGGAACAGAAGAAACATCTACAGCTATTAAGAGGGGGTCTATGTCTGCGTATTCTGCTATGCTTTCCACTACACTCTCTATAAACTTAGGTTTCAGAATTAATTTGGAATAGAATGGATGGTCATGATGTAGGAATGTTTCAAAGACACATTTCATTAATATTCTGTCATCAAGAAGTCTAAGCAACTTTTGGGCGAATTTAAAATCTTGATGATCAATTTCAGATCTAAGGATCATCTCAGTTATCGAACGATCATCCAACATTAAGAAATCGTCTATCTCCTTAAATGAAGTGAAGTGGAGATACTCATCCGCGAGGGAAAGAGCTTTCGCGATCATAACAGCAGCAGAGCGTACAGTTCTGTGGAAATATACGGCTTTAAACAACATATAACGAGCTATATAGAAAGATTCAAGCGAGTAGAGAGCAGCCTTATCCATTGCAATGATATTTTCATACACACGAAGATTCGATACCAGACGTTCGATGTCTATAGAGCCGTACTCCACACCTGTATAGTAGGAATCACGTTTCATATAGTCCATTATATCTACATTGAAACTACCAGTCAGAATCTGGGAGAGAAAACGCTCTTTCTTATTTCTAGGCCGCCCGATTGATATATTAGCCACAACAGAAGGATCAAACCCCTCCTTGGATAATATATCGCTTATCACACTTTCCTTGATGAGTCTCTCTGTCAAATCTTCATGAGTTATTGTTTTCCCTCTCCGCTCCAGAACGTCTTCAAATATATGTGAGAAGGGGCCATGGCCTACATCATGAAGCAGACCGGCTAGCCTGATTAATTCTAAATCTATTTCTTCCACAGCTTCTTGAGAAAATAGAACTTGCCCTACCAGTCCTGCGAGATGCATTACGCCCAGAGAGTGGGGGAAGCGTGTGTGTTCGGCACCAGGATAGGTGTAGAAGGCTCCAGCGAGTTGTTTAATTCTACGGAGCCTTTGCAAAATGGGAGTATCAATTACCTTTTGCTCTAGTGTTGTAAAGTTCACAAACCCATGGATAGGATCTTTGATCTCACCTACATATCGCATTTCCATATGAGATAATATTCTTCAAGAATTTATACTAAATTATTACGACATGGAAGATAAAAAGTACTAAACAGGGTTTATAAGAGATGTAGAGCCTCTTTTATCGAATATATGACGATGAATGAGGGAGGAAGAGGACGTCACATATCCTTTGAAGGAATAGACGGCGCAGGGAAGACTACACAGGCAGTCTTACTTGTAGAGAGGTTGAGAGAGCTGAAATATAGAGCAGTATATACAACAGAGCCGACATATCGGGGCATTGGAGCTTATCTCCGCAAGAAGATCATTCACGATGATATAATACATCCATCATTGGAGGCCCTGCTTTTCGCAACTGACAGGATTGAGCATTACTACAGTGAGATAGAAAAGCTGACTTCAGAAGGAGTTTGGGTTATATCTGATAGATATGTTCACTCATCTTATGCCTATCAAGGAGCCATTCTGGATTTAGAATGGATAAAGTGCATAAATAGGTATGCTCCCTTGCCGGATGTTGCATTTTACTTAGATATAGAACCGGAAAAGGCGTTGTTAAGGAGAGGAGAGAAAAGGACGAGATTCGAGAAAAGGGAGTATTTAGAAAAAGTTAGAGAGGTCTATTTAGAACTTGCAAAAATGGGTGAAGTAATACTGATAAATGCGGATAGAGAAATATTTGAGATACATAGGGAAATTCTGGAATATTTATCTAATTTGAATTTGATTCAGGTTTAAAGGGGGTAGTTAGGGTCTTTCTGATTTGATTTGCTTTCTGCTTCCCTATTCCTTCCACCTCAACCAATTCTTGCTGTGATGCTGTGAAAACTTTCTGGGGAGTTGAAAATTTTCTGAGCAATCTCTCAGCCAATTTTCTTTCTATTCCGGGAAGACCGGAAACCAGATATAACTGCTGCTCATATAATGTCGGAGGTTTCTTTTCAGCTCTTATTCTCATCCTGACACCTTTCTCTCTCTGTTCGCGGATCGCCATTCTTCTCAGAAGTAAAGCTGTCTCAATAGCTGATCTACTCCATAATATAGGCAGTCCATAATCTACAGCTATAGTTATTAATGCCCCTCTCACGGCTTTTGCGTCAACACCAGTGAGATATAGACTTTCTCCTTCAATTAGGAGAATAGGAGACTCATAGGCGCTTTTGAGGGCACGTATCTGATCGAAGAGCCGATTATCAACTATAGATTTTGAGAAATCACCTGCAGTTTTACGTTCTATACAGACTTTCTCTGAAATTATGTAGTCCCCGATAGAGAGATTGGTAGGGATTAGAGCTACACCCAACTTTTTAAGCTCGCTGGCTACCTGTGACTTTAATTCACGGTAATCTATAATTATCTTTACCTCAGAGGAAAATTCCTTTTTATGAAGATTTGTAAACTCCAATAACGATGGGTATATCGACGACCCCCCAGCGGAGGAGATCTCTCTTAGGAACTTCTTCAGCTTTTTTTCTTTCCTCATTGCAGCCCACAGATAGCTTTCATCTCTAGTATTCCGATAGTAGAGGATGTAAACTTTGCCCGTCTTTATTCTTCCAGTTCTCCCTTTTCGTTGAATAAAACGGATAGCTGAAGAGGTATTATCGAAGAAGACTACGGCGTCTGTTGAGGTGATATCTAAACCTTCCTCCCCCACTTGAGTTGCTATCAATACATTGTGGAAGCCAGATTTGAAGCTAGATACAGCTTCCCATTGTTTCTTCTGCGAGAAACCTTTATCATTTTGACGTTTACTTTGACCAATTAGACGAATTGGTTTTATTACCTCAGAATTCTTCTGGAGATAATTCAATATCTCTGCCGAGGTATATCTGAAGCTGGTGAATACGATGACACCTTTGCTCCCCTTTTTCAGTTCAGTCTCTAAAATATTTAGAAGAACTGGGAGTTTTGGATTGCCACCGCCCCCAGAGTCAATAATCTTGGCAAGTTGGATGGCATCAATCATTCTCTGGTCTCGAAGAAGCATCTTCAAAGCTTTAGGAGTACCAGGTCTCTCTGATTTTACAAAGAGGGTCTGCATGAAATTAAGAAAAAGTGAGGCACCTCCGAAATCGAGTCTCTCGATGGCTATAGAAATTCTACGAATTGATGCCAATGATTTAAGAGCATCCGATAGATATCTATCGGATGGATTTAGGGCAACCTTCTTTCTAAGGAGATTTATAAGTGCTTCTAATTCTCTATACGTTCTTGGTTTAGAAGAGATAACACCTAACTTATACACTTTATTTAGGTGCTCTTGCATTAAAGAGAGAAGAAGACGTCTACATTCCTTAAGAGGATATGGAAAATTAATAGGTTTTAAGATAAAATGCACCTTGTGAACGTAGGGAGATACGTCAGGGGATTCTTCATCTCTATATTCGATATTCCTTATTTTGAGAAGCTCACGGATTCTCTCGAGGCGTTCTCTCTCTGGCTTAATTGAGGCAGTCAATCCTAAGATAAGGGGATAATGTGAGAGCTGGAGATATAATGAGGAGAGCTGTGTGTAAGGATAGTTACCCACGCATCTGTGGACCTCGTCTAGTATCAGTAAGGAGAACTCCTGTAAAGGAATTCTCTGCGCGATTACATCATTCAGGAGAGCCTGAGGGGTACCTACAACTATGCTTTTCTTCTTAAAGACTCTTTTAGAAGGAGGGATAGAGCCAGTCCATATTTGAAGAGTGTAATCGTTCAATAACATTATCTTCTTTAAGAAGCTGTAGTGTTGAAGAGCTAGGGGTCTCGTAGGAGCCAAAAAAAGAACACTACTTTCTGGGAGTCTTTCAAGTCGATATGCAATTGTTAAGGCTGCAATTATGGACTTACCTAGGCCGGTAGGTAGTACGACGAGAGTATTTACTTGAGAGGCATGTTTAGCAATACTTACTTGGTATTTCCGATACTCTATAGTATTGGGCTTTATCAGCGAAGGCAGGGTAGTAATTCTTCCAGACATCTTGAAGATAACTCAAATAAATAATTACAGCATGGAGGATATAAAGAAACTTATAGTTCTTCCAATTCTTTTAGTTTCAATAAAATGGATAGTGAACGATCAATCAATTGGAGAGCCAAATTAATATCGTCACTTTTTTGAGCTACTTCAATTGCTTTTAATATAGATTTGTAAGATAGATCTCTAAGGGAGTTATAGATTAGAGGATAATCCCCCTTACCTTTCCCTAAATTCCTTTTCTTTTCAGTTTTTCCTTCGGGAACCCACCCACATGCTACGCATTTAATCGAACCATCTGGAAAACGGAAAAGTGGGGCGTTACATTTTGGGCAACTTTCTGCCAACATTGTTGCACCACTTAGAAGTGCGTTTGACATTTTACGGATGTTCTCTTCGCGCATTGCTTTATACTCAAAAACATATTTTAGTATCGCACTTAAAGAATTTATTGGGTTTAGTAATCAATATGGGGGTGTGGTATAGATGGTTAAGAAACGTTTGACTAAAAAATGGATTATGAATGAAGAAAGAATAAAGGAGGCAATAGCAGTCCTCCAGATGGTGGCCAATGACAATACTACACCAAGAAACATTCGAAAGGCAGCAAGACAAGCCATAGATGAACTTCAGACAGATAAGACTCCAGGTGTAAGAGCAGCGGCGGCAGTACACATCTTGGACGAGATAAGTCAGGATCCTAATTTACCTATATATGCGAGATTAAAAATTTGGAATGCGGTATCCATATTGGAGTCTGTAAGGGATTGAAAGTTAATTTTTGTATATTTTATTCATGAATACTTAATTTGAGAGTTTGGAATGGAAATTCTTTTAAATTTTGTTGAGAGGTAGGAGATTGAAACAATGAAGAATTGGATAAAGGCTGGAATATTCACACCACAAGATCCACGTGAATGGGTAAGGAAGAAAACGACTAGAGAAATATTAGAGAGGGAGAAGGAACTTATAAAACGTCTTTCGAAAAAGGGTGTGGAAGTCATTAAGGGAGGGGAGAAACTCCCGGAAGAGGACCAGGTGGCATGGAATACAAAACTTGTTTTTAGACATATAGATTATCTTGTTAAAAATAAGATAGATGTTCTAATTGTAAATGAGGCGGCTTGGACATTTCCATACGACACCATCGATGCAATAAAATATTATGGTGAAAGGATTGGAAAACCACCTAAAGTGTTGATGTTTTCACATATGGAGAGAAGCGTCCCAGGTCTTGTTGCTGGAATGGCTATCGAAGGAGGACTAAAGAGAATAGGTTATTCTTGTTACATGGTTTATGGACTGCCAGAGGAAAGTGGAGTTATTGATGAGATAGTTGGTGTTCTCAGATTCCTCAAGGGAAGAATCGAAGCAGAGAAGAAGGTAATGGAGGTACTTAAGAAGCTACCTAAACAGAAGTATATTGCATTTGGAGGAATGAGCCTAAAGATGCCTACAACAACTGCAGACGTAGATCAATGGCAAAAAATATTCAAAGTGAGTTATGATGCTTTGGATCAATCAGTTATACTTGAGAGAGCATGGAAACTGGTTGAATGGAAAGGTAAGCCGGGTGAGAGTGAGTATAGGATCATAGATCAGAGAGTGAAAAATGCTAAGAAATACATTTTAGAGGAAGGACATGGAAAAGTAGATTTTAGTCGACCTAAGTTAAGAGGACCTGAAAAGCTAGTCTATCAACTTTCACTTTTCTATGCAGTATATGACATATGTAAAGAAAGAAACTGTACTTTTGCAGGAATAAAATGCCAAGATGAATTAAGTGCAAGGGAATGTACAGCTTGTATTCCTACAGCCTTTCTAAATAATGATGTCGGCCCAGATGGCAAAAGAAAGAAAATTATTCCTACAGCTTGTGAAAATGACATGGATTCCGCTCTCACACAACTTTTACTGCATTTACTTTCTGGTAGACCTGCGGGTTTCGGAGATTTTAGAGATGTTAGAGATGGGATCCTTTATATTATAAACTGTGGCCAGCACCCACCCTATTTCTTTGGAAAGCCGGATGAAGAACCAGAGAAGAAGCTCGATAGAGTAGAATATCTAGGGCAAGAAATATATTATTTAGCTGGAGGAAGCGCGGTAAGGGGAAGAACACCAGCCGGTCAGATAATGACTGTAGCAAGATTGGGAAGAGATAACTTGAGGTATAAGATGGTTGCTTTACCTATAGAGACAATAGAAGTAAAGAAGGATGAACATGAAATGTATGATTATTCCTGGCCGATAATAAAGGGAAGAATACCAATTTCTGAGAAAGAGCTGGTTGAGATGTGGCCCTGTAACCATCTTGCCTTTACATATGGGGACTATACACCTCATTTAGTTGAGCTATGCGAACACCTCAATATTGGGTATACCATATATGATAGAGAAGGAAGAAAATATTACAGGCCACCTTAGAACAATAAGAGAGAGGTAAATTTATCAATAGAGCGAATCAAAGTACGAGGAGCACTATAGAATGAAAATACTGATAGATGTGCTTACACCCAAGCAACTGCTACTATTTAAGATTCTGAAAAGGGAGCTTGAAAAAAGAGGAAATGAAGTCCTACTGATCAGCAGAAGATATTATGAGGTTGAAGAGGCAGTAAAGAGATTTGGAGGTGAAGTTACCTATATTGGTAGACATGGCGGAAAGGAGCTATATTCAAAGTTAATCGCTTACGGAGAGAGAGTTTGTGAAATAGCAAGATACGTAAGTGAAGAGGGAATTGATCTCGCGATTTCCTTTAGCTCTCCTGAAACAGCAAGAGTAGCCTTCGGTTTAAGGATAGATCACATAGCAATAAATGATAGTCCTCATGCAGAAGCCGTGGCAAGGTTAACGCTACCTCTTTCCAATCTTCTATTCACACCTTGGATAATACCAGAAGAGGCCTGGACATCATTTGGAATAGCGAGAGAGAAGATAGTTAAGTATAGAGGTTTGGATCCCGTGGCATGGATAAGACGAAGGAAACCAAGTAGGAGAATATATAGAGAGTTAGGACTAGAAGAGGGAGAGGAGTACATTGGAATAAGAGAGCCTGAGATATGGGCATCCTACATCGAGGAGAAGGAGAGAAGAAAAACACGTGAAGTAATAAAGTGGATTATTGAAAATATAGAGTTTAAAAAAGTTATTCTTCCGAGATATGGTGTCAGAAGTTTCATTAGAGGATTTGAAGATAGAAAGGATGTAATAATACCAAGAAAAATGGTCGATGGTCTTAGTTTAACATATTTTTCAAAGATATTTATAGGGGGGGGAGGGACAATGACTGCGGAGGCAGCTTTGCAGGGTACACCTACCATATCTATCTTCCCTGGCAGACCATATGAAGTAGAGAAATTTTTGATCAGGAAAGGACTTATTATGAGGATTGAAGCGAAGAAAGAGTTAAAGGAAGCTTTTAATACTTTAGAAAATCAAAGAAAAGAGATAGCAGAGAGAGCCTCTCAACTTTTAAGATATATGGAGGATCCGATTAGAAAAATAGTAGATACACTAAGCGAATATTACGATCTCTAAAGGAAACGTCTAAAGAGACGATTTATGAGAAGACGCCAAATAAATAGCCATATAATACCTATAATGCCACTACTCACTGCTTGTAAAATAACTCGTAGATAATAGTTCTCGCTGAAGAGATAATATATAGTGAGGTTTATTTGCCATAGGAGTAATGGACCAAACAGTAACACTATCCAAACTAATATAAAGAGAAGGGCAAGCGAAGTGACAGACGTCACTCTAAACCACCTCCCATACTAGGAAAATTGACGATAGTAAAGCACAGAATGCACAAAGAAGAGAATACCCAAGCAATATCTTTGCAACATCAATTTCTCTTTTGGGAGCGGAGAGGCAGATGAATCGAGTAAGAGTTATAGGAGCATGTTTGGAACGTGTGGCATACAATAGTCCATTTTCAACCTTTACTGGGCGAATTACTTCACGACGCTCGAAGAGACCACCTATAGAAGATAGACTTGCAAAAGCATTGGAGATCTGTGGAATTAATGCAACTATACCTATGAATTCTATACCACACATGATGGTTATTGCACCGATTCCTGCGCCTACCATCAGCGTTCCTACATCTCCAGGAAATATAGATGCAGGATACTTATTAAACAGATAGAAAGCAGAGAGAGGAGCCAATAAAATTACTGACAAAACTAGAAGCAATTGTGTATAGAAGAGCGAGGAGGTTTGAAGAAAGTAAGACGATGCAATAAAAGAGAGCAAAATAATTATCGAGCTTCCGCTCATTGCCCCATTTACAACATCAAACATATTAGAGGCGTTTGATGTAACACTTAAAGCTATAGGGGTTAGAAGAAGTAGAATTATAGGTATCCGAAAGGGAGGAATGAAGGGGAGTTTTACTACAGGATTATAAGTAGAAAATAGGATAATAGGCAAGCCTGAGAGAAGAAGAAAGATGGGTTTATGATGAGGATTTAAGGGCTTTAGATCATCGATAAAACCTATAAAACCAGCTATTATAAGCACGAGAATGAAGGACATAATCTCCAGATTAAAGAGAGGGACGAACATCAAAAAAGAAAGAGAGGATATTATAGAACCTATTAAAATGAATATACCACCCATTTCAGCTACTTTCGGCTTATTAGGTTTATGTATGTCTATGCCATAAATACCTCTATCTAACAAAAAATTGCGGAAATGCCGGATAAGGATATAAGTAGATATGAAGCCAGAGAGGTAAGATATCATGAGAGCTCTCACAAATGACATAGATGACAGTTCACTTGAGATATAATCTTTTGGATCCTTTTAAACATTAAGTTTTAATTCTAAACTGGAGATATATTTAGAAGAAATGAAGCCAAAAGTTTATGTAACTAGAGAAATACCATCACCAGGCATAGAGATTCTTCAGAAATATTGTGAAGTAG
>NJEE01000032.1 GCA_002255045.1 Candidatus Bathyarchaeota archaeon ex4484_205 | reverse complement strand
TTACGAGGCCTTTTTCACTTCTTACACCATACACTCGGAAGGTGTTCACATGTGTATCGAGATCGATCCAATTATATTTCATGATGCTCTGGAGGGCTTTCTTTACATGCTTCTCTGGAAGCAGATAGCCGAGATTTAGAAGGTGGCTGAGCCATTGGCCAATAAGCTGGTCTGAGAGACAGCCCTTACCATATTGATATCTATTTATATGCCTCTCGTCATATATCTGTTCATAATATTCACCGTTCCAGGTTAGTGTATCAAGTTTTCTGCTACCTTTCTTAAAGAGCTTGAGATATATTTCATAATCTTTATCTCCCAGATACTTCGCCATATTGGCTGCTGCTTTGAGAGCACCTAAATAAAGAGAGCCCATCATTGTATTAGCACCATAAAATTCGATATCATAGGTATTGTGTTGATCAGACTCCATGACACCATCCATATCCGGGTCCCACTTCTTCCAAGCGTAGTGTAATGTTTTCTTCACATACGGCCAAAGTTTTTGAAGGAATTCATCATCCCCGCTCAACAACCATTCTCTATACACCTTTAAGATGCAACCCATCTGTCCATCTGCAGCCGGATGGAACTTCCATGGGGTACGGTATTTGAGTGGAAGCCTAGTTCTGAAAGCCATCTTCCCATCTTCTTCAAGATTATGCAGGAAATCTACATACCTCATGGATCTCTCAAGCTCTGGGAAAAGGAAGGCTATGGCTTGCTCATAATTGAAGACGTGTGTACAGTTCATGGGACAGCAACCTTCATGGGTAGACGATCCTTCGAAACACATCAGCTCACCTGTATCGAGGAGAAAACAAGTGTTAGTTTTAAGTGTAGATAGGTTTGAGGAGACTGCATCAATAACCTCGATCGGAAATGTGGAGCTATGCAGAGTTTTGGCGAAGGTTATACTTTCTTGTCGAAGCCGCTCAAGGTTTTGGTATACATATCTCATGACATCCCAGGCATCATCCCATTGGGTTGAATACCAGTTCTTGAGATGCTTCATCTTATATGGAGGATCTTTATGCCATGTCACTCTCCTGTTCGGCATGAACCATGTAAATATGAAAATAACTTTCTTGGTTTCACCTGGCTTGAGAGAGACAGATGTGCAGAGAGATGCTACTCTACTGCACCCGTCAGGAGAGGGAGACTCGCCGTCCTCACTATCCTGGAGGAGGCCATCAGTCGTAAAGTCATTCCAGTAATCGTACATCTCTGCAAACCCTAGAAATGGAGATTTAAGCATCATCCATGAAGTTCTGTATGAAGTTTTGCCACCTATAACCCCTAGGGCCATACTGCCGTATCTTGGATCTCGGCTTCCATATTTCTCGGAAAACATATAGATACCTTTTAGCTGGCCTTCCTCTTTGAAGGTGTTGACGTTTCCTCCGAGATTTTTGTGGAATCTACCATCAAGTTTGGAGAGGCTGTCCCACCCTACTGCGTTAAGAAGTGATAAAGATACGGATATATCCAAATCTCTCTCTGATAGATTTCTGAAGATGTAGGTGAATATTCCGCAGGGTATTCCGGAGTCCTTCACATTATGTGGAATGAAGGGGTTAAAGGCTTCCAGTTCCAATGAGATGGGAAGATGCTTATCCTTGAAATCGATAAATGCGAAAGGAAACTGTGATTTAAAGACTGTTTCAGCCAAATGAGGAAGCCCCTCTCCATTCCATCTGCGGTATCCCTGTGCATCATAGGTATAGGGTGGGGAAGGCAGAGATGCCAGTATACTTGACCAAATTTTTTTACCATCAGATATTCTTAGGAGGGGGAAAGTATACGGAAGAAGAAATTCCTTGTTAGGTCTATTAAATATCTCCCAGAGGATGAACTCACCATAACCATTAAGGTTTATGTTACCAGTTCCCAATCCACCTATCGGGAAGGAGATAGCGGAAAGTTTACGTCCTCTATAAGTTAGAAGGGTCATTGAGACGACCTCTCAGGGAGTTTATTTAAATATTTTAAAGGAGAAGAGAAGTAAGCAGGATTATGGAAGTGTAATAGAGATTATTATAGAATATCCATCTCTCAGGTCTATTAAGGAGTAGAGTTATATTCAGGATTGTTAGGAACCCTTAGAGAAGGGTGTAAGAGGAAGAATGGAGAGGAAAGTGGAGATACATAAGTTTGGAGGTGGGGTTCTTGGACACGAAGGTGAGGGAGTCAAGTTTATTGACAGTATTTTGGATGCGGGGGAAGGAGGAAAGAAGATAGTTGTATTATCAGCACTGGAGGATGTCACAGATATACTTCGTGAGGGAGAATGGTTCGGTGTATTAGCCAAATATTCTGAGTTGGGAAGGGAGCTTATACCAGACGATGAATATTATAGGGAGTTCGCCCTGAGAATAAAGGAGTTTAAATGGAGACTGGAGAGAGGAAGGAAGTTTATCACTAGGAGCGAGATATTGGGATTGGGAGAGCTACTCTCAACCTACCTCGTGTACTTCCATAGAAGAGCACAGAAGAGAAATGTAGGGCTGATAGATCTTTATAACGAATTCCCAATCATTGTGAAGGAATATAAACCATTCGACTCTGACCCTGACTTAGAAGAAATAAGGAAGAGAAGGAGATTAATTGAGGAATATTTGGAGAAATATGATGAAGTCTTCATGCCAGGATTTCTGGCATATACTAAGGATGAGAGAGTAGTAACTCTGGGTAGAGGAGGCTCAGACACTACTGCAATTTTGGTTGGATGTGTCCTCAAGGATTATTCACAGGTATATCTGTGGAAAGAGACGAGGGGGATACGAACAGCCGACCCAAAGATAGTGAAGGAAAATAAGCTTGTAAAATACCTCAGTCTCTCAGAGGCACTAAACATAGCACTATTCGGAGGGGAGGTACTACATTATAAGGGTATGAGAATCGCCTATGAGAAGGACATTAGAGTTGTAGTTCCATACATAAAGAATCCGAATATCTATACAATCATAGATCGTAAGGATAGAGAACCTGAGGAGTGGAGGAGTAGGGTGAAATATGTGGGGGGCACAGTAGAGGCACTTCAAGTGCCAGTTCCCTATGAGAAGCTAGGAAAATTCATAGAGGTTCTTTTAAGGGAAAATTTGGGGGACTTCACACATATGGTTGGCCCCCTCCTACACCCCCAACTGATAATCCTCGAAGGTAGCAAGCTTCTAAGGAACGAGATGGAGAAGGAAGTTAAGAGCATATTGGAGAGAGGAAGGAGAGTTGCAGTTGTGAATGTAGTTGGTGACGGACTTGGGCCGGCCAAGGGAGTTCTAGAGCGCGGCGCAAAGGCTATTGCGGAGCATACATCAATACTGGGTAATGTCTCAAGTGTGAGAAATGGCATTCAGACAGAAGGAGCATATATGAGTTTTGCCGTTGAACCCAGCTTTTTTGAAGAGACTGTTAGGGTGCTTCACAGAGAATTTGTAGAGAAAGACTCAAGTTGGAGTAATTGAAAATTAACTCAACCCAAAAGAATATTATGGAGAAGATATCTCAAATTTGTAGGAGGAAGACTAAATGGAGATAGTAGAAGTGGAGGATGTAGTCAAAATATATGATGGGAAGGTGAGAGCTCTCGATGGAATGAGCTTCAAGGTGGGGGAGGGAGAGATATTCGGGATTATAGGTCCAAATGGAGCTGGAAAAACAACCATGCTCAGAATACTTGCTACATTACTCCAGCCTACATCAGGTAGAGTAACGATATATGGTCTAGATGTAGTGAAAGATGCTGACAGAATTCGTGAAATAATAAGTTATCTGCCTGAGGAAGCTGGAGCCTTCAAGAATTTAAGCGGATATGAAAACTTGAGGTTTATGGCCGAGCTGTACGAGGGAGACACAGAAGCATTAATCCAGGAGGCTGAGAGAATCTCCGGATTGGGTGAGAGACTTAAAGATAAGGTGAAGACATACAGCAAAGGTATGTTGAGAAGGCTTCTTCTAGCCAGAGCACTTATGGTTAAACCAAGGCTCGCAATATTGGATGAGCCTACAAGTGGGCTTGATGTAATACATGCACACTATGTGAGGAAAACTATAAAGGAGTACGCGAGAAATCATGGGGTTACGGTAGTTGTCTCCAGCCACAATATGCTTGAAGTGGAGTATCTCTGCGATAGAATGATATTAATAAATAAGGGGAAAATACTGCTCTCGGGGAAGCCGAGGGAACTTATTGAGAGGTATAACTCCTCCAATCTCGAGGAAGTTTTTGTAGAGGTGGCTGGAAATGCTTAAGGGGTGGAGGGTAATAGCCAAGAAGGAGCTCAAACAGCTTCTACGAGACCCTAAGATAACCATTGGTATGATAATTATTCCTCTAATAATGTATCCTCTGATGGGCTCCCTGTTCAGGGCTTCCATAGAGACCTCTATGAGGCAAGAAATTAAGATAGCACTGGTGGATGAAGATAGAGGGGAGTTCTCTACCTATCTCAAACAGTATCTCGGTACACTGCCGAACATAAAACTGACTGAATATGACTGTTCATTGAGTGAGGCTATAAAACGGGCATGGGTGGAAGAAATGGAGGCGTTGATCTATGTTCCTCCAGGAGCTTCGGAGAGCTTGGAGAGGGTTGAGCCCATAGAATTGGAGATATATGGGAGAGTTGAAGTCAGCGGATTCAGCTCCACAGTTACCTCAGGCGTACTTAGCGGATATCTGGCATCATTCTCAGAATTCCTCTCCCAGAGTATTCTACATAAAAAGCTCCCAGAGTATGACCCATTCGTCATACTTAACCCTCTCACACTAGATTATTCCTCAATAATCTCGGGTGAAGTTGTAAAAGTCAGACCTGAGACTGTCACCCAATTCAGCATGAACCAAGCGATCACCATACCGACGATCCTTATGATCCTTATGACCTTTGCAACCAGTATAGCTGCTACATCTATAGGGCTTGAGAAGGAGGAGAAGACGCTTGAGACGCTTCTTTCCATGCCTATCGATAGGATGGCAATACTGTTCGGAAAGCTGTTAGGAAGCATCTTCATTGCGATGATTGGAGCAATATCTTTCTTCTTTGGATTTAGGTATTATATGGAGAGTTTCACATTCGGAGAGACTCTATCTCCAGAGGAGATGAGCAGCCTCGGGGTCTATGGAGACCCGGTTGGATATATATTGCTCATAATATCCATGTTTCTCGCATTAAGCTCAGCAATAGCGATAGCAATATCTATAAGCATATTTGCGAGTGATGTGAGGTCTGCACAGGCCACAGTAAGCTATCTGATGCCACTTTTCTTCATACCTGGTTTCATAACTATGTTCATAGATCCATCAACACTCCCCATATATCTCCAGATAATTCTCTATGCAATACCATTTGTCCATCCGATGCTTGCAACAAAGACATTGTTCACCCACAATTACCTCCCGACAATACTTGGCCTCATATATGTGGCAGCCTTCACCTTTCTGGTGTTATATATTGCCGCAAAGTTCTTTAAGGGAGAGAAGATTCTGACAGCGAGGTTCGGCTTTAAATTGAGCAGATTCAAAAGAAGGGGCTAAATGGAATAAACTACCTTTTCCCCCCTCCAGCTCTCTATTTTTATCTCAGGATCCCTCGTCACCACACCTAAGGTTTTAGCCTCAGGCAGCTCTTCCAGGATATTTCTCTCAACTTCTGGAGGAGCGACTATACAAAAGCCTATCCCCATGTTGAATGTTCTATACATCTCGTAATCACTCAACTTTCCTTCTTTCTGTATCAATTTGAATATTGGTTGCGGAGGAGGCATCTTGAGTTTGAAACCATATTTTGTGAGACGCCTCAACTTCATATATGCTCCTCCAGTTATATGTGCCAGTCCATGTATCTCTCCGCCGAGGATCTTCATTATAGATGAGACATAAATTCTCGTTGGTTTTAGAAGCTCCTCTCCGAGAGCAGAGTTGAGGATATCTGTATATATGGTGAGATCATACTTAGGAAGCAGAAGCTTTCTTACGAGTGTAAACCCATTGGAATGTAAACCATTACTAGGCAATCCAATTACAACATCTCCGGGTTGTATACTTTCACCAGTAATAACTCTATCCTTTTTCACAATGCCTATTGAGAAGCCTACCAAGTCGAAGCCCAATCCATCTATTCCAGCAATCACATCTCTCATAACTGCAGTTTCGCCGCCTACTACCGCCACCTTAGCCTCTTTAGCACCCTTGACTATACCCTCCACTATCTCAGCTACAGGGACTTTCTCTTGGTTCTCAACAGCTATATAGTCCAGAAAGGCTATAGGTTCAGCCCCCACACATATTATATCATTCACGCACATAGCTACACAGTCTATCCCTACAGTATTGTATCTCCCAAGTAATTGAGCTATCAGAACCTTTGTACCGACACCATCCACATGTAGGGCTACACACAGGTCTCCTCCTACCTTAACAAGGGAGGCATAATGACCTATCCCACCATAAACTTCTCCGATTTTACCACTCCTTAGGCGAAGAGTATCCCTGAGAAGACTCAGTATTACATGATGTGTTGACTTGATCTTCTCGAGATCCACACCAGCTCTTTTATAAGTGTATTCTCTATCCATCTTCAGGCACCTAGAGCTTCATTCCCGTGATTCTCTCGTAGGCGATAATGTACCTCCTAGAAACTTCCTCTATGAGATCTCTGGGAAGATGTGGAGGCGGTGGAGGAGGCATACCTCTGGATCTGGCCTCCTCAAGCTTCTTCTTATATCCTACACTTATCAGCCAATCTCTTACAGGTTGCTTATCGAAACTTGGCTGACGAACACCTGGTTTGTAAGTTTCCTTCAGCCATAGGCGGAACTCGTCGGGACCGATAGAATCAGCCAGAAATATCTGATCTCCAAGTCTTCCGAACTCTATCTTGAGGTCAGCCAGTATAAATCCTGCCTCATCTGCTTTCTTACTCATCTTTCTATAGATCTCGAGAGAGAGCTGCTTTAGAATTCGGTACTCCCTATTACTTAAGATCTTCTTTTCCACTATTTCATTGACTGTAATAGGTCTGTCTTTGATTTCGGACTTTGTGGTGGGATCCAGAATGAGGACAGGAAGTTTAGAGGCGAGTACAGGCTCCACATCGACCTCGACCTCACCACGCATAACTCGTTCATATAGGCTTCCATAGAGGTATCCTCTCACAACGAACTCGATAGGTATCATATCCAATTTCTTTACATACATCCTGTTTGGAGGTTCAACTTTTATCATGTGGTGGGGGACGGCGAGATAGTTGAACCAGAATTCAGACATTCGACATAGGACTTCACCTTTTCTCGGTATTTTGTCTGGAAGGATCACATCAAACGCAGACACTCTATCGCTGAACACAAAGAGTAAGGTTGAATCATCAACTTCATACATGTCTTTAACTTTTCCTCTCTTCAGAAGCCTCATCACAAACCACCGGCTAGCTTAAGAATCCTAATTGCTAAATATGCAGCATTTTCTCCATTATCTATTCCGACACAGGCCACTGGTACGCCTCGAGGCATTTGGGCTATTGAGAGAAGGGCATCTAAACCTCCAAGTTTCGCGGAGACAGGAACGCCGATGACAGGTTTATCAGTATAAGAGGCTATGAAGCCGGGAAGTGCGGCGGATAGACCCGCAACGGCAATAAATACAGATGCATCAGATTCTATAACAGCCTTCTTAACCTTCTCGGGTTCTCTGTGGGCAGAGGCTACAGTTACAGAGTAATTTATATTTTGATCATCCAGGACCTTCTTAATTTTCTCTACTATTGGAAGGTCTGAGTTACTTCCACAAAATATGTGAACCTTCAATACCTACCTCAAAAGAAGGTAATAGATGAAGCACAATAAAAAGGATTTTGAGAAAACTTTAGAGTACTGTCTCTGTCCAAGGAATCTTCTTTATCAGATTTTCAAACTTATTTGGAAGATCATGTTTCTGAAGAAAATTGATTAGTTCAGAATATGTGAGAGTATGTGGAAATAGATCAAGATATTTGAAAAACACTCTTTTGGGCCTCCACGAAGAGTACATACATTTCTCTATTGTCGGAATTCCTGCTTCTGAAAGAATATGGGAGACATCCTTTTCAGATAGATTCAGTAGCGGTCTAATGATTTGCGTTGATTCCAACCTGAGGGAAGGATATAGGATCGTCCCTATCTGTAGCTATGCGGTTTACTTCTTCCAAAAGAGGAGCGAATATAGGGATGTACTAGCTGATGTGAGATAGACACCAGATCTTTTACAGTTTTTTCTTAGCATACTCAACCATACTTCTGAAAATTTTCATTCCATCAGCTTCCTTAATGCATCTGGTCCAGTTGGGATAATGATAAGGATGAATGAAGCGCTCAGGATGGGGCATAAGACCCATAATATTACCTTCAGGATTCGTTACTCCCGCTATATTTCTAACAGAGCCATTCGGATTATATGGGAAGTCTGCCTCACGGCCTTTTTCATCCACATAAATGAGGGCTATCTGATTGTTTCTTTCAAGCTTCTTAAGACCATCCCTACCTATAATGAACTTCCCTTCTGCATGTGCAACTGGAAGCTCTATTATATCCTTTAGATGTGAGGTGAAGGGAGTATTCTTGTTTAAACATTTGAGATAGACCCATCTATCATGATAATACCCTATGTCATTAAACGCCAGTGTAGCTTCCTGCCTTATGAACGGCCCCTCAAAGGCTGGCAGGAGACCTGCCTTCACAAGAACTTGGAAGCCATTACATATACCTATGATGAGACGTCCATCAGATATGAAGCGATGTAACGCTTCTCGAAGAAAGTATCGAAGTTCTAAAGCAAGTATCTTTCCTGAGGATACGTCATCGCCATAGCTGAAACCACCGGGAATAGCAATTATTTCATAGTCCATCAAATTCAGTTTCTGCCTATATACCTCATTCACTCTGAGTATTTTAGGATCGGAGCCTGCAATCTTGAAGGCTCTGGCCGTCTCAACTTCACAGTTAGTACCGGCAGCCCTTAAAATTAACACGTGGACCATTTTACATCACCACCAGTTGAATGGCTCCTTCCAAATCCTTCCGAGCTTTTCTACCGACATTTCGAGAAGAGGATTCTCCTCTACTTTAAATAGAAGCGACCTTCCTCCAGTTATGCCAATCTTACTTACTGGTACATCCTCCATGAGGCTGAGGAAATCATCTTCCTTATCTGCATCTATCTCGAGAAGTATTCTTGAATTAGATTCTGAGAAGAGCACCTTATACCATGGCATATAGGTCGGTTCCCTCAGCACTCTATCCAGATATATCTCCGCACCGATCACTCCACCTATACACATCTCCGAGATGCATACACCTAAACCGCCCTCTGAGAGGTCATGTGAAGAGAGCACAAACCCACTTTCTATGGCTCTAACTATCCTATGATACCACTTTCTAGCCTTCTGTGGATTGAGTGCCGGTATTACACCTCCTTCCACATCCAGAACCCTATGGAGAATCGAGCCACCAAGCTCATCCCGTGTTTCTCCAACGAGATATAATGGAGAACCCTCCTCCTTCAAATCCATCGAGACAGCCTTCCGGACATCACCTATTATCCCCAGAGCAGTAATAAGAAGTGTAGAGGGTATGGAGATACTTCTACCTTCAACAATATACTCATTATAAAGACTATCCTTTCCAGATATGAAGGGGGCGGTGAAGGCCTTGGCAGTTTCATAGCAGGCTCTGCAAGCCTCAACGAGAGCACCCATCAACTCAGGCTTCTCAGGACTACCCCACGAGAAGTTATCAAGTAGAGAGAACCTCCACCCACCTACCGCCACATTATTTCTTATTGCCTCATCGATGACAGACTGCGCCATCTTATAGGGGTTTTTATGATAGCGTGGATTCACACCACAGGAGATTACTATTCCCCTCCAGCTATCCTCCAAAGGCTTTATTATTGCTGCATCTCCATGCCCGTATCCAGGCCCATGCAGAGGCTTGAGAACTGTATTGCCTTGGACTTCATGGTCATATTGTCTCACGATCCACTCCTTTGAAGCTACATTTAGGTCTGAGAGAACCTTGATAAATACATCTTTGAGATCCTTTATCTCTAAATTTATTGGCTTCTCCGATGGAGGATGATAGGTTGCATACCTCTTTACTTTAGGTCTGCCTCTGTGAAGGAAATGCATGTCAAGATCACATATCAGCTTACCGTGGTGCGTGATTCTCAGCCTTCCGTCTTGGGTAACTCTCCCAATAACTGTTGCCTCACATCCCTCAACTTCAAATATCTTGAGAACCTTCTTCAAGTTCTTTGGTGGAACGGTAATGATCATTCTCTCCTGTGACTCTGAAATCCATATTTCCCATGGTTTGAGCCCTCTATATTTTAGTGGGACCTTCTCCAGCCACACTTCAGCACCTGTATTGCTCAGAAGCTCTCCAATAGCGGAGGATAAGCCTCCCCCGCCACAGTCTGTAATGGCTGTGTAAAGTGGTTTATCATCCTTATCCCTAAGCCTTAGAAGTGCATCGAAAAGCTTCTTCTCAGTTATTGGATCCCCAATCTGAACTGCTGTTGCAGACACGATTTCAGACTCCGGAGTTAGCTCGAGAGAGGCGAAAGTTACGCCATGTATTCCATCTCTTCCTGTACGGCCTCCAGCTAGAACTATGAGATCACCTGGTTTAGGTGATTTTATATAGTGAGTCCAACGCATAAGCCCTATGCAACCAGCGTAGACTAGCGGGTTGCATACATATCCCTTGTCGAAGCCTATTGCTCCATTCACTGTAGGGATACCCATTTTATTTCCATAATCCCTTATCCCCGCGACTGCACCCTTCATAACTCTCTTCGGATGGAGGACTCCCTCAGGCAGCGTATCAACTGGATAGTCCAACGGACCAAAGAATAGTACATCTGTGG
>NJEE01000094.1 GCA_002255045.1 Candidatus Bathyarchaeota archaeon ex4484_205 | reverse complement strand
ATCTCCTCGAACATGTCTAAGTTGTTGTTACTAGCTGCTCCGTCTGTGCCAAGCCCAACGGTTACACCATCCTCTAACATCTCGGGAAGTGGCATTACTCCTCCCGATGCTAATTTCATGTTGCTAATCGGGTTGTGAGCCACTTTAACATCCTTCCTATTCCATCTAAATATTCCACAGGCCTCATTCCGAACTTTTTCTCGGAATCTACTACCTCTTTTCTCGTCTCTGAGACATGTATGTTGATTAGAGCATCTTTTTCCTCGCTTATGTGTTTTATCTCTAGCAGGGTATCCTTGGAGCATGCGTATATCGAGTGCGGTCCTAGAACTGGTGTGATTAACTCGTCGCCTCTCCATTTATCTATGAACTCCTTGGACATCTTCATCTGGTCTTGGACATCTTTAACCTCAGGAGTCCCGAATTCTAAGATTCCAGGAGAGAGGAATCCACGTATTCCAACTTCCTTGCAGGCCTTGGCAACTTCGTCCATGAAGAAATACATGTCTAGGAAGGAAGTAGTTCCGCTCTTTACCATCTCGATGCAAGCAAGTAGAGCCCCATAGTAGACGTCTTTTGCTTTTAAGTTGCTCTCTATTGGCCATATTTTCTCCTTAAGCCAATTTTCGAGGAGCATATCGTCAGCATATCCTCTGAGGAGAGTCATAGGAGAATGAGTGTGTAAATTTATCAATCCAGGAATTATCACTTTTCCTCTGCAATTTATTTTCAGATCTGCGTTTTCTCTCAGATTTTTTCCTATTAATTCGATTTTGCCATCTTTTATGAATACATCTTGATTTTTGATAATTCTTCTGTCTTCGTCTTGGGTAACTATCGCTCCCTCGGTGAGCAGGATTTCCACGTTTCCACCCATCAATGTAAAATACCTACCCAAATAAAAAGGTGGAGAGGTGCACTCATGCTAGAGAGAGCAACTCACACAATCAAAGACTTATGGTCTCTGGAGGAGGGAACAGAGGTTTCCCTTTACGGATGGGTGAGGAACAAGAGGGAGCACGGAGACTTAATCTTCATAGATCTGAGAGACGGAACCGGAATAATACAAGTAAGCGCGAAAAGAGAAAACGTGCCTAATTTCGAAAAAGTGAAGACTATAGGAAGAGAATACGCTATATTTGTATCTGGGAAAGTAGTTAACGATAGAAGAGCTCCTAGAGGTAGAGAAATTAGAGCAGGAAGTATAGAGATAGTTGCAAAGTCAGAACCATTTCCAATAAAGAAGGGAGCAGGGAAGAAGTTCTTGCTGGACATGAGACACCTACACATCAGGAGTATCAAGGTATCTGCCGTAATGAGAGTTAGATCCGAAGTGTGTAACGTCGCTAGAGAATGGCTTAGGAAGGAGGGATTCGTCGAGATACACGCGCCATCCATAATAACTATGGCTGTAGAGGGAGGGGCTACCCTTTTCCCAATAGATTATTTTGGAGAGAGAGCATATCTAACTCAGAGTTCCCAATTCTATGAGGAAGCTGCGATAACAGGTCTCGGGAAAGTATACACACTTCAACCCAGTTTTAGAGCAGAAATGTCTAGGACTAGAAGACATTTAACTGAGTTTTGGCATCTAGAGTGCGAAATGGCGTTCTCTACACACGAAGACGTTATGAATTTAGAGGAAAGACTCATATCCCATATAGCGGAGAGTATCTCTGAATTGGAGGAACTATCTGTAATAAATAGGAAATTTGAGCCGCCACAGAGACCATTTGAGAGGATATCTTATGATGAAGCAATAGAAATATTGAAAGAGGAAGGTTATGAGATTGAATGGGGAGAGGACGAAGGATACGGAGAGATAACCACAGGTGGACAAAGGATACATGACTACGAGTCCCTGCTGAAGAGGATAGAGGAGGAAGGATTGAATCCAGAAGATTACTCTTGGTACCTAGAGTTAAGGAAATATGGAATGCCACCACATTCCGGCTTTGGTTTAGGTATAGAAAGACTCATAGCCTGGATTTGCGGACTAGAACACGTCAGAGATGCTTGTTTATTCCCGAGAACACCGAGCAGGGTGAGACCATAGTCAACCGAGAATCATCCTACGCTCCATGTTTTCTGCTCTTTCTAGATCTCTCTTTAGTTTGATTTTAGCATTCCTTATTTTCTCCTTCAAAAGAGCTCTCATGACGACTAATTCATGAGGGAAGTATCCTATTGATTCCTCTACAAATTTCGTTAGCTTTTCGTCTCTAGACATTATCTCGTTGAGTTTTCTAATGTCTTTTTTTACTATTGATGCCCTCCTATCTCGTTTCCTAGTCAAGGTGGAGAGACCATTCAGCAATTTCTTGTATTCCATGCCAATAAGTGAAGAAAGGAGTTCGTTGAATTTACCTATTGGAGTCACTCTGCTCACGAAGAATTTCACCTCATCTGGGGAGACTCCTATCGAATCCAATTCCTCTTGATTTTCATACCAGTATTTACTTATCTCCTCCCTAATTCTCCCAGGGGAAAACTCTTGGTCGATGGAAGCCGGGGTTATGTAAACCGAATTTGACACTCTAATGTAGTTTCCCTTCCTAACCATGTTCCACACTCTCCATCTCAACCTCTCCAGTACTCTAGGCCCTCCTCTCCTAGAAGGCAGGTCATAGGCCATCAGAATGTATTCTCCGCTTCTAACGACTTTAAAGAAACATACTATTCCCTTTACGCCTAGATTACTCATCTCATCTCTTATTAGAGGTATTGCATCTAGCTCAACCGAGTATAAACTCTGCTGTATTTTCTTGCAACCAAGCTCTCGCAATCTCTTCGCCAAGTCTATTCTCCAAGAGCTAAATACAGCATATCTACTCTCTCCTTCACTCTTCCTCTCAAAAGAAGTCAAGGGAAAATCATAGCACAGTAGTGCCTCCAAAACTAGACCTCCTCTCCGAGTTCGGACTCGAGGAGTTCCTTTAAAGCGTGCATAAGCGCCTCTTGTCTGCTCTTGTATATCCCTTTCTCAACTAGTTTGTCTAGTTCCTCCAACAGAGATTTAGAAATCCTAACTGATATTTTCCTTCTCTTTAGCTCAGATCTCACCCCTGCCCCCTCTCCCCAAGGATTGGTTTGATAATCAAAAACTTTTTTTCTATATTACCAGAGAAGTGGTAGAGCGATGATGAGAAAGGTAGCCTATGAATCCAGAGGATTAGCTTGACCGCTCCTGAGCCCTACTTCAATATTCTCCTGTGTTTGGCACAACTTATACACGCATAGGCCTTGTATCTGGGAACCATGATTTGGTCTCTGTCTAGTTCTCTGACTAGGTCACCGAGAGGCATGCCTCTTTCCACCACTACGGCTTTGGACCTCGGAACTAGTCTTCCACAATAGACACAAGGTACTGGTTTTTCTTTTCCGACCGACTTTTTGTATTTCCCCCACTTCTTTCCTCTTCCTCCTCTCTTGGCCAAATTCAGACCCCTAGAGATTTTAAAGGGTAGGTAGATAAACCTTCCCATGCGACAGTTCTTGGGCGAAATCCTACTAGGCTCAGTTCAGGGAGCACTAGAGTGGATTCCAGTGAGTAGTGAGGGGGTAGTAGTACTGATAGGCATTTGGAGTGGTCTTTCATATACCGAAGCGATTTCAACGGCGCTCTCTCTTCACCTGCCATCTGGGGTAGCGGCATTGGTGAGGATGAGGAGGGAACTACGTTTAATCCTCAGAAGGAATTTCTCTTACTATATGCTAGCTCTCATGCTAACGGGAATAGTAGCAATTTTTCTCAGGAGGTACGTCATTCTGGAATTGGGCAACAACTTGAACCTTTTCATGGGCTCCTCTCTAATTGTCCTGTCTGTAATTTACAGGACCTCTAGGAGGAAGGAATTCAGAGAACTCAACGACGTAAGTATGTGGCAGTTCCTGCTGGTAGGAGCATTACAGGGTCTCTCTGTCCTGCCAGGAGTATCTAGATCTGGGATAACTGTGTCTGCACTTCTCTTATTGGGTGTGAGACAAGAGGACTCTCTCAAACTTTCTTTCTGTCTCGGAATACCTGCTATGATCCTAGCTCCGCTCTTGTTCCATGGAGCTGGAAGAGTTTTCACACCCCTTTCCTTTCTCTCGGCATTTATTATCTCTTACTTGACCATGGACTTCTTACTGAGGATCTCCAAAAAGGTTAATTTCTGGATTTTCGTCCTAGTTTTCGGTATCCTAGTAATAATAGGAGGTATGATCCCTTGAGGATAATCGTGTCGATGATAACTCTGAGTTTAGTACTCTCAATCATTCCGAGTGGAATGGGCGAAGAAGCATCCGACTTGTATGAGAAAGAACTAGGAAAATACCTAGAGCTTCAGGATAAGATAGAAAGAGCACATATAGGTCAGAAAGCCAGGGAATACATCAAAGAGAAGTTAAAAATAGCGAAAGCCATCTTAGACTCAATTAAAGACGAAGGAGATAGCTTGGCGTATTTTGAAAGATTAGCTAGAGTAGATGGGCTCTTGGGAACATTGGAATCCTATTTGTACTTAGAAGAGAAAAACGCGACAGCAGAGGAAGTACTAAACTTGCTAAATAGTCTGAAGGAAGAGGCATACAGACTAATAAACGAAACAAGACCAAGAAGAGAATTCGGATCATCCCTTCTCTACTACCAAGGAGTGGTGTATTACAGGATGGGAGAACAAGGAGAAGAGAATAGATTGATAAAAGATGCCATAGCCTCTTATAACATGGCAATATCTTATGTCACCATCTCGAAGTACGTTAAGACAGGCAGATCAGCAGGAATATCCAAGGACGTAGCAGAACTGGCAGTGGAACTCGGAATAAGAGAAGTCGCATTAATGACATTGGAGAAAGAGCCAATGTCTCCATATTACTCTCTATATGTGTATTCTGCTAGGAGAGCTCTAGAGGAAGGATACTACGACGTAGCTTTCTATCTCATGGCTTACATCACTACTCTCGTGGACGAGTATTATGACATCGAAGAGGAACCAAAACCTGTCAAAAGAAGTTCAAATCCAATGGTGGAGTTCAATGTCGATTCTCATCGGATTATGGAAGAGATAGCAAGTAAATTAGATGGAATAAGCAAAAAAGATGCAGAGGAGAAGGCTAGAATACATTCAATCTTAGCTTGGAAACTAAGTGAAATTTTTGGTGATGCAAGAAGCGAGGACACAGAAGAGAAGAAAATCGCTGTTTATGGAGAATTCAAGGGACATAAATATGCTAAATGGAGATTAGACGGAGCTAGACAAGTAGATTTACATGCAATTAGAGACTTAGGGATAAAACAGAGTGTTTCGGATGTAGAGTGGCTAACATCTCCTGAAGGCAATGTAACAGTTTACTCAGTTGGAGGACCAAATGTAAACGGACTGACTAGGGAATTAGTACAATATCTAGGATTGTTCGGAAAGAAGTCTTTGTTCATTGGAGACAATAGGATTGAAGGACTAAACAAGGGGATATTCTACGTGTACTTCCGAGGAGCAAGGAAGTATTACGGAGCAAGGAAGTATTACGTAGTAGCTGGAGTGGGAGGTAGTGGGACTAGAGCTGCAGCTCTCGGTAAGACAAGTGGAATGCCAATATTGACCCCCAGAGGAGTCATTTATATCTACGAATTAGAGGGAGACACTGACTTAGATGGAGAGAGAGATCCAGGGGAAGATTGGGAAGTCAAAGGGGAAGATTGGGAAGTCAAAGAAGTCTACCCTTGGGCTTGACTTCTAGTACCATTTCCCCATCGGAGAATATTCTGACTACACCGGAATTAGAGACTACCACCGCAATTGCTTCAGTTTCCCTCGTTATAGAAGCTGCAGCTATATGCCTAGTGCCTAACCCGAGGGGAACACCATCGACTCTGTTAGAAGCTATATAGGCACCGGCACACACTATTCTGCCATCCTTACTTATTATGAAGGCACCATCTAGCTTAGCTAATTCTATTATGAGGGTTTTAGTTTTGTTATCTAATACGTTCACTTCTAAATCTTTAACTGGGTTAGGAGATAGCTGAGAACACCTCCTGAGTACTTCCCTCTCATCACCTATGACGAACATAGTCCCTCTCGGCTCTCTTATTCCTTCACCGCTTAGCTCTATCGCTAGGTCGACGACTGCTTTGAGTACTCTTGCATCTACTTTTCTCATTATATTGACTTCGAAGGGGTAATATCTTCTAGCTCTTCGTATTGAGAGGGAGTTTATTTCACCATCCGGTTCTGAGGGGCCTATAGCACATATTTTTTCTCCAGGGCTTATTATCTCTTCCTCTAGACCTATTGTTATGGCGTGCTTTATTCCCTCTTCCAAGTTAGTGACAGGGAAGGGAATTTCTATTGTCTGCCCTTCGAAGACCATTTTCTTCTTATCAGTAGTAACCGCTATCACTCTGTTCGGCACGTTTGAATCCTTGCACTCTCTAAATAAATACTCTCTGACTCTACCTATTATCTCCTCTCTGGACGAGAGAACCAATAGCACGTCAACTTCTCCTTTCCTGAGAAGACTAAGGGCAAACTCAAGTATCTCTCTCTCCAAAAGTTCACCTATTCTTAGTGTTATGGAGGGAGTTTAAAAAGACTTCCTATCAATTTCCTCACATGAATCCCAGAGTACTTTACGACGAAATAAGGAGAATAATGGAGAGTAAGGAGTCAAATATAGTACTGGCTGCAGATTTAGATAAAATACGTGAGGTAATTTCTATTGCGAAAGATGTAGGCGATGAGATAGTCATTCTAAAGACACACGTGGACATCTATGAAGATTTCACACACGAAAGTCTGAACGAACTCAAGGACATATCTCAGGAGATGGATTTCCTGATAATGGAAGACAGAAAGTTCTGCGACATAGGAAAAACCGTAGAAAGGCAATATTCCAAAGGAACTTTTCGAATAGTGGATTGGGCACATTTGGTCACTGTCTCGTTGTTACC
>NJEE01000007.1 GCA_002255045.1 Candidatus Bathyarchaeota archaeon ex4484_205 | reverse complement strand
CGGGAGTAACTCTGACTCTCTTAAGGTAGCCAAATGCCTTGTCGGGTAAGTTCCGACGTGCATGAATGGATCAACGAGGGCCCCACTGTCCCCGCCCGGAACCCGGTGAACCCACAACCAGGACGAACAGTCCTGGTGCCCCCAGCGGGAAGAGAAGTCCCTGTGGAGCTTTACTGCAGCCTGTCGCTGGGGCCAGATAACCGGTGCGGAGCGTAGGTGGGAGCCGTTATCATCCCAATCTCTCCGGGGATTGGGAGAGGCGCCAATGAAACACCACCCACCGGTTATCTTGTCTCTAACCAGGGGGAAACCTCTGGGACAACGGCAGGTGGGCAGTTTGGCTGGGGCGGTCCCCCCTTGAAAAGGTATCGAGGGGGCCCAAAGGTCGGCTCAAGCGGGTCAGAAACCCACTGTAGAGGGCAAGGCTAAAAGCCGGCCTGACTGGGTCCTTCACAGTAAGGGACCCAGAGGGGAAACCCGGGCCTAGCGATCCACCATGTCCCCATGAATGGGGGCTGGTGGTGTCAGAAAAGTTACCCCAGGGATAACAGGCTTGTCGCGGGCGAGAGCTCCCATCGACCCCGCGGTTTGGTACCTCGATGTCGGCTCTTCCCATCCTGGCGGTGCATAAGCCGCCAAGGGTGAGGCTGTTCGCCTATTAAAGGGGAACGTGAGCTGGGTTTAGACCGTCGTGAGACAGGTCGGACTCTATCTGCTGGGGGTGTAGGCTGCCTGAGGGGAAGGTGCTCTTAGTACGAGAGGAACTGAGCGTCGCAGCCTCCGGTGTACCGGTTGTCCGACCGGGCACCGCCGGGTAGCTGCGCTGTCGCCGATAAGGGCTGAATGCATCTAAGCCCGAAGCGGCTCCCGAAAAGAGGCAGCCATTCTGGGGTTTAAGCACCTGGCAACAGGTGTGACCCCAGACGAGGGCTGGGATAGAACATCCCGTTGATGGGGTGGGGGTGTACGTGCCTAGGCTTCGGCCGAGGCACTCAGCCTACCACTCCCAATCGCCCGAGGTGCTGGGTGGTTTCCCACCTGGGTAAAATCCCACACCTATGTCTTCTTTAACCTGATCCAACCTTTTTATAAACGATGTTTTTTCATATTTAGTGAGGGGGGCGGAGCTGGTGGGTGGGTGCCGGGTCTCTTTTAAAGAGGCCTGAGGAAACTCCTCCCTCAATTGGGTGCCGCAACCTCCGTAAGGAGGTAGGGGGAGACCCCTGGCAATGGAACAGAAACGACACCTCCCCCCATAAGTGTCGAGGATCCGATTATAACCGGTGAGTATATGGGGTTGGAGGGTGAAACGGCCATCCTGCGGTGAGCAAGGCCAAATAGGGTCTGATGAGGCGCCCAACCGAGGACCGGGTAGGCCGCATAGTCACATCCCACCTAAAACAGAAGGAGGGTTACGGCCAGCACCGTCCCCCAACGTGGTGGTATGAATGAAATTATATGCATATAGAGTTGGTGAGGATGATCCAAAGAAATGTACCTCTATGGTCTTAAAAAGACATGGTTTACTACTGATCCTACGTAGAATGTCAGAGATACCGAAGAGAAGTCTTGTTCTCAATCCAGAGTCTGTGACTCTGCTTATGCCATCCGATAGAGTTTTCGCTGAACGTTATGGATTAACTGTAATAGATTCGTCTTGGAAGCGTTCAAATAGAATTTTTCATGTTATTAAGCGTGGGCTTCATCGAAAGTTACCTCCACTTGTTGCTGTGAACCCTATAAACTATGGTAGAATTGGTTTTCTCTCCTCAGCTGAGGCTCTGGCTGCAGCCCTATACATATTGGGTTATCCCTCCGAAGCCGAGGAACTCCTCTCCAAATTCAAATGGGGTCCAAACTTCCTCAAAGTTAATAGGAATGCTTTAGAAGAGTATCGTAGTTCCTTCTAACCTATTTCAAGTATCCTCCTTTAACTCCTCTGTCGTAAGGATTTCTATGTCGCCAGGTTTCTTCTCGATCTCTCCTATTCTTTGTCCTATTATCCTTCTTATTCCTTTAGAGTATGCCTTATCTAGGACTCTTTGTGTAATTACGCCGTCCATTATAATTATCTTAGTCTCTGGAGTTTTATCTAGCTCCTTCATCATATCTACAATTGGAGTCTCTCCAATAATTTTCCACTTGCCATCTAAAAATACTGCCTTCAATTTGCCATATATGTTCTCAGCGATGGTGAGGGCCTTCTCTCGTTCCTCTTTACTTAGCTTGGGTATGTGAAGCTTTGAAATTACTCTCTCTACTTCTTCCTTATTCCTTAGTATCCTCCGAACTTCTGAAGGAGTGAGTTCCTCTACCTCCTTACCCTTAGGTGCCCTCGCGATATAATCTACCTTACATCTCTCCAATACCGTCTTCAGAAGTTTGTCGCCCGCTGTATCTCCATCCAGCAATACTGTCACCTTATCTTTTCTTTTTGTCAGTTCGACAACACTCTTAGGTATATTTCCTCCTTCTATAGATATTACATTTCCATATCCTGCCTTCAACAGAACATTCACATCAGCTCTTCCCTCTACCAAAATGATCTCTCTAGATTTCTCTACATCAGTGCCTGCCGGTATCTTTTCCTCTCCATAACTTACAATCTCTCTCTTTTTGACCTCGGTTATCTCCTTAAGCGCCTCTAATGATCCACTCCACTCTTCAGCGGTGATCTCACTAAGTATCTCCTTAGCCCTCTTAATAATTTTCTTCTTCCTCTCCTCTCTTATGTCTTCAAATGCAGAGAGCTTAATTTTACACTTGAATGGTCCTACCCGTTCTATGCTCTCTATTGTCGCTGCTAGTAGTGATGCTGTCGCTTGATCGAGTCCAGTGGGAACGATTATTGTCCCATAGCTCTTTCCTTCTCTCACATTTATCTCTACCTCTATTCTTCCTACTCGTCCTGTTCTTTGCAGTTCCCTGAGGTCGAGAAAATCGCCAAAGAGCCCTTCGGTCTGCCCGAAGACAGCTCCTATGATATCCGATCTCAGTGGGAACCTTTATAGGTTCATTCCACGACACCCTCGACCTCAAATAAGAGTTTAATTACATATTTTAGTGATGGATGTTGTGTCACCTCATACACCTCCAGTAAGTCTAACTAATATCTCCATCCCCTCATACCTCCTTAATATATATTTTTATATTTACTTGGAAACCATATCTTCTTCTCAAGGAAGATTTGAATATGCAAGATGCTAAAGAGAAGTTAGATGTCCTAAATCACTTCATAGAATCCTTATCCTCCCTAACTACTGAGTATTGTATATTAGTTGAAGGAAGGAAAGATATGCTGTCTCTAAAAGCCTTAGGTGTCTCGTCTAAGGTTCTTTCTTTAAAGAGCTGGAAAGGTTCTCTCATTTCTAAGTTGGAAGAAATTGAGGAACCTAATTTAATTGTCTTAACCGATCTGGATGAAGAGGGGGAGTATCTCGCATCTTTAATTTACAGGTTTCTGAATGGATCCAAACATGTAATACTCGAATACAGAAATATGCTTAAAAAGAGATTTAAAGGTGAGCTAAAGGGAATCGAGGAGCTCCCAAAACTACAGTCTCGACTTTGCAGAATTTTAAAGAATGTGCATTGTGGCTCAGCCCTGACACCTGACCTCACAGAACCCTAGATAAGGGCCTCAGCCAGCCTCTTAAAGCTGAGCCCAATGTACCCCTCCTGGGTTCTCCTCTCTCATAGAAGGATGTAGAACATCCTCCTCGATCAGATCCGCTTAGGGAGGGGCCAATTATATTCTATCTCGCTCATGTTTTAAAATTTTATGAAGTTTTTCTAGATCTATCTCCATCACTGTTACTGGTATATCCACTTTATGTGCCTCGAGGAGATATGATGGCGAGAGCTCTCCCAATAATCCTATTTCCATTCCATGTAGATGTATGCTCGCCACTCTTCCTTCAATAAAGCTTCCATGCTTTAAGCTATGGAGCTCTATCTCTATATTGTTCATATTCCATATTATACTATAGGATAGGCTGTGGATTTCTTCGAATCTTCCCCTATCGTCTCCAATAGCTGCTGCCAACTTCTCTCTTTCAACAGGTTCGTCTCCGATGATCTCCACGATTTTTCCAACTTCAAAGATTTTTAATGGAAATGAATAGTGAAGATTATCTCCAATCACATCAACTAGTCCAGGGATCAAACTGTTTCTCATCACATCATACTCGCTTGAAATTGGGTTCTTCAACATACAAATTTCTCCTTTCTCTTTCCATCTCTCATATATCTCCCTTTTACCTAGTGCAAGCGTCGTTACCTCAAGATATCCTGCTCCCACCATTATCTCTCTACATATTTCTATTATTTTACTCCTCTGGAGAGCGCTCCCTCTTCTCACGCTTTTGGGAACTTGCCTCGGATATCTCCCGTACCCATAGAAAATAGCAACCTCTTCCACAATGTCAATTGGATGTATAATGTCTACCCTATAGCTCGGTATCCTTATTTTTATTTTATCCTCTATTGTCTCTGCTTCTAGCCTCGCTTTTAATAGTGATCTTTGGATTTCTCCTGTTGATATATCCACTCCTAATATTTCAGTGATATAACCTATATTCGTATGGAGTATTTCAGTCCTCATAATTGGCCAATATATCATTCTATTGCCTTTTACATGTTTCACGGAGAATATCTCTCCTCCTCTCTCTGCTAATGCTGTTGCAAGAAATATTGATGCCTTCTTTACTATATCCTCCGAGAGTCCTGTAACATCTATAAATACATTCTTAGTGTCCCTTGTAACTCTGGTTTCCTCACTATTTACTATAGGTGGCATGGATAGGACTTGTCCACAACTATCTACCAGCAATGGTGCAATGCCTTTCTCGATAAGTTTTCCATATTCTCTGCCTTGAGGTGTCTCTGCTAGAATTTCCTCTCCGCTCATCTCCCTATCTTGTTCCAGTGGTGTAAACCTTATCTCATGAAGAGGTAGTGCCTTATAGTAAATTGGTGTTTTAATCTTATCGAGATCATATACCCCTATGGAGGCTTTTTTCCTCCTCCTACAAAAGGTCTGATGAAGTTTCTCCTGTAATTGCATTATCTGCCTGATTGCTTCTTCATTGAAATTTACATTTCGCACAGTAATAGTAAAAATATAGGGTCTGATCTTTGCAGTGTTTTCCTCTTGGATAAGCTGTACTTCACCCTCGTTTACATTATATTCCGGTATTCCTAACTCAATTTCAAATACTCCTCTCAATCCTCTCGCTATTCCCTCTGCAGATAGTAAATCCGGTCTATCTGATGTTGTTTCTATTTCCCACTCCTCCTCCTCAATCCTCTCAACACCACATTTCAGATAGCTCAAACTCTCTCTGAGTTCATCTTCACCTATCTCTTTTCCTAACATATCTTCCAAATCCTTTATATTCACTGTGATTGCAGGCATCTCTGCCTCCTCCTTATAACATCTTCCAATCTCTTAACTCCTGTAAATCTGGCCTTCTAATTTTCCGAATATCATTTATCCCCAGTATAGCCATAGCCAGTCTATCTATTCCTATTCCCCAGGCAAGAACAGGAAAATCTATCTCTAATGGTTTTAATACCTCCGGCCTGAATATTCCTGCCCCTAAACACTCTATCCAGCCCAATTCTGGGTGATACACCATAGCTTCACAGCTTGGCTCTGTGAAGGGGAAATAACTAGGAACAAACTTTATCTCCTTAAATCCTAATCTTTTTGCGAACTCTTCCAATATCCCAAAAAGCTCCTTTAGTGTGATTCCTCTTTCTCCAACTATTCCCTCTGCCTGTTTGAATTGAATACTATGTGTGGCATCCATAACATCATATCTGAAGCAGTCATCTATGGTGAACATTCTTATAGGTGGCTCCTTATGTGTGGTGAGATATCTTATTGAAACACTAGTGGTTTGCCCTCTTAAGATTCTTCTGGATGCCACTCTCTCACTCCAATTATATCTCCATCCTCTTGAGCCTGTTTCCCAGCCATTCTCATGCGTCCTTTTCACCTTTGTTAGGTAGTCCCTCTCTGGTATTTTTCCGACTTCTGGAAAGGATACGTGAAAAGTGTCGAAGAGCTCTCTCGCAGGATGATCCTGAGGCTGAAATAATGCATCAAAATGATAGAACTCCATTTCGATCCAAGGTCCTTTATATTCCTCAAAACCCATCTCGATAAGTATCTCCCTTGCCATGTTTACAAATTCTATATATGGGTTCTTCTTCCCTATCCACAAAGGTGGGGGAGTGACAGCAAGATTATATGGCTTGAATCTGGTCTTTTTCCATTTTCCGCTCCTAATGATTTCCGCTGTTATTACACTTATACCTCCTTTCTCTTCAAATTTTTCTTTAATAGGTTTAACTATAAGTGTTTTCTTTGGCTTTATTTTTATAAGTCCTCTTTTTATAAGTTCTATTGGTATATCGTCTTTTTTAATTTCTTTTTTTCCAATTAATTCAAGAATTTTTTCATCTTTTCCCTTTTCAGGTATTTCATGAATTTTTACATATCCTCTTTCTATCCTTCCCCACTCCTTTCTAACCACCCACTGTAATGCAATTCTTATTTCTGGTTCATCAAAAACCTCATCGAGTTTCTTAATTGCTATTTCTCCCCCCTTCTCGTATACGTATTGGGCAAGCCTTCTTTCAGGTAATCCTTCCTCCTTGTATTTCCTTCCTTCCTCTGTCAGTTCAATCATCCATTTTTCTTCCCTAACTATTTCTATGTATCCTTCTGCTCTAAGCCTCTCCAGGATACTCATTACTGTTGTATGTGGAATCCCTACCTCCTCTGCTATTTTCTCTGCTTCCTTACACCCTCCAACTATGGTTTCAAAAACTTTTTTTACTAAATTCTCTTTGTTTTCCCTCATCTCATCTAACCTTTAAAGAGAAATTCATCAATCTTATCTTTTGCTTTTTCCCTTTTCTTTCTGTGTTGGTGTAAAAACTTCTTTATTCTACTAGTCAGCTCTGCTTTGCATTCCCCGCATAAAAGCTCCCCACTTCGGCATGCAGTATATCTCTCCATGAGTTCTTCATCATTCTCTTCAAAGAGAAAGGAGAAGAATTGGTAAATTGAGCATATCTCAGGTTGCCCTCCCAGCTTCTTTTGCTCTTTCTTGGTGGCACGTCCTCCTGTAAATGCATTCATTATCTTATACTCCACCTCCTCATCAGAATCCTTGAGGTATATTGCCGATTCAGGAATAGATGCAGACATCTTACCCCCTGCAGTGAGTGCTGGTAGAAATCTTGAATGTATCTGAGCGGGCTTATAGTATCCAATTTTAGGCGCTACATCCCTTGTCATTCTCCAATAGGGGTCTTGATCTATTGCTGCTGGTATTAAACATGGTGCATTGACACCAGTTAGTTTTGACTCGAGGAAAGCTGGTGCAGCTTGGATAGCAGGGAAGAAAACTATTCCTATATTATCTTCATCCTTGAATCCGAATATTGCTTTCACGGTTGAAAGTGTAACATGTCTCGCAACCTCTATTGCAATATTGTATAGTGCACCAGCAGCCTTCGTGTTCACAACTATTTCCGTTTTTCTTTCATCAAACCCTATTGCTATTACATCCAATATATTATCATAAACATATTTCTGTATCTCCTCTTTGCTCAATTGTCTGCTGGGATTATAAAGAAATCGTTCATCATCTGTCACTTGGAAATAAAGCTTTACACCAAATTTTTCCTGGAGCCATTTAGTAAATATCCATGGTACGATGTGACCAATATGAACTGGTCCAGAGGGTCCTCGCCCTGTATATAAGACAAATTTTTCCCCTCTTTCATATTTATCTAAGATAAAATCCAAGTCTCTATGTGCAAAAAATATCTTCCTTCTAAGTTGCAGATGTACCTCCCCTGTTATTTTTCTAATTCTTGATATCAGCTCATCTGTTATGGGGCTTACACCGAATTCCTTAATGAGGTGTTCATAATTTACCTTTCCTTCAACACTCCAGGGTGTTACTTTCATCCTCTCCACTTTAGATCTTTGCCTCCTTTCACTATTTTACTTAAAATCCACTTACATAGGTAATTTTATTCTTTTCTATTCTTCCCTCTTTATCTATTTCCCCGTCTCTTATCCTCGTAGATGAAATAGGTTTACCGTCTTCTGCCTTAAGCCTAGGAATCTCCACTACAAAAAGCGGTTTAAGACCTCTCTTCATTCTGATACTATTTATTTCGAATGCTATTAAGCGATTTTCATCTGTGACGAAAATAACTTCAAGCTCAGGATCCTCTACAGCAGGTCCATATGGGTCATTTATCTCTACAATCTCTATTTTACCTCCATATCCTTCCTCTCTAAGAAATTGCGTCACATTCCTTACTCTATTTGAGTAGGGTTCTATCTCGTGCTCCTTTCTAGTGGCATATTTATTGGATGTTACTCCAATAATAAGATCTTCTGAATACCTAGCCGCAATTCTCAAGAGAAGTTTATGCCCCTCGTGCAATATATCAAATGTTCCTCCAAGGATTCCCTTTCGAAATTTTTGCATCAATAACTTTATTTTCATCTCTCTTGAATATTTTTTTGTGTCTAATTCTTACACAATAGAGAAATATAAAGAGGCAGGAAAGATAGCTTCCAAAATAAAGAGGAAGATACTTCCCAACGTTGTGAAAGTGGGAACCTCGCTAAAAGAAGTATGTGAAGTGATAGAAAGATACATAATTGAGCAAGGAGCCATACCTGCCTTTCCCGTTAATATCGGTATCAATGAAATTGCAGCTCACTTCACTCCCTCCCTCACATCTAAGGAGTTTTTACCTCCAGATTCCATTGTTAAAATAGACTTCGGGGTCTCTATTGATGGTTATATAGTGGATACTGCCATCAGTTTTCCCCTCAGTAAGGGATTTAAAAGGATAGTCGAAACCAATAGGATGGCACTTAATAGAGCCATTTCTACTATTCATGCAGGGTCCTCCTTTAATTCCTATGCTAAATGTGTCTCTCGAGAAATTACTGATAAAGGTTTTAAGGTGATTCAAAACCTCACAGGTCACAGAATAGAGAGATTCACTCTTCATACTGGTGATTCCATACCCAATATCCCTGAATGGACAAATAGAGGGAGTTTTAGAGCTTATAATGTATATGCATTGGAGCCATTTGCAACATACTCAGAAGCTGCTGGATATGTAGTCGAAAGAAATGATTCTTATATATTTAGAATTAAGGGACTTAAACCCCCTGCGAAATATCGTAAATCATGGTTGATATTATATAGAAAATTTAATGGCCTTCCATTTACTATACGTTGGCTATCTTCCTCCGAAAGAAGGTACTTTAAGGATCTTATAGAAATAAATTTAGTTCATTCATATCCTGTATTAGTAGAAGCCTCTAATAAACCGGTTTCACAAGCAGAGGAAACTATATTAGTTCTTCCTGAGAAAGTAGTGATTCTTACTAAGTGATTCCCTTTTTATCCTCACGAAAGGCATAAATCAAAAATATGAAAGAATTCCCTCCACACTGTGGGCAATCTCCAGCATTCTTATATACATAATCTCCCTCCTTAAACTCTCTTTCATATACATGATTACATTTCTTGCATTTTATCACTGTCATTATTCTCCCTTTCTTCTTCTTTAGCAATTTCATTCTCTTTCTTGCCTCTTGTATGCTATAAAAAGCGAAGAAAAAACCTGCAACACCTAAAGTGGTATATATAGTTGCATCCAAAGTATTTTCTCCACTTGCTTTTAATCCCATTATCAATAATGCTCCTGAAAGAACTATTATCACCCCTAATAGCATGAAATATAGAGGCAATAGAAAGGAATATTCCTTTCCTTTTCCACTCATTCTTCCCTCACCTCATTGTCCCACTCCAATAGTGTTTCCCACTCCTACTACTAGTACTGTACCCTTCTCCCCCATTCTCTCCTTTACTATCTCTCTTATCCTCTCTACAACTTTATCGGCTGTGTTCGCTATTTCTTTTGTCATAGGGCTTATTGCCTCCTTAATTGACATTTTTATTATAATTCCATAAATGGGGATCTTTCTTTTTGTGACCTCCTCTTCTATTTTATATTTCTCCACACCGATTCCTCCAATTGCCGCACCTATCCCCTCAAAAATTTCTCCAGTCTTCTCTCCCTCTAGTTTCAGCCCTGCATCCACCATTATCACTAGATCGACTTTTCTATACTTTTTCAGAACATCACTCACAGCATCACCAGGCTTTCCAACGTTCCCTCCTGGCCCTTTAGATTTTATAACCAAGTATCTGACATTTCCCTCCCTATACTCCGTAAATAAAGTATCTCTCGCTACCTCTCTTTGCTCCTTTCCATACATTAATCTTGCAGCAACAAGGGCTCCTATTCCATCTCCTATTGGGTGACCGAAGTTAAATGCATGTGCTGCACCCATCAATGCCTCTGCTGATTGCATGATCTGAGGTAAAAGTGCATGGATCTGAAGAGCAATTAGATAATTTGAGGTTCTTTTACTAAATATGTAGTAATGCCTCACTGTTCTATATATTGTATGAAGTTCCTTTGCAGCTTCTAATAAATGCTCTACATTTCTCCTTTCCCTCTCTCCCACTTCTGGAGTAAGGGTAGCTATTTCCTCCCTTACTCTAGTGTCACTAACAGAAATTAAGTGATCTAGTTTTGGTATTATTCCTGTGGGATCCAAATCTACCGGTTCTATTACTACGTATTCCATGAACTTATTTGCATACTTCTCTGCAACCTCTCTTTCGCATCCCATCTTTGTAAGTTTATTCATCGCAAGCCTTTTAGCCTCATCTCTCATCACCTTAATTTTGGTTAATGCATATTCTATCTCCCTAAGGATCATTGAAAGTTGAATTTTTTGCCCCCATATAGCAATGACGAGGAACATCATTATTAGAAGTAGATTAAATATGAATGCAAATGGGTCCTCCTCCCTTCCTTGTGCTATAAGGATTAATGTGGCGAGCTTCAATTCCTCTTTATAAATGAAATTCCCCTTTATATCCTTTCCTTGATTGATCTATATCGTTAGTGCAGAAGGAGATAGCTGCCAGCTTCCTAGGCTTCGCGAGGCCGAAGACCTCACTACCACCTAGGACGGAGCTGTGTTTAACTTCCGTGTTCGGAATGGGTACGGGTGGTTCCACAGCCCTTTGGCCGGCAGCCATTATGAGTAAATGGATACCTCCAATATTAGCTTTTCTAATTTCTCGCTGGATTTTTCTCTCCTCGAATGAAAACCTCTAAATTAAAATTCTGAAAAATTCCTATTATGGTCATGACCCACGACTGGTCTGGGGGTCTTACTTCCATCTCCGACTTGGATAGGACGGATGTTCTAAAGTTGTTCAAATTGGTGGATAATTGTATAAAAGGAAAGTATGAAAAAATAGGATTGGGACGTGTGATCGGATTGCTATTTTTTGAACCAAGTACACGCACCAGACTGAGCTTTGAAGTAGCTGCTCATAAAATCGGTGCTTACCCTCTTGTTGTCCATGACCCCTCTACTCTCTCTATATCCAAGGGTGAAAGTATGGAGGATACCTTAAGAATTCTAGGTAATTACTGTGATATCTTGATTTTAAGGCATAAAGATCCAAAGACTATTCGGAAAGCTATTCGATATGCTGGTGTGCCCGTTATAAACGCAGGTTCGGGAAGTGTGGAACACCCTACACAGAGTCTGATCGATATTTATACCGTGTATAAATTTAGAGGGAATCCTGATGGTTTGACCTTTGGAATAATGGGTGACTTGAAACACAGTAGGGCGGTTCATTCACTGATTATGCTACTCACTAAATTTGATAATGTGAAGCTTAAACTAATATCGCCTAAAGGCCTAGAACTAGATGAACCATTCAGGAAAAGTATTGAATCTGAAATTGTTTTGGAAGAGATATCTGATATTAGAAGTATAATTTCAGAACTTGATGTACTTTATATTGTTAGACTACAAAAAGAGAGATTTAAAGAGAATTATGAAAAATACATAAGTTCTTATTCTATTTCACCGGAAATTCTAAAAAAGTGTAAAGAAGATCTATTAATTCTGGCTCCTTTACCTAGAACATGGGAGCTTCCTCCTTCAATTGACTCCCTTCCTCAGGCAAAGTATTTTCAGCAAGCTTCCTTTGGTGTTCCTGTCAGAATGGCGATACTCATCTCTATTCTTCGAGCTCTTTAAAAAAATCTGTTTTTTCTTCCAGCATAAAATGTGGTTTTTGTTTTACAGTTGGGGCAAATCACTTCACTCGCCTCCATTATTTCTCCACAGTTTGTACATATCTTTCTTTTTACACCCATTTCTATGTACTTCACTCCCTCATCAAAAAGTTCGTATATTTTATTTTTGTCCATATTTCTGGCATTAGTATATACTAGGACATCTCCCTTATGTGCTTCTAATATCTCCCTTAGGTGAGGTATATCGCCTGTTCCAGTATAAAACGTATCCCATTCCTTGAATCTTTCTTCCATTCTCCTAAATCTATGTATGGGTTCATCTAATGTCTTATTTGAAGTGATAATTTCTATCCCCTTCATTCGCCATCTTTTTATTCCATCCTTAACTGAGTTGATCACCTTCTTCACATCTATCCTACTCTCACTCATAATTCTCCGAAATCCAATCATTTGGATTTCATACTTTATATTCTCAATTCGAAGGTAAGGCTCTCCCTTTACGAGCATAGAGAGAAAAGGTAGTTTTCTTTTCAAGACATTGTCTCTATCGCATTTTGATTTGATTTTCAATGCCTGCGCCCCCATTCTTATAAATTTCATAAATCGTGGATAGAATCTGGTTTCTCTCCTCTCCGCATATTCAAAGATCTTCTCTAGGTTTATAGCTACACTACCGCCTATTCCTCCTCTTGCTACATCGAGAGTGAAGGAGCCTCCGCTTTTTGGAGTTAAAATTCTGCCTCCCCAAGATATTTCACCAGTTCTCTCCATTATTATTCTAATATTTCCTATTTTTTTACCTAACTCAATTAAAGATTCAATATTATCTCCCTCCTTTATATGTATGTTAATTTTAACATTAGAGAGGAAAATTTTGTTTCTTAATTCGTTAAGTACACGTAGTATATTTTCCGTCCTTTTATCTCCGATTTCTCCGATGCTCAGTACAATGGAGTTCTCTCCTACTATTAGACTCCAAAGCCCTCTTCTAAGCTCTTCCATGTCCTTTGAAGACATTTCATTCGGAAGAATTTCATTAAAGCCTGTTATGAGTTGGCCTACTGAAACTTCATATGCCGCTCGTTGCAATGCGGCGGAGAGAAGGCTTATATTCCACCCTATTCCATCTCCCTTAAAGGAACTGTTCACTAACCACTTCTCCGGAATATGTTCCATTGAGAGGAGTTGTGGGGCATAATGCACTATTTCTTCAGGTCTTATGCACCATTCCCAACATCTATTCAAATGTATATATCCTGCTAGATGGGCATCTGCAGCTCCCTCCCTAGGTAGTACTGAAAGAAGCACATATTGCTCTAGGACAGAATTTCCTGACTCCGTCTTAACCTCAAGATTATGGCCTGTCTCTTCCAGTCTCTTGCTTACGTCATAGACTGGGAGCCCCAATCTTGTAAGTTTATGCCTGTATCTCTCTAGTCCTCTCTCGATTAGTATTGCATTTAGAAATTCGCGAATTAGGGGCGCTGTAAGATACCTCACTGGAACTGACAAAAGTCTTTCCTCAACTTCATCTGCTATATCCATAGCTAGTTCTCCATCCATCTCCGCCTCTGTAACCAAATAATCTCTAATTTTATTTTTATCAAAACTTTCAATTCTTAATTCTGATTTTCTAACCTTCAATCCTTCACTTTTCATGAAGGTTGCTCTTTCTATCTCTCTATAAGCCTCAAGGGCTTTCGCTCCTAGGTCAGTAAGCTTATACTTCCCTGTCTTTTCCTCCTTCACAATTAATCCTCCTTCCTTAAGTTTCTCTATATGATAATTGAATTTCCCAGATTTATCCTGCTGTAATCCCACTTCCTTCATTAACTCTTTATATCTCAGTTTTTTCTCCTGTAGTAATCTGATAACCCTCAACCTAAGTGGATCCGATAGGGCAGAAACCACTAGGAGTGCCATCTCGCTGCTTGCTTTCCTCATATGCGACTTCTATTACTCATAAAAAGTTTTTATGTTTTCTTGATGGCTGTTCTCTTTTCGCGTATTCTATCCCTTTGTTGAAGGCTTTAAGATTCGCCTCCACTGTGCCTGGAGGAACATTCCTCATTATTGATTCTCTAATAGTATCCAGCTGTATACCTAAATCGAACGCTCCTGTCATTACCCCTAGAAGTAAAATATTAGCTACTCTTCTGCTTCCTAACTCCTCTGCAATCTTAGTAGCATCTAACCCATATACTCTTCCGTCTATTGAATTAATTTTAGAGAAAAGTTCTCCTGGAGTAGGATATTCCTCCTCTCCTATTTTCACAGTTACTGGATGCACCGGATGCCTATTATATACAACTACTCCTCCTCTTCTCAAATATGGTAATGCCCTAACCGTCTCCATGGGCTCAAACCCAATAATTGCATCTGCAGTTCCCTTCATTATAAGTGGGCTGTATATCTCCTCTTCGCCATAAAGCATATGTGTAAGTGTAGTTCCCCCTCTTATCGCCTGTCCATGTGTTTCTCCAATAACCACTCTGTATCCCTCTTCAACTACCGATTGTGAGATTATGCGAGTAACTAAAACTACTCCCTGACCTCCCACACCAATAAATATAAGCCGTCGAGAGAACTTCTCCATCTTATTCACCTCTATATCCTATAGCCTTTGTTGGGCATATTTTCACACATAAGTCACAGGCATTACATTCTTCCTTAATAATGTACGGCTTCCCTGTCTCCTCATCTATTTCCAACGCTGGACATCCAGTCTGATTTATGCAAATTCTGCAATTTACACATTTGTTCCAATCTATTTGTGGTTTCTCTATCTTTATTCCCTTTGCACGTCTCTCTCTTCTCTCCAATATTGCACAAGGATATTCAAACACCACAACCGCGGGTTTAGACTCTTTCTCTATATATTTCAGTCCTTCCTCTATCGCCTCTTCTGCTTCTTTGATGTAAAATGGATTTAAAATCTTCACATACTCTATACCAATTCCCTTCAAAAGTCTGTGAAGATCTATCTTTCTGGTTTCCTCCCCCAAGGCTGTAATTCCAGTAAGTGGAGAAGGTTCATGTCCCGTCATAGCTGTGATCGAATTGTTGAATATGACTGCTAGAAACTTGGCTTTATTGTATAATGCATTGATAAGTGGAGGTATACCTGCATGCATAAATGTTGAGTCTCCTATAACTGCTATTATAGGCTCCTTTATCCCTGCATGTGAGAACCCATTTGCTAACCCTATGCTGGCCCCCATACATATACATGTATCTATTCCTCTTATAGGTGGATGTACTCCCTGATTATAGCATCCTCTATCCCCTAAAACTATTCCTCCACCTCTCTTCTTCAGCACCCTCTTTATCGCATAATAACTCGCCCTATGTGGGCATCCTGCACATAGATAAGGTATTCTTCTATTTACATCTCCGGGATTGTGTACAACTATTGGGTTGGTAATACCCATTATATTAAGTAACGCTTCATTTACAATATCTCCGTTAAGTTCATAAGCCCTTGGTATGTGTCCACTATCCCTCCCATATATTCTTGTATTAAATCCCTTCATTTGTGCTAACGATCTGATCTCCCTCTCTAGAATCGGCTCGTTTTCCTCAAGTACGAGAACTTTTTTATGATCTCTTAGAAATTCCACAATAGGTTTTTCTGGAAGAGGGTTCACTGTTATCAGTTTAAGGAGATCTATATCTTTCAGCTTGCTATTTCTTACAGCCTCTGTTGCATAAAGATAGGTTACGCCTGAAGCTATGACCCCGAATTCCCCCCCATTCTCGATAGTTTCATTCCAGCCTTCTGAAAAAATTTCCTTAACCTTATCTATCCTTTCATTTAACCAAGGTTTTCTTCTTCGTGCAGTGGATGCGATAACAACATATCTCCGAGGGTCTTTCTCGAATTTTGCCTCTCTAAAGGCCTCAGGATAAGGTAGTTTTCCCATTTTTACTATGCCTCTTCCATGTGCAACCCTAGGTGTCAATCTGACAATTACAGGAAGTGAAACCTTCTCAGAGAGCTCGAAAGCTCTTTTTGTAATTTCCTTTGCATCCATAGGTGATGTGGGCTCTATGCATGGTACGTTTGCATACTTGGCTAGATATCTGGTGTCTGCCGCATTCTGACTACTGTGTGGATGTGTATCATCTGCCACAGCTATCACTAGGCTTCCATTTACCCCTGTATATGCAGATACTACTAAGGGATCAAGCTTCCAGTTGAGTCCTAAATGTTTTGTCCCGCACATACTTCGCAATCCTGTTAAGGCTGCTCCATAGGCTACTTCAAAAGCCACCATCTCATTTATCGACCACTCCACATATATTCCGAGTTTCTTCGCAACTCTAGATAGAGCGATAGTTATCTCTGTAGATGGTGTCCCAGGATAAGAAGCCACTAACTGTACCCCTGCTTCTAATGCTCCTCGAGCCACGGCTTCATTCCCCATTAGGATCTCTGTTGTTCCATCGTCAGATAGTAATACTTCTTTACTTGCCATTGTCGATTTTTCCTATTCGTTTTCTATATAATATTTCCTATTTAGTCGATAAGTAGTTAGACAACTGTCGAATAGATGATGGACTTTTTATAAAAACCTCTCTGTATATTTACAAATAACTGATAAGATGCTTCAGAGTTATATAATATTTAAATGCCCCGCTTACGTTTCGAGCTCAAAGAATCTCATCTTAATATCGTTGTAGACAATCCTCCTTCTAAGTTAGAGTCCTTTGTTAGATACCAGAGATCTTTAATTGATCGTTTTTTCCAGCAATATCCAATAGAAAAACTCTCTCTTCATCCTCCTTCCCACCTGCCAGCAAATTCCCCTTCCATTATCAAACTCGCCTTCTTCGCCGCTCGTCAGGCAAATGTCGGTATCTTAGCAGCAGTTCCAGGGGCTTTCTCAGATGTAGTGGCATGCTATGCACGTGGAAAGGGGTGTAAAAGCATAGCGGTAGAGAATGGTGGTGAAGTTGCAATTATTTCAGATAGAGAAACATTCGTAGGAGTCCTTCTTGGTGACACTCCTATCTCCGGAAAGTTTGCTTTTAGAATTCCTCCGACTAAAGGGCGTCTATGGGGTATCTCAACAAGTTCAGGAAGATTCTCTCATGCCCTCAGCTTTGGAAATGCTGAGGGTGTAACGGTGTTTGGGAAAAATGCATCTATAGCAGATGCTGCAGCAACCTCCATCTTGAACACTATATCTGAAAAACCATCTCCTTCCCTCATAAGGAAGGCAATAGAATATGGAAGGAATATATATGGTGTCAAGGGAATAATGATAATGCATGGCTCCTATATTGTCACTTGGGGTGAAATCCCCGAGATAGTCTCAACAGATGGAAAACTTAAGAGTGAGTATTATGTCTGATGTTTTGGGGCCGTGGGCTAGAGAAATTCGGTCAATCTGGTCTATAACCTCAGATAGGCTGCGTGGCTCGGGAGGTATCGAGAGCCCACGTGAGCTTTCAGCCGTGAAATCCCCGGTTCAAAAACTGTGGAAGTCCGGGCGGCCCCACCACTATACTTTTTCTATAAATTTCTTTATTCTGGATATACCCTTCTCTAGATTGCTTATAGAGTTTGCATAGGAGATTCTGATGTATCCTTCTCCCTTCTTTCCAAATGCTGTCCCATGAAGAAGGGCAACTCCCGCCTCTTTAAGCAACTTCATGACAAGTTCCTTAGAGTCAACTCCAAGTTTTTTCACATTAGGGAATATATAAAATGCCCCTTCCGGTTTTACAACAGAGAATTCTTCAATTTCCCTCAGTTTTTTATAGACCACTTCCCTTCTACTCCTATATTCATCAACCATCTTGTTAATCGGCTCTTTAGGTCCATTTAATGCCGCTATTCCAGCCTTCTGTACAAATGCTGCAGGGCATGTCGTCATATTTATCTGAAGTTTAACCATTTTATCAATTACCTCCCTAGGTCCCACTGCATATCCCAATCTCCAACCAGTCATAGCATAAGTCTTTGAGAACCCATCCACCATTATCACATTCTCTATCCCATCAACCTGAAGAAAGGAGTAATGGTTCTTATCATAAGTTATCTCAGAATAAATCTCATCTGAAAGAATGAGTATATTCTTCCTTTCCGCTAATTCGACTAGAGCTTTTATGTCCCTCTCATCCATCACCGACCCACAGGGATTATGTGGCGTATTAACGACTATCATCTTCGTCCTCTCAGTTATTTTTCTCTCCACATCTTCATAGGTCATTCTAAATTTGTTTTCTTCCTTCAACTCCACATCTACAACTTTCCCTCCAACAAATTCAACTACCGATCTATATACCGGATATGCAGGGTTCGGAATGATTACCTCCTCTCCTTCATTGATAGTGACCATTATAGCGGCGAAAAGACAAGGCTTAGCTCCTGGCATCGGGATTACTTCCCAATCTGGGGATACATCTACTCCATACCTTTCTTTAATCCTATTCGCTATAGCTCCCCTTAGCTCATAGAGTCCCCTGGCTGTTGTATAATGGGTATATCCCTCTCTGAGTGCTCTCACACCTGCCTCTACTATGTGTTGTGGTGTATCAAAGTCTGGTTCACCAACTTCTAGATGGATTATTTTCTTCCCTCTTCTTTCTAGCTCTCTAGCCATTGCGAGAATCTCAAAGGCAGATTCTGTACCTATTCTATTCATTCTCTTAGCTATCCAACTCAACTCTGAGAATGGAAAATTTTTGAAAAAATTAAAGGTTTTTCCTACTTCAATGGTACATACATCGACGATCGAGAGGCTCCTACCCCTGGTGTCCCATGCACCACTCTCTTATTTGTGATTGCAAACTCTCCTAAATAATGTCCGATCATCTCTGGAAATATCTCCACAGGAACGAATTCCTTCCCATTATGTACATGAATCGTGAGTCCAACCATCTCTGGTAGAACTATCATAGAGCGTGCATGCGTCCTTATTACTGGTTGTTTTCCTGTTTCCTCTAGAATTTTCCATGCTCTTCTTATGTTTCTTAAAAGGATCACATGTTCCTCTGGTGGCTGTCTCCGCAAACTTCTTCTTGCTCTAGCTGGAAGTAACTTAATTATCTCATCCATACTCATTTTTCTAAGCTCTTCCAACGCGTATCCTTTGTACCTAAACTTCGCCACAGACATCTTTCCTTTATTCCTTTTTCCTTTCCTAGTTTTTAAACTTGTCTCTTAAAGGAAGGATTTATCTATTTTATGTCTCCTTATATTTCCATAAAATGGAAGAAGAAATAGGTGTGGTTATGCACTATTTCACGAAAATCGGAGTTGCTGTTGTTAAAATCGAGAGAGGTTCCTTGAAAGTTGGTGATAAAATACATATCCGTGGGCATACTACTGACTTCACTCAGCTGGTAGAATCTATGCAAGTAGAGCATGAACCCATCCAAGAAGCAACCCCAGGCCAATCGATCGGGTTAAAGGTTGTTGAAAGAGTCAGAGAAGGCGATAAAGTATACAAAATAATAGAGTAACCTCTTTATTTCTCTCTCTTAGAAACTCTCTTCTTTCCGCCCCTTCCAGTTCTCCTAGCTGAAATTAAGCCAACTTTCCTCCCTGGAGGTGCTTTTCTACTTACAGTTGTTGGTTTACCCGTATGTTCATGTCTTCCTCCACCGAATGGATGATATACTGCATCCATTGCCACACCTCTAACCCTTGGATATAATCTTCCTCTGCTGTACATTAAGGCCCTTCTTTTCCCTGCCTTTAGGAATGGTTTCTCCGTACGTCCACCACCCGCAGCCACCCCAATACTCCCTCTACAGTTCGGATGTAATGTCATTTGCGTTCCTCGAGTTGTCTTCAAGATGATCTTCTCTTCAGTTCTGCCTACTACTGTTGCATAATTTCCACTTGCTCTAAATAAACTTCCTCCATCTCCAGGCCTTCTTTCTACATTATACACCATAACTCCTTCAGGTATTTCCCTTAATGGGAGAGTTGAACCAATATCCAGCTTTGCTCCTTCCCCTATTTCTATCTCTTGACCAACGTACATGCCTTCTGAAGGAATTGTAAAATATCTAGTGTTGTCTTCAAGCAATATCTCTGCAAGAGGTGTTCCTCTTCCAGGATCGTGGTGTAATGCAACTACTACTCCTTTCCCCCTAACAGAAGGTTCAGGATATTTTGCAGGTGCTACTCTCCTATGCGTCGGTGCCTCAAATAGAGGGCTTCTTCCTCTTCTTCTTACAATTGGTCTCTTCCCCATTTTAACACCCCTTATAGTATCTTCAACTTCATAGAAAGTTCTGTAGCACTATATTGAGGCGTTAACTTCACAAAGGCTTTCTTCTTGCCCCTTGATCCAATCATTATGTTTACTCTCTCAACTTTCACGTTATATAAATTCTCTACAGCTTTTTTCACAAGTTTCTTATTTGCTTTTCTATCTACTATGAATACAAGTTTATTCTCCTTCTCAATCATTTGCATAGTTTTCTCAGTAACCAAAGGGTATAGAATTATCCTCTCATATCTCAATTCTTCCTCACTGCTCACTCCTTTATCCCTCCTAATCTCTCCTCTATAACCTTTAAGCTCTGAGGAGTCCATATAACGAGCCTACCTGGTTGTCCTCCAGGAGCCAAATGCTCAACATTCAATTCCCTCGCCCTCATTACTTCAACACCGGGTATATTTCTAGCTGCTCTATAGAGATTTATCCCATCTTCCACGACAATTAAGGGTCCTCTCGGTTTGCGTTTTGTTCTATTTCTCATTCTACTTTTTCCACTTCTTTTTTTGATTCCCTTCTTACATCTTTCCAATTCATCTTTTAATCCAAGTCTCTGCAACACCTCTATTAGTTTCTGTGTTTTTTCTATTTTTTCTATTTTATTCGTAATAATTATAGGGAGATTCACTTTATCGTTTATTTTATGCCCTCTTCCTCTAACATAGTCCTCTCGTGCAGTAGCTATGAGAGCTGAAATTAACGCCAGTTTCTTCTCTTTTTTATTTACTTTTCTCTCTATTTTCTTTTCAGCTCTCGGTGGATGTGCCCTCCTCCCTCCCACAGCACCTGTGATCAATCTTCCTCTCCCTCTTTCATCTCTGGGTACTCTTGCCCTTCCATATCCTACTCCCCAAGATTCTGCTGTTGTTCTCTTTCCTGCCATAACATCCCTTCCTTGAGGTTGTTTACGATTAGCCTCCATGGCAACTACAACCCTTTTTATTAGGTCCTCTCTGACTTCTCCCTTAAAGAACCAAGGTTCTTCTATCTCTCTGATTTTTCTGCCATTTAGCCCAAGTACTCTCATCAACTCACCCCCTTACTGCTGACTTGCCAAAACAATGCCTGTTATTTGGGGTGGTTTAACTACTCCCAGTTTTCTGGCTGAAACCCTTATTTTCACAAGTCTCTTGGCAGGCCCCGGTACACTTCCTGAAATCATCACATACTTTCCTGGAACCACTCCATACCTAAGGAATCCACCCTTCACAGTAGCCTCTTCCTTCCCATTGTCACCTATCTTCATGACCCTCAAGTTCCTCACCATTCTCTGCCAGTATCCAAGTTGGCCTGGACGAGGTACTGTATACATTACTGCTGTGGGCTTCCAAGGCCCGATGCAAGCCACTCCTCTTCTTGTTTTATTTGATTTCCTATCTAATATCTTTACATGAAACCTTTTCACTGCGCCAGCGAAACCCTTTCCCTTCGTGATGGAGAATACATCAACATACTCTCCCTCCTTAAACACTTCATCTACATTTACCTCCTTCCCAAGTATGTCCAAAGCATAGTTAACTCTCTCCTCCACCGTTCCTCCCCCTATTTCTATTTCAAAAATCTCAGGTTTCTTCTTTCGGATACCCGCTTTCCTTGAATTTGTGGATACTATAGCCCGTATCACACTTATCCTATCGATTAATTTCTTCATATCTTCGGGTTTAATCTTTGAGGTGGATGCCGTCCTATGTCTCCTTTTCACATCCTCCGGTATGTCCTTTGCCCACACTTCACAAAGGCTCCTAAGTCCTTCGGGAGTTTTTTCATAGGCTCTTATGGCGAGAACAGTTAAAGGGGGTGTATCGATTATCGTAATTGGTACGAACACTTCCTTGCCATACCACCTTGAATCCTCGTTATCCTCTAACACATACATATGTGCCATGCCTGCCTTGTATCCTGCAAATCCGAGAGGCCGTGGAGCTCCATCTACCTCTGGCCAAAATTTGATTCGTGGAACTGGATACTTCTTTCTAGCCCTAGGTCTGAATCCTAAGGACCCTCTCCTCGGTGCCGACTTCTTTCTATGTCCCATCCCTAGGTCACTCCATGAATTTTTTATTTAGTAACTTCTCCTCTACTCCTTCTATAAAAGACTTGCTAATATTCTTCAGTGTTTCTCGTATCACATGCCCCCTTTAATCTATCATGATGAAATTTAATACAGCTAATGTAGCTAGCACAGCCTCCTCTGTTCTCACTGTCTCAACCCCCTGACTTGGCAATGTATTTATTACTACGTCAGATACCTCCTCCAAATCGACTTCTTCCGAGAGAAGTATCTCCCGTAATCCTCTCTTCGGCCCTCCAAATAATAAAATGATGTTGGTATAATCCTTAACTTCTCTCTTCAGTTCTCTCCACATACTGGTAATTGGTTTTCCATACTTAGAGGTTGCTATAATATATGTCTCTCTATTCCTTCTTTTTTCTAGATATTTCCCTAATGTCCCATTAAATGTGGTAACCTTGAAACCCCAATACCATGGTATTTCTCCTCTATCTACCTGTCTCCAAACCCACTTCTCTTTATTCTCCAGCCTTAAATTAATCAGCTTTCCAGGTCTTGTTTTTCCCTTCATTGTTACCAACCTCTCCAAACCTACATCTATCACAAGTTTACCTTCCTTTCTCTCTCTAACCACCCCCTCTCTAAAATCTCCTTCATAAACTTCCCTTGCAACTGGGTGATTGGGTGTCCGGAGGGGGGGTAACATACCTACATATCTCAATTCTCTCTCTATCCCAAATCTTATTTTACGCGCATATTGTGGTGTTGCCATATAATCCAATACTCTTGCGATGAATAACTGAGCCCTACGGTTTCTTTCCTCCATATATATTGTCACTTTCTCCACCCTGAAAATGGCAGCTGCCCTTCCTATCCACCCAACTCTCATTGTTTTTTCTACAAGGCTATCTCCACCAGTCACTATACTCTCGGGAATAAGGATTTCCCAACGTTTTCTCCTTCTCCTCGGAGGTATGCCTTTCATCTATTTTCATGAAATCATTTGTGAAATATAACTTGTCTGAAAAATTTTCTGTTCAGCCACTCCCTTAAACAATTATTATATAGTGATTGTTACCCTCCTATTGTCGGTGGCGAATTTGTCCTCTCTCATAGAGTTGAGGTGGCATGGCCGAGGCGGCCAAGGAGTCGTCTCTGCAAACATGCTCCTCGCAAATGCCCTCATATTGGAGGGGAAGTATGTTCAAGCCTTCCCAGAGTTTGGTCCAGAAAGGAGTGGTGCACCGGTCAAAGGCTTCCTACGAGTATCCGATGGTCCCATAGATCTACATCAACAAATTTATGAACCTGACATAATTCTCTGCATCGATCCTGCTCTCTCCAATTCCCCAATGATTGTGGATGGTCTGAAGCCCAATGGATGTGTAATAGTAAACTCCACCAAGGAGAAGAAAGAAGTAAAGAAGTTTCTGGGGATAGCCGAAAGTACTCGACTTTACGTCCTTGATGCTGTGCATATAGCTCAAGAGATATTTGGAAGACCATTCTATAATACTCCAATGATGGGTGCTCTTTCAAAAATAACGGAGTTGGTGCAGATGGAGTCGCTAAAGAAAGCGATGGGGAATCGCTTCACAGATGCTATGTTGGAGAAAAATATTAAGGCTCTTGAAAGAGGCTATGAAGAGGTGAAATAAATTTGGGTATAGCCAGCTGGAAAGAGATTCCATTGGGTGGCATAATTCTGGAGCCTAGAACTTCCTTAAAATATAAAACAGGCAGCTGGAGGAGTTCCACACCGAAAATAGATTACAACAAATGTATTCGATGTCTCTTCTGCTGGATTTATTGCCCTGAACCAGCAATAACAAGAGATGAGGAAAACAATGTCACTATAGACTTAGATTATTGCAAAGGATGTGGTATATGTGCAAACGTCTGTCCTGTTAAAGCGATTACTATGGAGGCGTTGTGAAAATGACTACTGCGAAAGTAATAGGTCTAAGAGGCGATGATGCCGTTGCGTACGCCGTAAAACAATGTAATG
>NJEE01000093.1 GCA_002255045.1 Candidatus Bathyarchaeota archaeon ex4484_205 | reverse complement strand
GCAACTAAGGCTACCCCGTATTCAATTCAGTTCAAGACTAGGAATGGTCTAGAAGCTTTCAGAGAAGTAATCAAGGGAATAGAACCAAGACATCTAGAAAGTATCCTCGAGCTAGCTATAAGTAGAACTTCGCTCTTCAAATGGGTCTTCCTCCAGCTCGAGCTAGCTATAAGTAGAACTTCGCTCTTCAAATGGGTCTTCCTCCAGGTGGCGAAGAGATTTGGCATGATTTCCGATGCGCCAAGACTCTCCCTGGACAAATTGATAGAATTTTCCAGAGACACTCCAGTGTATGAAGAGACTCTAAGAGAGTTGTTCTTCGATAAGCTAGATGTAAAGGGGGCAGAGAAAATAATAAGGACAATTAGAGAGAATGGAATCCCGGAAGTCAGTGGGCCTCTCAGTTTTTCTGTGGATGTCAAATTCCACGAGATAGTGCCACAATCGAAGAGAGATGTAATAATAGAAGCGATGAAGAAGAGAATACTATCCAGAAGAGTGGGATTGATATGTGCTTACTGCCTCGAGTGGTCTGGAGTGAGGAGAATTGGTAATTTAGATGAAGGTCCTCTAATGAGGAAGGGATTTATATGGGTATGATGGCTGAGGAGAGGAGGTACATAGTTACTAGGAGGTTCTGGTCTCGATGAAGAGAACTCTACATCTCCTGCCTTTGGTGATTGCTTCCTTGATCGTCACAGCGTCCCATGCTCAAACCAACGAGCCTGAAGGCAAGTTGATACTATTCGATACATCTCACGGAGAGAAGTATCTCCCCAGCACGGAATATTCTCTCCTCTCTTTTGAACTCAGACAACTCGGATATATTGTAAAAGAGGACGAAATAAAAGATTTAAGTGGAATAGACCTGTTAGTTATCTCTACTCCAACTAAACCCTTCTCTGAGAGAGAAATAGATCAGATAGTCAAATTCGTGAAAGATGGAGGGAGTATTCTCGTAATAGCCGGAGTAGCCGATTACCTCAATCCATTGGCTAATAGGTTCGGAGTGCACTTCAACAAAGACATCGTCATAGATAAAAGCGATAACGATGGAGATCCCCAATCCCCTATAATACACAGGTTCTCAATGCATCCGATAACCAGAGGGCTTACGTCCTTTTCGATGTACTGGGGTGGCTCCTTAGGATTGCTTAAAGGCGAGATGGCCATAGCGTGGGGAGATCAGGACTCCATCTCTATAATGATGGTTAGAGAAGGAGATAAAATCGTTCTTAAGCAGGAGAACACAGTGTATGGGTTTGGAGAGTACCCTCCAGTTCTAGCGGCATTCGAATTCGGGAATGGCAGATGTGTCTTCATGAGTGACAGCTCTACACTAAAGGACTTCTATCTGAACAAATTCGATAACAAAGAGCTTGGAATAAGGATATTCAAGTGGCTTCTCCATGACCTAAGTCAGGTTGGGGAAGAAGGAGAAAACATCTCAACAGATGTTAAGATATATGTCCAGCCCATTCCCATTAAGTCCAAGGTGTATCTCAAAACTGACCTAAAGAAGAGTGAGTGGATAGTTTCGCTCGGGCCAGAACTAGGTACTCTACATTCTTCCGGGTCGTAGGAGAGTGTCCGAAAATACCGGGTGAATTCGATGTAATAAACATAGAAGTAGAAATTCCACTAATTCATGGATCTGAGCGAAGAATTCTTTTCAGAGAGACTTCTGAGGTTGTTCCAGAGAGTAAAACAATAAAAAATATAGAAAATGATGAATCTGGGGTCCATAAGTATCTCTGGTACTTCTTCGTTCTCCTACCTCTTCTTGGAATCTACGTTATGGTCGGAGAGGAGGGTCTCGAGTGGAAGGAGAAATACCGACCTTCGTGTTCCTGAAGAGGGGACCAAACAAAGACGTGGCTGAATACCTAGGGAAGTTCTTCTTCCTAAAGATAGAGGATGCTAATGCAATAATTGGTGCTTTAGACGTTAATAAGATGACTAATCTGATAGAAAAAATATCAGGAGGAAAAGTAGGGTCTATTGATATATATGATCTGGGAATAAACGAAAAGGCTGCAGAGGCAATATTCGATATAGCTAGGAGTTTGGGCTCCCAAGCAATTCTCATAGTCACAGAACCAGAACTGATAACAGAAGTTCCTCCTCCAGAAGAAATAGAGACAGAAATTGAAGAAAAACTAGAGATTGAGAAGCAGAGGAGGAGATAGGAGTCGAAAGAATGGAGGAAGTACGAGAGGAGGAAGTGGCAGAGGAGGAGAAGACTAAAAAGCCTCCCTAGATGAAGAAATAGAGGCACTAGAGATACCAGAACCAAAGAAAAAGACGAAAAGAGCGAAAAAAGGTAGAAAAAAAGTTAAAAAGCCTCCTAAGGATAGTTCCCTTCCACCATACCTGAGATAGGCTAGACTCTCCTTAGGAGGTTCACTAGGAGAGACTCGTTGTCCCCCATCCAGATCAAATCGTCTGAGAACAAGTGACCATCTCCTAGCACTATCAGAGGATAGTCCTCGGACGTGCCCATGAAAGGGGGTTTCTCTCCCTGAGAGTATGGTCCCAATATCCCGTAGGAAGATGGAGACGCTCTTGCTAGAACCTTTGACCCCTCATATAGGTTGAGGGTCCTTCCACACAAAGGGACTATGGTTTTGACGTCTTTTGTAGCCCAATGCTTCTCCGTTGTCTCCACTAGGGGTAACCAGTGTTCTCCGTAATTCCTGAGGGGATCTACTAATACGTCTCCGTTGAGAGTTAATCCGAAGTCAGAAGTCAAGGAGTTGACCACTTTGCTTAATCCTCCCGCTACAACTAGAAGACCACCATCGAGTACGAAATTCTTCATCTCCTCAATCTCCTTCTCAGAGAATTCGTATTTAGGCAATAACATGAACAGTATATCGAATTTCAGTAGGTTTTTTAATTGGCCCATGTTTCTCCATATTCTCAATCCTAAGTCGGAAGCTATTCTATGGAATTCGGATAAACTCAGGAGTGGGTTGTCTTGGTAAAAGTCATACACTTCCCCATGTGCTTTATCAAACAGCAATCTCATGGAGATTACCTCAACAATCTTGAGAGGGCTCTAGGGACTTCCTCTAACCTCTTCACGGATATGTATCTTCCATTGCCTAGTTCAGCTAATTCCTTACATCTTCTCTTTCCTGAAAGAGTGCCAGGTATACCTACTACGTGCAGTCTTGGATATCTCTTCGCAAATATCTCTGGCTTTGGGCCCAGATTGTGTTCTCCATCTGTAACTATTACTCCCCACTTGTCTCCCCTGCTTATCCTAGAAAGTTCCTCTAATCCTCTCTCCAGAGCTTCACTTATGTTAGTGTATCCCGCTGGTCCCACTTCTAGTATAGAGTCAATTATGCTTTCTATTCCCTTCCTCTCGGTTATTCCCTTGATCACTTTTGCTCTGGAGTTGAAAAGTATGAGTGAGTAATCGTCGTTCCTGAGGGTGTATGTAAGAACTGCCGCGCTGAGAGCAGCTATTATTATCTTGTCTCCGAACATGGAACCACTTGTATCTAACATTACCAGGATGATATTCCACCAGCTTATTGATTTCTCTTCTAAGACCTCTCCCACTTACCCTTAGAGCTACCCTAAGTAGGGAAATCGTCGAAAGTCTCCTGAAAATTCTCCTAAGATCTTCTCTTAGTTCCCTTCTCAACATGTAGTAGAGTCGGGCGATGTTCATTGGTTCGTCCTTTATCCTCTCTTTGACCATGGAAATGAATTCCCTGTTCATTCTCTCTGCCGCTCTTGCTACAGCTATTTTCCTGTTATGCGCTAAGGTGAGTAGAGATCTCACGTCCTTTATCTCTATTGCCTTTGTCGCTAGTCCGAAGGCTGTGTCGTAGTCCATCTCCTTGGTTATCTCCTCTAACATTCCATTCCTTAGTATCAGTGTTTCCTCATCATCTCCTTCTTTTACATTGACTTCCTCTGAATCATCGAGAGGCCTAGCTCCTCTCTCCCTCCAGGAAAATCCTTGATTGCCTTGAGGACTATTTCCTCGATTATCTCCCTTATTGATCTGTTCGTCCCGTCATTCAACTCTATTTTGGTAGATAGAGCCATTAAAGAAGCATCTATCCATGAACTCAACTCTAGCCCATTTCCGATTTTTTCAACTAAGGACGCTATGTCTATTGCTCCCCTCACAGAGGATCCCCTCTTTATGTCAGGATGTTCCCTAGTGAGTCTAGTTATTTTGACGGACTTCTCAGCTATTTCCCTAGAGCATCCACTTCTCAGTGTGACTATTTCGATCTCCTCATCCTCTGACTGATATTCCAAACTTATCAGAACGAATCTGTCCCTAATGGCCTCGCTGAGAGGTGTTGTTCCAACGTGTTCGCTGGGATTCTCTGTAGCTATAACTGTGAATCCATCCTTGGCGTTTATCTCTCCGAGTTTCGGTATGTATATCTTTCCCTCATCCATAGCTGGAAGTAAGACGTTCTGAGTACCCTCTGGGAGCCTATTCAGCTCGTTTATGAATAGTATTCCTCCTTCCTTCATGGCTCTGACCAAGGGGCCTGGGACGAAGGCTTCCCAAGTGTATCCCTTCTTCACCACCATGGGAGGATCGAAGTGTCCCACGAGTTTGGCTTCGGTCATTCTCTCGTCCCCGTCTATCCTAAATAAGGGTTGATTGAAGTACTTAGATATAGCTACAGCGAGTGTGGTCTTCCCTGTTCCAACTTCTCCCTCTATCAATAGGTGTTTTCCGGCCATTTTGGCTGCTATCGCTTTTTTTATCTCTTCATCTCTACCTACTATTCCGAAGTTTTGCTGTATCTCTCTAACAATCTCTTCCAAGCCTGTGCCCTTCTGTTCTTTTTGCAATAGTACAGAAAAGTCTTTCTAAGAAACAATAAATACTAGGGGAATTCTAGATTATGAGTTGCCTCAGTTCACCTCCTAAAAGGCACCAGGACCTATTGAATTCATCATCATCGGCAACGATCCTACTCTCACGATCATATAAAAAGGTGGTCCGATGAGGATAGTGGACAAGAGGGACATAGCCATAATGAGAGCTATGGACGGGCTTAGAGAGAGATACGAGTGGATTCCTCTGAGCAAATTACACGAGAAGCTGCCATTTAAAGGAAGAGAAATAAACAAGAGAATTTCAGATTTGGCTAGGATGAATCTAATAGTCCTGAGGAACGTCCCATCGTTCGGAGAAGTTTGTTCTAGGCTCACGGAGAGAGGATTGGATACTCTCGCCCTATGGGACCTCAGAAACCACGGCGCAATAGGTGAAATTGGAGACATAGTGGCCTGTGGAAAAGAGGCTACTATACTGATTTCAAAACGAGGGAGAAAAGCTGTTGCTGTTAAGCTTCACAGGTATTATTCCCAAGAATTTAAGAAAATAGAGAAGTCTCTAGCCTACATGGCAATTAGAATACGTGGGAGTGAGCTAAAAATAGATGAATTCGAGATAGATGTACCTAGGGCTAAAGCTCAAATAGAGATGCACTCTTTAGAGGTTCTAAGGAGTAAAGTCAACGTTCCTAAGCCATTAGGATTGAATAGACATGCTGTTGCCATGGAAATGATAACCAGAGACAAGGTGCCAGCACCCCAACTTAACAAAGTCGTGGTAGAAGATGCAGAGGAGGCCTTCCACACCATACTCGATGATTACAAAAAAATGGTTGAGAATGGGGTGGTTCACGGAGACTTCAATGAATTCAACGTGCTCGTCTCAGAGGACGATGAATTCTACTACATAGATTTTCCACAGAGTGTCCATCCCGAGTATTCGGGGTCAGAGGAACTGATCCGGAGAGACATCTCTAGGATCTCTGCCCATTTTAGTAACAAATATCGCATAGACGTTCAAGCTGCAGGAGAACTAATCAAGGAGTTGACTTAACGATTGCCTCTATCTCCTTGCTCTCCTCTATTCTTTTTGCTCTCATTTTCCTTTCCTCTTCTCTTTTCATATATTCTTTGACCATATCGAGCTTATCGACCAGTTCCTTGAGTACGTGTCTTATCGTTACCTCGGTGACCCTAGCTACTCTTGCTATTTCACTCTGTGTTTTGGCTTCTCCCTTTATCTCCGATGCTAAGTATATGGCAGCTGCAGCTACCCCCTGTGGTTTCCTAGACATGGCTATTTGCTTTTTCTCAGCTTCCTTAGCTATTTCCATTGCCAAGGTAGTTGCCTCCTCAGAGAGCTTTAAGTCGCTTGAAAATCTGAGTATGTACTCTGACGGATTTGAAGGGCTCATTTTCATTCCCATTTTCTTAGCTATTAGCCTATATGTCTTTCCTATGTCTCTGGTCTTCAAGTTGGTTACTGCTGCTATTTCATCCAATGTCCTAGATATTTTCATCTTTCTACAGGTAGCGTATACACAAGCAGCCACTATTTCTTCTATTCTCCTTCCTCTTCCAGCTTTTTGCTCCACAACCATCCTATATAATCTTGCTGCCTCCTCTCTAACATTAGTGGGCAAAGACAAAGCAGAAGCTATTCTATCCAGCTCGGAGAGAGCATAGACTAAGTTTCTCTCACCACTTCCAGACACTCTCATCATTCTCTGAAGTCTGTGCATTTTTATTATTTCTCCTCTCCTCTTTGGTGATATCGACTGGTCTAACTTACTCAAATCCCTCAGGGAAAACGTCGTGTGTAACCCCTTGTCATGTATTCTGAGAGAAACTGGAGGGCCCACTCTGGATCTGTCCTTCTCCTTATCGTCTTCAAAACTTCTCCACTCTGGCCTAGAATCTATTATGTTTTCCTCTATTACCAGGCCACAATCGTTACAAACCAACTCTCCCGTTTTCTCTATGTAACTCAAATTCTCAGACCCACACTCAGGACACTTCTTTATTAAATCAATTATCGGTTGCACTTCAATTCCTCCTAGGTTGCCGGTCGAAGGACCGCAAAACTTATAAGCTTTTACCTAAATATAAAGTTTCCCCCGACAAATCACAACTCAATCAAAGATAGTGTCCGAGTACTACAATTAAACTAGTTCCTTCCTACCACTGGGGTACTTCCTAACTACAGTTATTGGTATGGCACCATTCTCAAACTCATAAAGGGCTATTTCTATTGGATCGCTCATTCCCTCAGGTATCTCCAATAGGGGAGGGGCTCCCATTGCCAATTGGAGAGCCCTAGCACCTATTATTCTGGCTTTTTCAAACCTCGTGTATTTCCTGCTCTGCTATTATGTCATCTATTCTCAGTATCATTTGAGCTGCCTCACTAGCTGACTTTATCGCCTGTTTCTTGACCTTCAATGGTTCCACTACTCCTAACTGGAACATGTCGCTGACCTTCCCCTCCAAGACATTTACCCCATAACCTTTTCCGTCCCGTTCTTCGTGTTTGGCCCTCAACTCAACAACTATGTCTATGGCATCCAATCCCCCGTTTTCGGCGAGGGTCATGGGAACTATTTCCATAGCATTGGCAAATGCTTCTATGGCCAATTGTTCTCTCCCACCTATTGTTTCAGCATATTCCCTTATTCTCTTTGCTAACTCTATTTCTACAGCTCCTCCTCCCGGCACTATCTTGTTTTCTTCTATTACATCTGCTACAACATTTATTGCGTCATTGAGGGCCCTTTCTGCTTCGTCTACCACGTGTTCGGTTCCTCCCCTTATTAGAATACTCACTGCTTTTGGATTCTTGCAGTCTCTAACGAATATCATTTCGTCTCCAGCTATCTTCTTCTCCTCTACCAATCCTGCCTCTCCTAGATCATCTGGAGTTAGATCCTCTATTCTGGTCACTATTCTTCCACCTGTAGCTCTAGATAACTTCTCTATATCAGATTTCTTGACTCTTCTCACCGCCATTATTCCTGCCTTCGCTAGGTAGTGTTGGGCCAAGTCGTCTATTCCCTTCTGGGTGAACACTACGTTAGCTCCAGCCTCCTTTATCTTGTCGACCATCTCCTTTAACATCCTTTCTTCTTCCTCTAGGAAGGCCTTTAGTTG
>NJEE01000092.1 GCA_002255045.1 Candidatus Bathyarchaeota archaeon ex4484_205 | reverse complement strand
GCATCTATTACAACATGTTTAGGATCTATTAAGGATCTCTCAACAATGGGGATGAGGGCGAGGATGGAGGCGTTGGCCATACATCCAGGCACTGAAACAAGTCTGGAGTTTCGGATATCCTCTCTGAAGAACTCTGGGAAACCATGTGTCGCTTTACTGAGCATATCAGGATAGGGATGCTCCCAGTTATACCAAATCTTGTAGGCTTTCGGATTTTTCAACCTGAAGTCCGCGCTCAGGTCTACAACTCTAATACCTCTATCATAGAGTTTAACCACAATGTCAGCTGATGATTTATGCGGAAGAGCCGTGAAAACAAGATCGACATTCAGCTCTAGGGCTTCCTCTGGGCGGATAAACTTTAAAGAGGATGCTTTACGAAGATGGGGATGTACCTTAAAAACAGGTTTATTTGCATATCTCCTGGATGTCGCATATGCTATTTTTGTTTCAGGATGATTTAACAGTAGTGTAAGTAATACTCCACCTACATATCCTGATGCACCAAAGACTCCAATATCCATATAGATATTACCTTCTCAGCTTCCTTTTTATGTACTTTATTACCTCTGCAGCGATATTCTTCCCGGTCGCGGACATTGTCGCCTTGAACTCTGGTGTAGGGTTTATCTCGTGAACAAGATATCTTCCTTCAGCCTCCATTATGTCCACACCTACAAATTCCCCCTTTACTGCTTCTGATGCCTTTATAGATATCTCTGCCAATTCATCATTTATCTCACATGACTCAGCCCTACCGCCTATCGCAACATTGGTTTTCCAATCTCCAGGAGGGGAATAGCGATATATGGCAGCGACAGGTTCTCCGCCTATCATAATACAGCGGATGTCTCTAGATGGTTTCTCCACAAATTCCTGGAGATAATATATCTGGTATAGAGGGTACATATAGCTCCGATCCTCAAAGATGGCGTCTGCAGTATCGCTGTCCCTGATTAGGGCTATTAATCTCCCCCAACTTCCCACAACGGGTTTGAGCACAACAGGATAGCCTAATGACTCAGCTGCCTCACCTGCAGACTTCGGTGTAAAGGCTATGTAAGTTTTGGGAGTCTTCACACCATGTTTGAGCAGTGCAGATGTTGCAAAGAGCTTATTTCCAGCTATGTTGAGTGTGAAGAAACTGCTAATAGTGGAGATATTTAAACCGTTAAGGATGGAAGCGATATGTAACCCTCTAAAGTAGGATATACATCTTATCAGGGCAAAATCAAGTTCAGGTGGACTATCAGATCTTAATACAAGTGTTTTTGAGGATAGGGGATTAATACTTAACCCTAGCTCCTCCGCAGCTCTAATGAGAGCTTTTTCTTCGAAACGTATCTGATCATATATGAGTGCAAACCTCGACAAATTTTGTTTACTCGCCCCAATCTTCACCTTTAAGCTCAGCTACTGCCAAGACGACAGACTCATCTTCGAATATTACCTCCAGCTCTGCACCGCATTCCTCGCAGACCAGTATCTCTCCCTCTACCACATCTATTGGAACTTCTACCTCTGCACCACAAACAGGACATGACGGCATACTAACCTCAATCATGGGGATTTATAGGATAGTTAAAAATTTAACGCTCTACACAAGCTCAGCCATCTTGGAGGAATGGAAGAGTTCATTCAGAGATCTAGGCTTAAGCTTTCTAGATACATTCTTTGTGAGGCTTTCCATCAGGGCGTGTGCGGTTTTGAGTCTGACGAGCACTGGAACAAGAAATTCTACAGCTGTTCTCCGAATTACGAAGCCATCATCGACGCTTATAGGAATTCTCTCGCTTGGAGCATTTATAACCATCTTTATTACGCCTTTCTCTATTAGATCGAGAATTGCGTTACTTCCCTCACTAAGCTTGGGGAGAGGAATAACGTCGTTTATACCTCTCTTCTTCAGATAGCTATAGGTGCCAGGAGTTGCATATACGGTGTACCCCAGACTTAGGAAGCCTGCAGCAAGTGGTACAGCATCTTCCTTGAATTCGTCAGCTATGGATAGGAGTATGGCTGAGGGAGGCTTTGGAATATTGAGATTACTTGCCAATATCGCCTTTATGAAGGCATCTGGATACTCATAGTCCAGACATGCAACCTCACCTGTAGATGTCATCTCCACACCTAACCTTGGATCCGCACCTTTGAGCCTCACGAAGGAGAAAACTGGAGCTTTGACTGCAACATGGAATATTGTTGGCTTCTTGAGAGCTCCGAGCTCCGAAAGCTTCCTACCCAACATCACCTTTGCAGCTATGGGTACCAAGGGATAGCCTGTTGCCTTGCTGGAGAATGGTGCGCTCCTGCTGGCTCTTAGATTACATTCGATTACATATACTTCGTCTCCCTTGGATAGATATTGTATATTGAAGGGACCTTTTATATGCAGGGCTTTCGCTATTTTTTCTGTATATTTCTTCACTTTATCTACTACAGTCTCCCTTAACGTCTGTGGAGGGATGACCATCGTCGCATCTCCGCTATGTGTACCTGCCAGCTCTACGTGCTCTATAATTGAGCATATGACGACATCCTCACCATCTGACACGATGTTCGCGGGAGACCTTTGTGGCGAGCCTGAGATACTCCTCTACATCTGAGTCATTGAAGGCAACACGCATAGCGGCACCACTCAAGACATAGGAGGGTCTAATTAAGATCGGGTATCCTACACTCTTTGCAAAGGACTTTACAGCATCCACTGAAGACGCATAAATCCATTCAGGCTGTGGAATATTGAGCTTTTCAAGTAAACTACCGAATTTCCGTCTATCCTCAGCCATATCGATATATTTTGCATCAGTTCCGAGGATTTTAACACCTCTTTCGGCCAGAGGTTTAGCCAATGTATTTGGTGTCTGTCCACCCACACTCACAATTACAGCATCCGCAGACTCATACTCCCATATATCTAACACCCGCTCCAACGAGAGTTCTTCAAAATAGAGTTTATCAGTCATATCGAAATCTGTGGAGACCGTTTCAGGATTATTATTAATTACAATCACCTCATCTATACCCTCTTCCTTCAGGCTCCATGCAGTATGCATAGTACAGTAATCAAACTCGACGCTGCTTCCTATCCGGATACAGCCAGCGCCTAATACTATTATTTTCTTACCCTCTTTAACCTTCACATCATCCTCAGTATCTCCATAAGTCATATAGCAGTAGTTCGTCTGTGACTCCCATTCTGCAGCCATAGTATCAACTATCTTAGCCCTGGGACGAATGTTATACCTTAGACGAAGCCTCCTAACTTCATCTTCAGTTAAGCTCAAGCATTTTGCTATCTGCCTATCTGAGAAACCGATTCGCTTAGCCTCTTTTAGAACCTCGGGAAGAGTGGGGTCTTGAGGATCCATGGATCGGAGCTTGTCCTCCATTTCTATCATCGACTTAATTTTATAGAGGAACCATGGATCAATACCAGTCATACTATAGATCTTCTCTATAGATAATCCATATCTCATGGCGAGAGGTAGGAGGTAGAAACGTCTGTCCGTTGGGTTTCTGAGTTCTTCTTCAACAACATTGAGAGGAATATCTAAATCGTTACATACAATACCTTCTAATCCTATATCCAGCATTCTTGCAGCCTTCTGAAAGGCCTCCTCAAAACTCCTAGCTATGCTCATGACCTCTCCGACGCTCTTCATCTGTGAGCCTAGGGTTCTATCAATTGGACCCTCAAATTTATCGAAGTCCCACCGTGGAATCTTCACAACAACATAGTCGAGTGCCGGCTCAAAGCAGGCTGTTGTTACGCCTGTTACCTTATTCAGGAGCTCTGGGAGCGTATAGCCTAGGGCCAGTTTCGCCGAGATGTAGGCTAGGGGATAGCCTGTCGCCTTGGAGGCTAGGGCGGAGGAACGTGAAAGCCTTGCATTGACTTCTATTGCGACATAGTCTTCGCTCCTAGGATCCAAGCCAAATTGAATATTACATTCGCCAATTACCCAAACGCCTCTAACTACTTTGATGGCTGCAGAGCGGAGAATTTGGTACTCTCTGTTTGTGAGGGTCTGTGTAGGTGCCACAACTATGCTGTCACCAGTGTGAATGCCAAGAGGATCAAAGTTTTCCAGTGCACAGATAGTTATGCAGTTATTTTTACGGTCCCGCATTACTTCATACTCTATCTCTTTCCAATGTTTCAGGTACTTCTCTATCAAAACCTGATGGCCTATACTTTGGGGAAGCGCCGTCATAACAATTCGTCTCAACTCTTCCGGAGTATATGCGACACCACTTCCTCCACCTCCAAGGGTGTATGCTACCCGTACAATAATGGGATAACCTATCTCCTCTGCTGCAGCCAAAGCCTCACCAACACTATAGACAGGTTTACTTGGTGGTACAGATACACCTATTTCCAGCATCCTATTTTTAAATAGACCTCTGTCCTCTGTGATTTCAATCCCCTTGACAGGTGTACCGAGAACCTTAATATCTAACTCATCAAATATCCCTGTCCTGTAGAGCTTTACCCCTAAGTTCAGAGCAGTCTGTCCACCAAAGCCCAGCATAATACCATCAGGTCGCTCCATTTTCAGAATATCTATGAGCGTAGGTACGGTGAGTGGCTCGAGATATACCTTGTCCGCGATTCTTCGGCTTGTCTGAATAGTTGCAACATTAGGATTCACAAGGATAGACTTAATGCCTTCTTCTCGTAGTGCTTTTAAGGCTTGGGAGCCGCTATAATCGAAGTGCGGGGCCTTAAGGCCTTTCCGCTGCCTGCCCTATAACGATGCCTCCACTTCCAATCACGAGGACACTTTTAACAGACTCAACCAATTTTATCTGCCTCCTCAACTATTTTTCTAAAAATCTTAAACACGTGGAGGGTGTCCAGAGGCCCGGGTGATGCTTCAGGATGGAACTGTACAGCATAAATCCTATTGTTTCTATCCTTTATTCCCTCTATAGTACCATCATTGGCATTCCACATTGTGACTTGAAGTTCAGAGGAGTCGATTGAAGACTCATCAACAGCATAACCATGATTCTGGCTGGTTATGAATGCACGTCCATCAACTGTTTTTACTGGGTGGTTCTGTCCACGGTGGCCAAACTTAAGTTTGTAGGTGAAGCCTCCAAGTGCTAGAGAGATTATTTGAAGCCCAAGGCAGATCCCCATTAAAGGATATCCCATCTGATCAAGTTTCCTCACGTTATGTATGAGATATCTGAGAACAGAAGGATCACCTGGACCATTTGATATCACAATACCACGGATGTCTCCAGAGAGTATTCTCTCTATATCAGAGTTTATTGGAAGGATATGTAGCCGAAAATGAGATATCTCCATGAGATACTTGATTATTGAATTTTTCACACCACAGTCTATGAGAGCCACACGAAGATCCCCGTCTCCAATCCAGTAGTCGCGTGAGCAGGACACTTCCGACGCAAGATCTCTTTTGTTAGGATCTTCAGCCTCCTTAGCAATCTTCTTGAGAGCATCCAGGTCTATTGGTTTATGCGAGACTTGAAGTGCACCAAGCATAGTTCCCTTCGTTCTTATTCTCTTTGTCAACATACGGGTATCCACCTGCTCTATGCCGGGAACGCCTTCCTTTCTCAGCCATTCATCCAGTGTCAATTCACAGGACCAGTGGCTGGGATATTTACAGAGTTCGTGGACGACGAACCCCCTTATTTTAGGTCGATCAGATTGGAAGTGGTCTCTCGATACTCCATAATTGCCTATAAGGGGGTATGTTTGAATTAAGATCTGACCCCAATAGCTCGGATCTGTTATGGATTCTGTATAGCCTACCATACCTGTGTTAAAGACTACTTCTCCTGTAACTAATCCGGGTGAGCCAAAGCCTCTACCCTCAATAACAAAACCATCTTCTAGCGCTAGCGCTGCTCTTAACCCATTTCTATGCACTAAGAGAAACCCTTCTCAAGGAGAGAGTGTTGGGAAATTTAAACTTTCCGCCTCAGCCTCCTAGCTGCAGTGGTAGTGGGGAGGCCCCACAGCTTTATGAAGCCTTCTGCCGCCTTCTGGTCGAAGGTACTTTCGGACCTATATGTTATAAGTTCTCTTTCATATAGAGCGAAGGGAGATCTTCTGCCTACTACACGCATATTACCTTTAAAGAGCTTCACCCTAACGGTTCCAGTGACTCTCTCCTGTGTTCTCTCAATGAAGGCTTCTATATCCTCTCTGCACGGGTCGGTCCATAAACCAGAATACACTAAGTTGCTCCATATCTTCTCGAGATATTGTTTAATTTCAAGCTCCCTTTTGGTAAGAACAAGCTTCTCCAACTTCTCTATGAGAAGGGGCAGAGGAAGTTCCTCGCCATCTATAGAGGAGGGCAGCCCCTTTAGAAATTCTATCTCCAGTAATTTTGGGGTGTCAGGTGCATGACGGGGGTCAACAGTCCATTCGAAGGCCTCTTCAGGAGGCTCATACCAAGGGTCCTCCATTTCTCCACATTCAATCGAGCGACCCCACATGTTTTGGTCGATACTATACTTACTTTTTGAGGGAATTGGAATATTTCTCTCCTTTGCATACCTCTCTTCCTCCTCTCGAGACATATTCCAATCCCTAACTGGTGCAAGAATCTTCAAATGTGGTGCATAGGAGCGGAAAGCGATTTCAAACCGAACTTGATCATTCCC
>NJEE01000091.1 GCA_002255045.1 Candidatus Bathyarchaeota archaeon ex4484_205 | reverse complement strand
TAGTAGCGGAGGTTCTTGAGGATGTTGTGTTTGAGACCGTCAACTATCTGACGTGCAATATACATCCTTTTCCCGTAATCCAAATAATGTTCTGCCTGTCTTACAACGATCTCTCCATAGTACTCCCTGAACTTAGGAAAAAGAGAGCCTTCATAGTTTCCGTATCGGTTGAAGAAATGCACTGGCACTCCTCTTTTTAAAAGGTAAGAGATGGCACCCGAAGTCAATGAAACCTGACCCATGCAGACAATTTCCTTTATGTTCTGAACGGGGAAGGATCGTTTCTCCTTTTCATTAACGAAGTAAATTGTGTTCCCCTCTCCCTTTATTTTACCATCCGTGGTAATGTAAAGGGAGTCCATGAATTAACCTCTTATCGCAGAATTCGGAGAATCCTCTCTCCCAGCTCTGTGGGATAAGTCCTTATTCGGTCATAGACAATGAGGCCCGCCTCTTTATACCTCTCTAAAACGAAATCGGGAACAAATTCCTCCTCAAAATAAAGTCCTCTCAACATCCTGACCAGCCTCTCCAGACTGTCGGGGGGATAAGGAATAACAGGAATGTTCAAGAAGTATAACGTCTCTGGGGGGGGATATAGAATCCTGTCAAAGAGGCCCTTTCTGCTCTGATAGTATTCTACGATGTCATCTCTGTTCAGAAATTCTTCAATTTCACTTCTTGCCCGTTCTAAATTCTCGTTAAAGGTGTGTACATCTCTGTTTACTATATGGAGTATGTTTGTCACGCCCAGTAAAGAGCCGAAAAGACTAGCAGATATGCTCGCTATCTTTCTGCCTCCGGACACATTCAGATAGATTTTTCTAGCTCCATAATCATCTCTTTCACGTCTGATAGCTTCTGCCAATCTCTCCATCATGGAGAGGTTATCTTCATCGGTGAGTACGTCCTCGTTCTCCATCATGATGTCGTGTAAGCGAACTCTGGGATAGTTCACCTGTAGGCTCGCCTCTATTAGTTTCACCCCCGCCCGAACAAAGTCGTCTGATGTGGATAATACAACAACGTCTCTGAAAGCACGTCCTTCCAAATTGGACAAGTACTGTACAGCCTCTGTAACTACAGGAGGGCTGTGCCCCAAAAGTGCAATCATGGAGACGCTCATTCAATCACCATCCTCATCCATCCTAATGGCTTTCCTTCAGATGTGAGTTCAATAGTTTTTGGATATGGGGGAATCACACCTGACTCTCCTTTTCTTCGAGGAATTCGATTAAACTGACTTATTAATTCTGCTGCAAACCGTGGGTCCCTTTTCTCAATGGCTTTTATGATCCCTTGGAAATGGGTTCCAACACCGAATCCAAGCCTAATAAATCCCTCAGCACTAGGGAGATTGTCCATCAGATAATTAGCCACCTCACTGGCATTTTGAATGTTTCCCATTAAGTCTAAATCGTGTAAATACGATATATTCCGACTGATGGTAGAACGCTTAATGAGGGTAGTAATGAATTTCTAACTTTTTCTCGAGATTAGGGTACTCACTAGAATTTAAGGCCCTAATTAATGCTGGTGTGTTAAGTTTGATCTCGCCTGTAAAGGTCCCCTCTGCAGTCTCAGCGAATATGGAGAAGTGTTTCTCTCTCATAGCACCATTTCGTTGTTTAGAATATGTTATTATCTGATCCAGATGAAGGGTAGCCTTCTCAGACATAAAATCTGAAACATGCACAAATCTGAATAAATCAAACTTCGCATCCTTGATGTCCCTCTCCCTGCCGACATTAAAGAATTTTTTCTCAAGAGTCTCTCCAATCTGTTTTCTGTTTATCCTCCCTCTACTCTCACGAACCTCTCTCCTCAACTCTTCTATAATGTTAATCCCTGTTATCTCCTTAGCCTCTTTAGCATGTTCTGGGAGGGCATAGTATAAATAAAGCCCCGACCTAATAGAGCCTTTTATTGAACTCCCCGGTATGTATGGCTCACCGGATAGTGTTTTAAAGGCCTCTCTCACATCCCTAATCCGTCTAACTATCACACCTTCTCTTAACTCTACTGTATAACGTGTATGCTCATCTTTAAACATTCTTTGTACATCGGCATATCTCTCCTCCTCCAGGTATCTCAAGATCTGTTCCCTTTGGCCGTCATCTAAGGTGGAAAGAAATCGGTTAAAGTCCACTCTATGAAGTGTTCTACCCTTTATGAAAAAATCAATCGGTCCATACTTCTCTCCTGTGCCTATATGAACCGGAGTTATGGTTTCAATTCTCATACATATCCCCCAAGAAGAAACCTGTTCCTGAAAGTGTCCAATCTCCCTCGTCTATAACCTCTCCAATAAGCTTCCTGTCAGATTTCAAAAGAGATCCTTCCTTTATGTAATGTATTTGAGGGATGGGTTCGCCATCTCCTCTATATCCTGTAAGATAACCTATGTCCATTCTGGAACCGTGGACGTCAATGCTTTTCTTCTCGTCATCTTTTGGTATGTACTTTGAGAGGAGATAATGAAAGCCTTCAATCTTTGGTAATATCTCGTTTTTCATTGTTCCACGGCGGAGCTTAACCTTTCCCAGCCCCCAGGACATTTTCTTTGATATCCCGCGGTCCTCTATAAATTTCAACGCAGCATCAAGTTCCCTTTCTCTCTCTCCTCTGTAGAGAATTTTCAGATGTACTGGTCTCAAGTGCTTTCCTTCCTTCTCTGAAACTCCGTAGGAGATCTCATCTTCCAAGTAGAATATTGTTGAACTGCCGTCAAAACGGTTAATCTGAACGTGGGGCCTCACATCATGGTGTGCTTTGGGAGTGGGAAACTGCTCTTCTTTGTAGATCCTCTCCATGAGAAATGATGGAAACACGTCCCCCTCCAGCTCTTGTACGTACTCTGCGGGAAGATAGGCGGTCTTTTTTAGTTTCTTGACATGGTCTATTTTTTCGTATCTTTTCGCATCCTTTCCTTCGCCTACGAACTTTTTGGCTTCTCTGAAGCTAACCCTTGGTGAGGGGAGATACAACGTTCCATCTATATATGGGAGAGGTGAAGAAAACTGTACTTTTCCCTCTTTAATCTCTGAGATCAGGAAGTCCAGCTCATCGGGAAAAAGATGTGCCCAAGCGTTGATAACAGCACCGTAGAACTTTATTGAATCAAAATTTATCACAGGCCCTTCAGGTTCTATGGTTATACATTTCATATCTCCCCCTCACTTAAAGTTCTTTAAGGATCGCGTCAACACTTTCTTTTTCAAAGACTTTGCTCTCGCCCTCTCCTGTCTCGTAGAATTCTTTTGGTCTCTTTAACACTCTAATGTTTTCAAATCTTATTTTCCCATAACCTCTGCTTCCATGTCCACCAAGATAACTGTCTTCCAAAAGTTTCATTCCTTCAAAGATTAACCTCAACATCTCCTTCTCATTATCCCCTTCATAGGCGGAAAGAATGATCTCAAAGTCAAACAGAGAATCCGCCGGCACACGTTCAAAGAATCTAGGATTCGCCATACTTGTAATCCTGTTTATGGTGTTCTCACCTTTAATCTCAACACCATGAAGGAGTTCCGGCCTGTTATTCCAGTAATCTTTTATTGTTTTTGTTGTGGGAAAGGAATCTCGAACCACAATCCTGGTTCTCTGGAAGCTCCCCCTCCTCTCTGCAGGTAAACCAAAGATCTTGGGTATCAGTGCACCTGGACCTTCCTCAGGATATTTAATGTCCTTCACTTCACCTCCTTCCAAGCTTTTGGCATACTTTAAATCAAGAAGACTTCTCATTTTCCCTTTCAAGCTGCTTCCTGGTATTACGGGGATCTTTACTATTTCGCCGTCAATATCCTTCAAGCCGTATATCACCGGGCTGTCCGTTCCACCGATCTCAACAGTTTCTTTAATTCCACCTATATGCATTCCCGTCAACAACCTAATATTCCCCTTCACAACATAATTAGTCACAAACTTCATTTATAACACCTCCTGTTTTATTTCCCACGATATTTTGAATATGCTACAACAGCTTCAAAGATCTTTGCAAAATTCTTAAAGGCTTCCTCTTTGTTAGACGAGCGGGAGACCTTGCCTAGACCTTTTTCTACGAAATTTACAAAGTGGTCATCGCACAGACCTCTCGCTTTCGCGTATTTGAGGGCAGGGATTAGCCTCCAGACCTCTCCCTCCACTTCTTCCCAGCTCTTCCCGGAAGATAGTTTGTCGTTTATGTTCTTTACCGTGTCAAAGAATTTCCTTAGCTGGGTAGTGTTCAATCTCAGGGTTCCCGAAAATTTGTCTGCATACCCGTCCGTTTTGGAGATCTCTTTCCACGGTGGTCTATTAAGGTCACTTAACAGTTTTTCTATTAACTCTCGGGGGTTTTCTCTATCCCTTCTGTACCTATCATCATACACCTTTTTCACCTCCTTTTTTCACTTTTATACCTCCTTTCAAGTATCCATAACTTTGTTCCTATATCTATTCCGTTCCAGTTCTCTTTAATCGTGTTAATAAACCTCTCTCGCTCCTCTTTGTCACCTTTCCAATTTCTAGCGAGATAGTACTTCAGGTGAGGATCCCTTAGGAGTATTTTCTCTCCCCTCTCCATACTTTTTCCTTCCTCCCACGCATTCTTTTTTAGAAAGAGTAAGAAATGGCCAAAGCCAGCGGAAATGCTTTTTTCAAGGTACCTTCTAGACAATTTCTCCGTAAACTCCATTTGACGTTCAAACACAGGCCAAGTAACCGTAGTTCCAAATGCGGTGATAGCATTCTTCCTCGCGAGGAAATGCTTACCTTCCGGCGAATATTCCTTGGACCTCTCTAATGCCTCCTCTCCATATTCAACCAGTTTTCTCAAGGGGAACTTCTGGTGTGCTAGAACAATTCCTCCAGAGAGGTGAATGTATGGATGCGAAGTCCACGATTTGAAAGAGCGGTTAACCTCCTCTGCAAATTCAAAAATGTTGTCGTATCTCCCTGCTACCACTAGGTCATCGCCTCCTGAAAAGATAACATAGACTTCTTTCTCCTTCGCAATCTGTTTGATTCTAAGGCTGAAGTAGAGGTCAAGCAGAAATGAAAGGAAGGTTAACCGGGATATGGACTTGTCTTTATTTTTGAAGCCTTCAGAGAAGAGTATGCCCAGGTTGTCCACATCTGCTTTGAAGAGGGCTAGGGGGGCAAAATCTCTATCAGAAGGCGCATCTGACATCATCAGCATTTCGTTTATTGAAAGAATCTTATTCTCTCTCCTTGGAAGATGCGTTCCAAAAAACTTGAAACCGTTCATATTAGTGTCGCTTGTGAGAAATCTAGTGTCGTTTAGAGTAAATATGTCTCCTTGAACATTAGGTGGAACATCTCCGCTTTTATAGAGGGTGTATGCCACCTTTAATTGGTCAAA
>NJEE01000031.1 GCA_002255045.1 Candidatus Bathyarchaeota archaeon ex4484_205 | reverse complement strand
TCCAGCTTTATGTGGTCTCTTATACGATGGAACTCGAGACTCGACACTAGGAGGATATTCTCACCTTCACGGGTGAGTATAAGACACCCTCCAGCATTGGGAACTTGCGTTATGTACGAAATGTTTGGTCCCCTCAGTAGGATGAGTGCATCCAAATCCTCCATCTTACTCCTTACTCTATCAACCCTATTCACTATTCTCCATCCTCCTTCTCAGCTGCCTTTTAGCATAGGATATATCCTTACTTAACTTAAATATCTCTGCAAAAAGGGGGGTTGTAGTGAGCCGGAGGGTTCTTCCCACTTTCTCAGCTTTAACTAATCCATATCTCACAAGCTCCCTCACATGTTCGTAGGCACCTCTACCCCTCATCTTAATTACATCAGACTGGGCGATAGGCTGGTTAAGAGCTATTGCCGTAAGCGTCTTAAGAGCGCCTCTAGAGACCAGCGGCCTCACAGAGATCCTCCTCACAGCCTCACTATACTCCGGCTTTATTTGCATAATGTATTTCTCCCCCTCCAATTGAATAATCTCTATACCGCCCTCTCTCTCCTTATACTCCCTCACGAGGCCCTCCATAATTTCTCGTGCTTCTCGCAGTGTAGGTGCCTTACCTATCCTCTTTAATGTCCCTATTGGAAGCGGTCTGCCAGCTGCAAACAGGGCTGCCTCCATCCTCGCCCTCATCTCTCTATCCATTCTCCATAAGAGGTCTAATAACCAGATTATTATCAATATTTTCTAGCTCTATTTTATCCTCTGAAGCGAGCTGTAGAAGGGCTACAAACAATCTGACTGCCTCTATTCTGCTCAATCCTCTTGTCAACGTCAAGAAATCTATCTCGGCCACCTCCGAAAATATTCTTCTCAACTTATCCTCCAGCATATTTGCATATTCCAAAATCTCCTGAAGTGACTCGGATGGCTCCACTGCTGGAATCTCTATTTCCTCCTCTTTTCTTCCATAATCTCTTCTCTCTATCTCTTTAACTACCTCCTCAACTATCTCTGAGATGTCCAGCATGGGGTGTGGCACCCACACTGGAAGCTCCATGGGCCTAACCTGTATCCTGGGCAATACCTCCAGCATCTTTCTTTCAATTCCATGTGTACGGAACTGGAAAAGCTCCTCCACCTTCCTCTTATATATTTCTGCTGATGTTAAGAGGGCTATCCCTCCCAGAGTGAAATCTACCTCCCCCCTGCTTCTTATCTCTCTCAGTATAGCATGAATTATTGGTGTGAGATCAATCTCCCACACATACTTCCTCTTCCCTCTAATATAGTCAAAGATGAGAGAAATTGTTTCCTTCCCTTCTCTCTCCTCATCGTTCATGTTGCTTCTACCTTCGGCATCTCCACCACTACTGAAACTTTATCTCTATTCCTTAAAACAACTCCATACAGTTTATCTGCCTTAGATGCTACTACATCCTTAAGTGTTACCGCAATTATCTGGCTTCTTTTCGCCCTCTCCTTAAGGAAGTTTGCAAATCTCTCCACATTCTTTGAGTCCAGATGCGCGTCAGCCTCGTCCATGACATAAATAGAGGATGGTTTCAGTTCTTGCAATGCGAAAATGAAGCAAATAGCAACTAGGCTTTTCTCTCCTCCGCTTAATCCACTCACCGCCAACATAGGCTTCCCTGAAAATGCTGCCTTCATAATAATTCCTCCCTGAAATGGATCTTCCATATTCTCAAGCTCAAGATTTGCATATCCCCCTGTTATGGTGCTAAAGAAATCGCCGAACGCCCTATTCACTCTCTCAAACGCCTCCATAAACTTCTCCCTCTTTCTCTCTTCTATCTCCTCCACCATCCTCAGTATGCTCCTCCTCTCCTCTTCCAGCTTATTTCTTCTCTCTGAAAACATCTTATACTCACGGTACATCTCCCTATATTCTCCGATGGCCCCCTCACTGAACTCCAGCATATTTCTCTCTCGTAGTATTGCCTCTCTAAATCGCCTCAGCAGGTTCTCACTATACCCAACTTTAATCGGTTCTGAAAAACCTAAGTCCCTCAACTCCTTAAGTTTATAGCCATATGAAGTTTCTAATTTAGTCAGTTCATTCCCCACCTCATATATCCTCCCCTCTATCTTCCTCCTCCCCTCCTCCAACTCTTCCAACTCCTCTTTCAATCTCTTCCTCCTCTCCTCTAATCCTCTGATTTCATTGTCCTTACCTCTCAGACTTGCCTCAATCTTCTGCAAACTTTGTGACTTCTCCCTCTTCCTTACGTAGAGTGCCCTCAATTCCATTTCAAGAGTCTTAAGCCTCTTGACACTCTCTGAGAGTGCTGAATCTATCTCCCTTTCTCTCCTTCTTATCTCCCTATATTCCTCCATATTCCTTCTTAGGAGATCGGTATGTCTGTTTATGTTCTCCTCCAATTCCCTCTTTCTATTGTTGTCCCACTCTATTTCCTTCAAAATCTTCTCAGCCTCTTTCTCATACCTCCTAATTCTCATAGAATATTTTTCAATATCTTTCCTTATTCTCTCTATTTTTCTAATGATTCTAATATTCTCTTTCTCTATTTTCTCTATCTTCTGTTTTATTTTATTAATTCCGGATTTAAATTCTCCAATTTTCCTAATATCCTTTTTTCTTCGTTTCTCCTCATACTCGAGATCCTCCTCTATCTCCCTGATTCTTCTTTCCGCCTCTCCAATAAGTCTGTCTACGTCATTTAAGTCAAGAAATCTCCTTCTCTCTGCTTCTTTTAGGCCCCTCTTTATTGCTTCAATTATTCTTTCCTTCTTCCTCTCCTCATATTTCTGGAGTATCAAATAGTTCTTCCTGAGTTTCTCCACCTCATCCAGCCTCAGGTATCCTTCCTCAGATAGGCCCACCCTCATCTTACCATCCGGCTCGAAAACTTCTCCCCTCAGCGTTCCCACTATCACCCCAAATCGGTTTGCTTCCAATGCAGTATTCCAGTCCTTAGCGATGTACATGTTCTCAAAAAGAGAGGAGATTTCTCTCTCGAACTCTCTCCTGATTTTCACTATGCTACTGAGGGGTATTAACTCCTTTTCAATATAGGAAGGTATTTTTCTCTTCGAATTCGTAACCAGATTTATGGGTATCAGTTTTATTCCCTCTGTCTTCATATACCTCCCTATTTCCTTCCAGTCCTTTACAATTATTGCATCGAGCCATTCTCCGAGCATGATTTCAACAGGTCTCTGGAACTCTTCCTCCACTTCTATGATTTCCCGGAGTTTAATTCCTGGAACTTCCCTCTTATCCCTCACGGTGGTGAGTAAGAAGATTTGGCTTCTCATGCTCATCGCCTCACTCAATTCGTCTAATGCCCTCTTTATGCTCTCCACTTCAAGCGGTGGAGTGTTTTCACCTTCTCCGGTTTCCTTTAGTATTTCTCTTAATCTTCTCAATTTTTTCTCTATTCTTCTGAGCTGTTTCCTCATAGTTCTCATTCTTCTTTCTCTTCTTCTCTTATTTTCCTCAAGATTCTCTAACATATCTTCTAAATTCTTAATTTGTAATTCATACGTTCTCATTTTTTCATTATTGTTATCTAAAATTGTTTTTAGTCTCTCTTCCTCCCTCAACTTCTCCTCGCGCTTTCCACGTACCTCCTCGGCCTTCTTCTCCACTTCGCCATAGAATTTCCTTCTTCTCTCTATCTTGAGCTCCAAATGGTTCAATATATTCTCCAAATATTTGATATAATTACGTATTTTCTTCAAATTCTTTCTATATTTTTTCTTCGAATCCAAAATTCTTTTCTTATCTTCTTTAAATATCATCAATTCCTTTCTTCTTCTTTCTTCTTCCTCCTCTTTCGAGTTGATTAGCGTCTCTATCTCAACCAATTCACCCTTCTGTAATGCATACTCCCCGCTGGAAGCCTCATTTTTGATTCTCTCAATCCTATCAATTATCTTATCCAGCTCCCCCTTCTTCTCCTCAATATTTTTCTCAATCTCTCTCCTCTTCTCCTCCAGCTCTCTCCGCTTTCTTCTTCTCTCCTCCAACTCCTTCTCCAGTTCTATTAATTCAATAGATTTTTCAATAGCATCTATCCTCTTCAATTCCCTATCTAAGATGGTCTTTCTTTTATGGGAATTCCTCTGTCTCTCTAAACGGTGGAGATAATTGCGTTTTTCATCCAGCTTCGCTACATGTGTAGCTAGCTTTCTGTCCGCTTCATCCAGCTTCTGCTCCGCCAATCTTTTCCTCTCATCATATTCGGCAATACCTATTGCCTCTTCAATCTCCCTCCTCAGTTCGATCGGATTTTTCAGTATAACTCTTTGGATGTCTCCCTGCATTACAAAATTGTATCCTCCCGGAGTAAATCCAACCAAAGATAAGATATCTCTGATGTAGTTTCTAGTACATCTGGCACCATTAACTCTGTATACACTCTCCCCTGAGCTCCTGATCTCTCTTGAGATAACCACCCTATCTTCATCTATCGGAATCTTTCTGTCAATATTATTTATTGTAACCTTTACAACTCCCTTCTTGGCTGGGATGTTTTTACATATCAGCTCTGAAAATCCTCCTTCCGCCCTCAATGTTCTGGAACTTGACTCCCCGAGTACAAATCTCAAAGCATCTATTATATTGCTATTATGAACCACCATGCCGTTAGCAATATAATTCCTAGTCTCCTCTACGTGGATGTCATATACATATCCCTCCATCCAAAAACTTCTGATTCTCGATATATCCTCAAGAAAGATACTATCTCCCTCCATGCAATATACTGCAAGGGATTCATATCCTCTCTGTATAGCCTCAATAGGCATCCACCCCCTGTTTGTCAATATCCTATGTCTGCCAGTTGCTCTCAGCCTCCTACCGCACTCCGTATGAATCTCAAAAATTCTCTCACTAATCCTCTGCCGATATAGGGCTCTTATCTGTGACCCCACTACTTTAGATCTATCGAAGGAGAGTACCTTCGTCTTCTTCTCTGGAATTATGTACTCTTCTTCACCTCTCCTTCTAATATCCCCCTCCATGCTGTGAAAGAGTTTTCCTATCTCTATCCATCCATCTCTTAAAGTCAGAACTTCCATGTCTCCCACTAGGCATTTTCCCTGTCCATTCGGTCCAGTTATTATCGTAAGACCGGGTGAGAACTCTATAGCTGTCTTTCTGCCGAATGTCTTAAAACCGTACATCTCAAGTTTCTCAAGGTAAACCATGGTTTGTAGTTAATAGAGAAAGTTTCTCAGAGAATTTTTAGTTTTCGTTAGATATAAAGACTTATTAGAATGTAAGTGAAAAATTACGTTACATACATGTCTGTATATCATGGTGACTTGCATAAGCGTAAACGTACAGGCGGAAAGCGCCATCCTTACCGTTCAAAGAGAAAGTTCGAGATGGGTCGCCTCCCAACTAACACCCTCCTCGGTGAACGTGTAATTAAAAAGGTCCGTGTGAGGGGAGGAAACTACAAGATTAGGATAGTTAGTGATAGATGGGTAAATGTGAGTGATGGCAAAGGTGAAGTTGTAAGAGCTGAAATCTTAAGGGTGGAGGATAATCCTGCCAGCATACATCTAAAGAGACAGGGCATAATTACGAAGGGGTCAATAGTGGTGACAAACATCGGTCGAGTTAGGATAACCTCTCGACCTGGCCAGAATGGTGTATTGAACGGTATTCTACTGGAGCCTAGCAAGAGTTGAAGAAGAGAATTGGTAAAATAATCTACCCTATATATCTGGATTCTAAAGTTTCAAGGTCTAGGGGGAGAAGGGTGCCTATCTCACTGGCTGCTCCCAATTTGAGGCTAGATGAGCTCATAAATGCCCTGGCTGCCTTGGATCTCAAGTATAATGTGGAAGCTAATTCTTCTCATCCAGCCTCAGTATATCATAGTAAGGGTAGAGTCATCGTAGAGTACCCTGGGAAGAAGAATGAATTGTTGAAGCTGATTGCAAAGAAAGTTCGGGAGTTGAGGGCAAAACGGGGAAAAGGCTCTTAATTCACTTTACTACGGCTAATTTCACATTAAATGTTTAAATATTTATATATTCTATTTATTCTCTCAGATATTGAGAGTTATAGGGGAGGTTATATCTTTACCCGCTCCAAATATGGCTCTTATTCGTGTAGTTTCTCTTCCAAAAATAGGTGATTTTGTATATACTGAGAAGAAGCATTACCGAGGGAAGGTTGTAGATATATTAGGCCCAACTTCGAAGCCCTATGTTCTGATTAGGTTTGAGAAATCCCCAAAAGTAGGGTGGAGGGTGGTATCCTATGGTCGAAGGAGAGGAATTAGAAGAATCTGAGCCACTTATATGCCCTAACTGTAAATCTACAGTATTTAGGAGGGATTATGAGAAAGGTGAATTAGTCTGTGTGTCTTGTGGATATGTGATCCAAAGTTCCCTGGCCGACTCCTCGCCAGAGTGGCGTGCATTCGACGAGGAGGAAAGATCTAAAAAGGATCGTATGGGTGCTCCTTATTCCCTCCTAATTCATGATTATGGTTTGACAACAGATATAGGAAGCGTAAAAAGGGGGGGCCACTATTCCTCAGAAAATCTGGCTCAACTCAGACGTTTCAAAAAATGGCAGAATAGACTCAGGGTCTCCTCCTCGGAGGAACGTAATCTCTCACAGGCACTGAGCCTAATAACTAAGGTTGGCAGTCAACTAAATCTCCCGCGGTATGTTATGGAGCATGCCAGCCTCATATATAGAAAGGCCTTAAGACGAGATCTGGCCAAGGGGAGAAGTATAGCAGGCATAGTCGCAGCCTCACTATATATCGCCTGCAGAAATTTCAAGGTTCCAAAAACACTTGATGAAATTGCTGAGGTATGTTCCCTCTCTAAGAAAGAGGTTGGCCGGAGCTATAGGTATATTATATGGTCTCTTGGTCTGTCCTCCTCCGCCCCCACACCCGAAGTATATGTCGTCCGATTCTCTGACAAACTCGGTCTTCCCTATCATGTGGAGAAACTGGCTCTCCGTCTTCTGAATGCAGCCTCTCTTCTCAAGCTCACGGGAGGTAGGGGGCCAACCGGCATCGCGGCAGCTGTCGTCTACTTTGCCTCAGTCATTGGTGGTGTGAAACGTACTCAGAGGGAGATTGCTGAGGTCGCAGGCGTGACAGAGGTAACGATAAGAAATAGGTACAAGGAACTTCTCGAAAAGATTTTGGTTGAAATAAAGATATAATAACTGTATAAGAAGTAAATGTTATGGAGGTCTAATTTATCACATGAGTCCCCCTAAGAAAGAACTCTTGGAGAAGCATGCCATGGATTTAATACTCAAAGCTGGGAAGAATGGCATTCTCCAAACTGAATTATGGAAGAGGCTGGGAGTCAGCAGTCGTGAAGGATCCAGGATCAGCATAAGGCTTGCCAACTGGGGTATGATAACCCGTAAGAAGGTGCTTCACAAAGGAAGGTGGACCTTCCTGCTTGTAGCCAAGAGACATCCTCCAACCCTTCAATCTATATTAGGTGCACCCTGCATTATATGTGAGTATTCCGATAAATGCACTCCAGGAGGCTCTCCCTCACCTGAGCTGTGTGAAAAACTCGAGCGCTGGATTGTTACCTCCTATGTCGGAGGGGTTAAGTCTGAAGAAGAGATGGATAGAGAAGAGGAAACGTGACCAGTTCTATAAGAAAGCGAGAGAGCTAGGATATAAAAGTAGAGCCGCCTTTAAACTGAAGGAAATCCAGCGACGTTTTAAGATTATAAAGGCTGGATACAGAGTCCTTGATTTGGGAGCTGCACCAGGAGGCTGGGTTCAAGTTTCCCTCGAGCACGTGAAGCCAGACGGAAGTGTAGTAGGTGTAGACATTAAAGACTTGAAGATAGTCGATCCAAACTTCATCTACATTAAAGGAGATGTTAAAGAGGAGAATACCCTTACACGTATTCTTTCCATACATTCTCAGTATGATGTAGTTCTCTCCGACCTCTCACCCAACCTCACAGGTATATGGTCTCTGGATCATGAGCGACAGATTGATCTATGTTATGAAGCATTGAACATCTCATCTAAGGTCCTCAGAAGAGGTGGTTCACTGGTTCTTAAGGTTTTTGATGGTCCTAGGTCTCGGGAGTTTGCTGAGGCCTGTAAATCTCGTTTCAAGAAATTTTATCGAATTAAACCGAAAGCTAGTAGGAAGAAGAGCTCTGAAATGTATTTCGTATGTTTAGTTTTCAAGGGTTAAAACTTCCAACCAGCTCTCTTAGCGGTGCGTCAGTCTTAACTCCCGTTGTGGAGAACACTGTCCTTGAGACCTTAAAGCCTCTCTCTCTGAGAGATGAGATCACTTCCGACATTGATGGTGGAGACCTTCTAAGTTTAGAGGCCAGTAAAGGTATATCATAGTATCCCACAGTATCTATCTCCCCAGCTATACGTCTCAATATCTTCCAGCTTTCTTCTTCGATCCAATATGCTTCACCTCTCGTATCAAGTATTCGTGATATAGTCTCATTATCCTTCAAAACCCCTATCCATAGAGGTCCCATAATCCTCAATTTTGAGGAACAGAAGGGACACCTCTCCTCTCTGAACTCTTCATCAGAAATCTTCCAAAAAGGACAATGGTCGCAGAGTGTGATGTATCCTACTCTTTTTTGACTCTCCTTCGCCTTCCCTGGACCCCTCAGTATTCTCACATATACACGGACGTAATGTCTCTGAGTATAAGCGGCAAGAGGTTCTATCCCGTATTCTAATGAAGCTGCCGCTCTCGAGATATAATAGAGTAGTGTTCTCACCGCCACCTCTGAGGGGAATATGTTCTTGAATATCTTGACACCATATCTTGCTAATGCTGTCTCAGGTTTAAAGCCCTTAAGCGTGAAGGTATCGGTGGCAGTAACTGCTAAAACTCCCCTCTTCCTGAGGGCCATTATACTTGAGTATATGAAGGGAGCAGGGGTTCCATAAGGATCCAGATCAAGATACTCTACCCTGTTTCCAGGAAGCGAATGAATTATATTAAAGAGATTCGCCTCAAGTCGAGTTACTCTCGCTGTATTTCTCCCGATATGATTGAGCCTCAAATTCTCCCTTATGAACTTCACCGCCTCCCTTTTCAGATCATTAATGAATGCTTCCTCAATGTTCCCATTTTCTAGTATTATCCTTATACTCCTAACTCCTGTACCAGCCATTGGTTCTCCTATCTTCCTCACTCCCTGAGAAATTGTGAAAAGAACTGCAATATCCCTATTGTTTCTCATTTTAGGATTGTAAAATGCTGGCAGTTTGGAATGAGGTTCCGAGATTAGGCTTCCCATCGGTACCACTATTCTCGCCAAACCTTCCTGGATCTCTCTGACTTCCTTCTTCATCCTTAAGAAAACTTTATCCATATCTACCTAATCAATTGTTTCTTAATGTCTCATACTTGGGATGTTGTGATCGTAGGAGCCGGCTCATGTGGATGTATAGCTGCTCATGAGATCTCAAGGTCTGGCTTTGAGGTCCTTCTCCTCGATATGAAGCCAAGGGAAAAGATAGGGGATAAAGTATGTGGTGATGCATTGGGAACACATCATTTGAAGAGAATAGGCCTAGACCTGCCTCCTGAAGTTGTTGTTCAGGATGTTTCAGGTGTAGATACTTATAGTCCTGATAGGAAAACAGTTTTTAGAGTAGGTGGCGGAGGACTTGGGGCTGTCATTCTGGACCGATATAAGTTTGGTCAATTTCTCCTGAATCGTGCAATAGATTCAGGCGCTGAGCTCTCTGCCTCTACTAGGGTACTATCTCCAATAATAAAATCTGAGAGAGTTATTGGTGTGAAGGTACACGGAGACGAGGTCTATGCCAAAATAGTTCTCGATTGTAGTGGAGTAGGTGGAGTTCTGAGAAACAGGATGCCTGATGGGACTATAGATAAGGAGCTTAAGAAGTCTGAACTTGTAGTTGCGTATCGGGAGATTAGGGAGATAAAGGAGGATCCGCCGGAGTATTGTGAGATATATCTTGATCAAATTAAGTATCCGAAAGGTTATGCCTGGATCTTTCCACATGGTGGCCGAACTGTTAATGTGGGTGTTGGTATGCCCAGCAATCTCAATATAAAGCCAAGGGAGTACTTCTACAGATATGTGATGGATATACCAATTCTTAAGGATTCTAAGGCTGTGGAAAAAGGTAGTGGTGTTGTCCCGACTAGGAGACCTATGGACCTAATGGTTTGGAATGGTATAATGTTCGGTGGTGATGCAGGGTTTACAGTTAATCCTCTCCATGCTGGAGGGATAGGTTCAAGTATGTTAAGCGGCTGGTTGATGGCCAAGGCCGCCATAAGAGCACTCTCGATTGAGGACTATTCTCTTAGAGGTCTTTGGAGTTACACCCCTGAATATATGCAGATGTATGGTGCTAAACAAGCTGCCTTGGACATCTTCCGAATCTTCCTTCAGAATACCTCAAACGAAGAGCTCAACTATGGGATGCACCATGGCATAATGAAGGAGGATGACGTCCTAAAGGCAAGTATAGATGGTGATCTACACCTCTCTATAACTGATAAGGTCAAGCGAGTTTTCATCGGTTTGGGGAAACCTAACTTCCTCCTGGAGTTGAAGAGAACTGCAGATCGCATGAGAGATGTAAAGAATCTCTATCTTGCATATCCCGAAACACCTGAGGGGTATTCCTCTTGGCTTAGCCGAGCTAAAGAGCTTCAGAGGATCATCTATGGGTAAAAAGAAGATTTAATATTTGGATGAGATACTCTATTATGTGCCATCTAAATTTATCATAGTGACTGGTGGTGTTGTCTCTGGGTTAGGTAAGGGAATAACCACAGCTTCTATAGGTGTCCTGTTGAAATCCCGGGGCTTTAAAGTGACTGCAATAAAGATAGATCCCTATGTAAATGTGGATGCCGGTACACTTAGACCCACGGAGCATGGTGAGGTATGGGTCACGGATGATGGCGGTGAGATCGATCAGGATCTTGGACATTATGAGCGTTTTCTTGATCTTACTATTCCTAAGGATCACAATATCACAACAGGCCAAGTTTATAAGGCTGTGATAGAGAGGGAGAGGCGGGGTGAATACCTCGGAAAGACAGTGCAGATAATTCCCCATGTGACTGACGAGATAAAACGCCGTATTCTTCTCGTGGCTGAGAGGGAGAAGCCTGACTTCATTCTCGTTGAGATCGGCGGTGTCTCAGGAGATTATGAGAACATTCCATTCTTGGAGGCTGTAAGACAGATGAAGCTGGAAGGCCATCCCTTGATATTTGTACATGTGACCTATATGCCGATCCTACGTTCACTGGGAGAGAT
>NJEE01000006.1 GCA_002255045.1 Candidatus Bathyarchaeota archaeon ex4484_205 | reverse complement strand
AGGAGGAGATCTATTATCCTGACACCAGTAATTAGAGGTTCAGACACCCCTATCTTGAATTTATATGGCCTTGGAACTCTTATGGGCCATTCCTGAGAGAGCTTCACTTCACAACCATCCTTAAGCCGAACCACTGTCTCATCAACATTATATTCGCCCTCTTTGCAGACCCATTTCACTTCCCCCTGTATATTGGGTGGAACAAGTATGAGATGCTTCAATGACTGTGTTTCATCAACATATCCAACTATATCTCCACCGGTTATGTAGTCACCTTTCTTGATGGTGGGTACAAACAACCATTTTCGGTCTCCGAGCCTCTTCGGCATGAGACCTCTTTTAATAAAGTCACCCCATACATTCCTTATATCTGTGAGAGGACGTTGAATACCATCAAAGATTGAGCCTATGAGACCTGGACCAAGTTTGACATTGAGGAGGTTACCTGTGCTCTCAACCGGTTCACCGAGGGACAGCCCAGTGGTGTCTTCATAGACTTGTACGATTGCCTTATCATCGAGAAGTTGAACCACCTCACCTAATAGACCTTCCTCACCAACTCTCACAACCTCATGCATCTTCACTCCACGAAGATGGTCTGCAACAACAACAGGGCCGGAGATCCTGGTTATTATGCCTCTCATTATGTTTTCTCAGCCTCCCTGAGGAACATGTCTCGAATACTTGTCTTCACACCTAAAGTTCGACTTATCAGACGCATTATCGCACGCTGATCCTCCTTGCTAGAGGATGGAAGCTCATATACATCGATTATGTTTTCACGGAGCTCAGGATCGAACTCCTCAACCAGATAATGAAGCTTTCTAGGGAGGACGAGGACTGCCTCCTCACTCTTTAAGAGGTTCTTGACTTGATCTAGCTCATTGAGGGAGTAGGAGTCATAGAGGCCGGCAAGTCGGAATAGCCTCTTCTCCTCATAGCCTCCGATAAATATGACCTTTACCGTTTCTAATCACTATGTGAAGAAAAACCTCTGATATGAGATTTAAATCTATCTAAAAGAATGGAACAAAGTTTTATGAATTAAGGTCTATTCCATCATAGAAACCGGAGAGTAGTTAGCTCATCACACTGACGAAGTAATGAATGTAAGCGTTCTATATACACCTTTCATATATTTCTCCATTAATCGGAGGTCCAATTCCCCGGAGGAGGTTTGTGTTCCATATATTCTTCTCGGCATATCTAGGATGTTTAGAATAAAGCCTTCCACAGTTTCAGCTCATATTTATCCTTCAGTATTTGAATGCCCAGTTTCCTCAAGTCATCAGTTGAGGTTTCTATTCCCATAATTAAGAGCTTTGGCTACCATACGGAGTGTGTACACGACTCTCGTGAAGAGACAGGCAACCGAGGATTTAAGACGTTTCTCCAGCTTTCTTCCTCAATTAGTTTCTTGGATAAAAGGAGTAGATTCAGTAACTTTCCTCTATTGAGTATGCATATCTCATATGATAACCCGCTATCTCATTGCCTAAGAGCTGAAGCGTGAAGCCCTCCACCTCCATAAACCGATGCAGCGTACCTCAAGCCTTTTGAGAGAGTAGTATAGAATTCATTTGTCTTATTGACAATGCTCTCCAAAATATGAAGCAGGGAGTTTAGGTCTCCCCAGTTGAGAGAATCAACTCCTCCACCACTACTTATCAACCCCCTTCTATATGCTTCAATAGTCCAAGAAAGCAGATTTCCAGCAGATATTGCATTAAGTCCTAGAGATTCAATTCTTTTGATGAGAAGGAATACCGACAGCGGGATATACTCCGGTTAATAATCCTATAGTGAAGATTACTGGATTTCCAGGAGATAGAGGTGGAGTGTTAGGTTTGAGGTATTCGGCGAGAAGCTTTTATCCCTACACCTGTTCCGCCAAGCCTCTTCTGAAATATGATTTCATACTCCTCTATATGATAAGCCTTCCTTGTGAGATCTATAATTAGAATTCTACTCATTAATGTAGGGGTTTGAGGGAGAAGATTTGAAGAGTCTCGGCGCTAAACATCTCCTTTGCGGATCCTAGATTTACTGAGATCTCGAGATAGCCATATGCATCATCCTTGAGGGCTAAGGTTCCTCTCGAGACAGATGAGAAGGTCTTCACCAGCTTGGCTATTTCACATCTATCCCCCAAAGTGATCTCGAAGACGGAGCCCACTTCCCTAACCTTTTCTATGGGTATGTTGGTATAGAGATTTCCAAAGTGATCTATATGGATTATCTGACCTCTAATAAGATTCTCTCTTATCTCGGGTGGGCTCCATGGAGGAGGAATTAGGGATTCCACTTTTATGGGCGGTCCAACCTTCCCTATCTTGATGCCTCTACTGAGGTGAGCTGCAACAGGGCTGAAGATGTCCCTACCATGGAAACTTATGGAGACGGGATGAAGCATGAGATCGGGATTCTCTATTTCATATACTCTTTTTATGCCACCCAATTCGTTGGCAGGTGGCAGAAGCAAACCATTATCTGGACCTACTAAGAGTGAAGTATTGGCAGTCTCTATAACTATTGCACGCCTAGAGGACCCTACTCCCGGATCCACCACACCAACATGTATAGCAGGGGGGAAGTACTTCAGGGACCTCATCATAACCCAAGCGCCTTCACCTATATTGAAGGGGGGTATACCATGTGAGATGTCAACTATTCTCGCTTGAGGATTAATGGAAAGGATAACGCCCTTCATGGAGGCTACTGCCTCATCCTTATACCCGAAGTCTGTCGTGAGAGTGATTATACTAAACATGGAATTAACCCTTTTTTAGCAGCCGTCTCACTTCACTCAATTTGGGCATACTGGCCTGTGCACCATATTTCGTGCAGCTGACTGCTGCAGCGGCATTCGCAAACCGCACAGCATCCTTAAGGTCCATACCGTTGACGAGCGCGTAGGCGAGACCACCGCTAAATGCATCTCCAGCTCCCACGGTATCAACCACTTTAATCTTGAATGAGGGGATCTTTTTAGTTATGCTCGTGGAAACTATATAGGCACCCTCTTCTCCGAGGGTCACTATTACTGCACCAACTCCCTTCTTGATTAGTTTCCTAGAGGCTTTCTCAATGTCTGTTAGGGATTTGACAGTATCCACTTTGGCGAGGGCTGCAAGCTCAACACGATTGGGAGTTATGAAGTCGATATACTGGAAGATGTCTTCTGGAAGTAGTCTATATGGGGCTGGATTGAGAATGGTGAGCGCACCGGATTTCTTCGCCTTCCTAATAGCGTATGTCACAGTCTTCATGGGGATTTCTAGCTGTGTGAGCAGACATGAAACGGAGCCTAGGCCTCTGAATGCTTTATCCACATCCCGGCATGAAACCTTGGCATCTGTACCTGATGCAACGGCTATCATATTTCGCCCCTTCGCATCTGTAAATATCAGGGCTATTCCAGTATAGATTCTCTTATCTACGGTTACGAACTCGGTGCTCACATTGTTTCGCCTGAGGTTATTGAGGAGTATTTCACCATTCTCATCAGCTCCCACTCTGCTCGCGAAATGGGATTTTCCAGAGAGCCTGGCCACAGCTACAGCTTGGTTTGCACCCTTTCCCCCTGGGCTTCTCTTAAAATCTGTCCCGATTACGGTTTCACCCTCCCTTGGGAGATGATCCATATAGATGGTGTAGTCCATATGGACACTACCTACTATGAGGATCGACATAGCATCACAACCAATTTATAACCTGAAAAGTTTTAAAGAATTTTTGTTGAGTTAAGCAGATTCAGGGAGGGTTGAGAAGATGGATATACCTTGGAAGAGGGTGAGAAGATGGGAGTGTTTAGAATGTGGAAAATGCTGTAAGGCATTTCTGGTTCCTGTGAGGATTTATGAGAGACCTGTCTTAGAGAGGAGGAGACCGGGCAGTGTGACTATAGCGATCTCTAGGGAAGGCAGAAGAGGTTTATACTTGAGTAAGAAGGAGAGTGGAGAATGTATCTTCCTAGTGAAGGTATTTGGAAGATATTTATGTAGTATTCAGGATATTAAGCCGGTTGCGTGTAGGCTGTATCCATTCAGGGTTAAGAAATATGGAAATGAGGAGGCATATCTCAGAGTGGATGAGGAGGATGTCTATGTATACTTGGATAGTAGATGTCCCGGTGTAAAGGAGGGAAAGGCAGATCTTAATATGTACAATATGGCTGTGGAAGCTGCGAGATTGAAGATCAACTCAGATAGACTTCTGGAGAGGCTAAGAGTATCCCAATTTCCTCATTAGGAGACGTGCAGAGATCACAAGGGGATCCCAAACTGGTGCGAAGGGAGGGGCATAACAGAGGTCTGAGAAGAAGAGGTCTTTTATCGATGCCTTTTTCAGCAGGAGTGAGGCCACTGTATTGATCCTTCCAGCCACACCCTCCTCTCCAATGATCTCTGCACCAAGGAGAAGTTTTGAGTCCATATCAGCGATCATACGCAGAAATATGCTCTTGTAACCCGGATAGTAATGGGCTCTCGTATGGGATTCTACATCAACATATATTGGCTTGAATCCAGCATGCTTAGCCTCCTTCAGGTTGAGGCCTGTTCTAGCCACTGCGAGATCAAACAGCTTAAATATTGCAGTACCTGTTGTCCCCGGGAAGGGGACATTATAGCCTAGCATATTCAATCCTGCGACGTAACCCATTTTATTTGCAGTGGTGGCCAGAGGAATCCAGACCATCCTTCCACTAACGACATGTGTCATTTCACACACATCTCCAGCGGCATATATATTAGGAATATTTGTTTGAAGGAGTTCATTCACCTCCACTGAGCTTTTCACGCCGAGTTTAACTCCAGCGTCTTCCGCTATCTCGGAGTTCGGTTTGATGCCTACAGCCACTATGAGAGCATCTAATGTATATGACGCCTTTGCAGTATATACTTTGAGCTCGTTTCTCTCGGTCTTAACTTCTTCCACAGGCTCCTCCAGATGTAACTCAACCCCTTTAGCACCCAATATTTTTTCTATCCTCTCACTTATTTCGGGGTCCATAGGGGACATGACGTGAGGCAGAGCTTCAAAGAGCTGGACTCGCTTACCTAACTTGACCAACTCCTCTGTAGTTTCAAGTCCGATATATCCACCTCCAATAATACCGATTTTCTCAGACCTATTGAGGACTTCTTTAGCTTTTGAGGCTTCTTCCACCTTACCGAGAGTGAAGACCCTATCAGACTCATCAGAACCATCTATATTGAGGCTGATGGGAGAAGAGCCTGTAGCTATCAATAGGAGGTCATAAGAATATGAAGTTCTCTCCCCACTTTTTATAGCATACACCGTCTTGGAGTCTGGATCTATCTTTATGGCACGAGTGCCAGACTCTACTTTTATACCTCTTTTAGATAGAACCTTCTCCGGAGAGGTGCCCATAAGGGTTCTCAAATCCGGAATGAGCCCGCCTAGGAAGTAGGGAAGCCCACATGGTGCATGGCTTGTGAATGAATTCTCCTCCAAGACAGTTACAGAAGAATCTGGTTTCAGCCTCTTTATGCGGGAGGCTGCAGACATACCTGCTGGCCCACCACCAATAATCAAAAAACTCCTTCTATTCAATGGAAGCCTTCCTCCATTATTTTGAATTAGGAGATATGTGAAAGATATTTAAGTAATTGGGAGAAGGGGGTGAAACGAATGGCCTCATATAGAGAGATAATTTACTTAGCGTTCCCATCTATTATAACGAACATCACGTATATGCTTCTTCCATTGATAGATCTCCTCACTATAGGAGAGTTTGGAAATGTTGTAGTGTCCAGTCTAGGACTCTCTAGACAAATTATCAATATACTGAGCTTAGTGTCTACGGCAGTAAGTATAGGGGTGACTGCAATAGTGGCGAGGCGTGTCGGAGAGGAGAGAGATGAAGCTGCTTTCCTGGTTTACATGAATGCAATATTTCTCTCTTTAGCTATCTCAGTACCAGTGATGATCGTAGTTCTTGAGGTTTCAGGAGATATTTTTAGATTTATGAATGCACCTCCAGAAGTTGTTACAGTTGGAACCATTTACTTGAGTATATTGGGTTGGAATATCCCAATCATGTTCCTCTCTGGAACAGTTTCTAGCGGTTTAGCTGGAGCAGGTGATACAAAAACTCCCTTTTACGCATCTTTATTGACACTATCTACCAAAACTCTTTTGAACATACTGCTAGTTAGGGGAGTTTCGACGGGGGAGGAGGCCATGAGAGCTATAGGATTTGCATCTATGGCATCATCCATAATAGGACTCTCAGCTCTCCTCCTTCTCTTCGCAGGCAATAAGTTAATTATTAAGAGAACTAACAAGGGAGGAGTCTCAACTAGGATTATGAGGAAGATTCTGGAGATAGGGGTTCCAGGAAGCTTTGAACGATTGATATCTAGCTTTGCTATGTTCACATATACCTGGCTAATTATGAAGTTTGGGACGGAAGCGATGAGCGCCCAAACTGCGGGTATGACCATTGAGGGGATGTCCTTTATGCAGGGTGTAGGAATCTCTGTGGCTGTTTCCAGTCTAGCAGGGAGAAGACTGGGAGGTGGAAGAGAGGATGAGGCTGAGGATGTCATTAAGAAGGGTGTGAAGATATCTTTTATGACGATGGTCCCTATGGCTGTTCTATTATTTTCAGGTGCAACAGCAGTTGCATCAATACTTACACCACGTAATATTGAGAGGACTGCCTTATATCTCCGCATTATGAGTTTCCAACATCCATTTTTAGCAGCATACATAGTTATGGCAGGAGGACTTAGAGGGAGTGGAGAGACTAAAGCACCCCTCCTCATATCCTCTATATGCTCTTGGGGAATCAGAGTTGGATTGGGATTAATTCTGGGGATGTATGTCCTGATAGATGTGGTGGGTGTCTGGATAGGGGCTTTAATGGATTTCATTGTAAGGACACTTCTGATATACTGGGTTTACAGAAAGGGAGCTTGGAAGAAGATCAAGATATGAACGAGTTTTTTCACTCAGTGAGAGGTATTTTATGTTTACAGTATACACGCCCCTCAAAGAGTCTGATGAATCTTTTACATCTCCCGCAATGTGCTAATGTAACTGGTTGATTGTCTTCAGGGCAGGTGAGGACATCTAGGGAGACCACCCTATATCTTGGTGGTTCTGGATCCTTATTATATAACTCCACAAATTCTTCTAAGGTCATGGCCGGCTTGAAGGGATCTTCCAAGTCTATTACCAGCTCTATTCTCGTTACTGGAGTCTCCGTCACCTTCTCCGCATATTTGACCAATCCTAATTATATTTTCACCAAGTTATTTATAAGGAGATTTAGGAGGTTTGACCTACCTGTCTAAGATACTCCTTCAGCAGATGGAGGAATACATCCGGCCTGACAACTTGATATTCACTACCCAGCGATTTTATTATGTTATGTAGCTCAGTGGGAGTGAGTCCATAGTTTGAGATGAAGAGGGAGAGGAAGAGAGGTTTTTTCTCTGCGAGAGAGGCGTACTCAAGAGTCTTTCTCACATCCTTGAACCGTTCGTAGTCGCCTACGTAATACATGGGAGCCACAACCACAGGAGTGTCTTTCACTAGGAGGATGCGGTGGGGGTCATAGTAATCGTCTCCAGTAACTACTTTCTCCTTGGAGGGAGTTCTCAGAAAGAGGCCGAGGGGCTTTGTCTCCTCTATGAAGGGTGAAACAATATCTCTTATTTCCTCATCAGTAGGTGGTGGGCTGTCTTTCTCCGGGCCCAAACCAAGCCAGAGGTTCGTGACCTCCAGATCGAATAGCTTAGACATATCTCTAGTTTCCTTACTGAATCTACTCTTGTTACTTAGAGCTGTATAGTATATGTATCCAGCACCTGAGGGACCGAAAAGGAAATAATCGTTGGGGGTCATGGTCTTGTAGTAGTATTCGATGACGCCGGGGGAAAGCTCAAGAAGATAGGGTTGGAAGCCCCATCCTATTGGAATCAAACCTCTCGCAGGATCATCCCATAATTTTCGATAGTAGGTTAGGAGGACTGCAGGGCTATCGCCATCGGTATAAATGAAGGTGACGTAGATCTTTTCTCTTAAGGCTATTCTATAATTGGGGGGAAGTTTATGTTGCTTGAGGGATACTCTACAGGGGAATGTGGAATGGATAGAGAGGTTACTGTTCCCTATGGTGCAAAGCACCTTTATATCATATTTAGAGGCGAGCGTGACATACCACTCTTCCCTGTTAGACCATCCCAATGCATATCCACCTTGACACATGGACAGCACCTTATCAAACATTGCGAACTCTTCTGGGTCCTTATCCGGCAATACAGACAACATGAAGGTGAAGGGTTGCTTCAATATTAGGAAGTCAGTGATTTGGATAACATGTGGAAATCGGTCTAGGGGCATGCTGGCAACTAGGTTGTGGTTAGTTTCTGGCCACAGATTCTTGAGGCTCCATTCCACAGCATCTAGGCTATTTTTCCATCTTCCTACAAAATTGTTAACAATAGGCTTTCCTGACAGTTCCATTAGTTCATCAACATCTTCAGGTGAGGCTATCAGGGTGTTATCGAGAGCTGAGAGCATAATGGCGATGGGAATTGATTGGAGAAGCTGAGGGTCATAAATGGTAAAACCTTGGAAGATATCAACATATTTCCTTACGAATTCCTCTAGATTTTTTAGATAAGAAACTTCGAGACCATAACCACTTATGTAGGTTTCAAGCCATTTATAGTCTGAGTCTAATGGCTCGTTGAATAGGAGGTATACCCTCGGCAACCTTCTATTAACGAGACCTTGAAGGGAGGCTGCAGTAAGTTTCCTGGAGAAACTTTCTCCACCCACATAGATCACGTCGAGGTTTTTAGGTGGGGGCATATCAACGGATAGGAGACCCAACTTATATCCTTCAACCAGCTCGATGGAGGTATATATAGGTTTTAGTATTCATGGGACAGGCTTCTCAGCGAGTCAAGCGCAGATTGAGCCCTCTCATACAGCCGGCGATAGTGAGCGATCTCATTCAGCTGGAGATCAGGGTTCTCTAAGGCCTGATATATGATACCTCCTTCAACATTACGAGGGACAGGAATATGGAGGAGATAGCATACTGTTGGCACTATATCGGTGAGCCATACAGTCCTCTCAAGCGTTACACCCTTCTTAATTCCCGGCCCTGAAAGGACTAGGAGGCCCTTCATTGAGCCGACACCCCACTCTGCTGTTGGGAAGTGTCTGCCATGTTCTCCACTGGCTTCAGGCCTCAATACGGGAATCAGGTCTCCGACCTTATCGCCGTAGAGACCTAGAGGACGGGCATCTTCCTTCTTGATCACCATGTAAACTGGACGTTTGCCGGATAAGGGGTCCACATAGTCGAGAAGGGCGTACATAACTTCATCTCTAACGGATTCGTATTCTGATGGAGACACTATTCCATAAGGTTGTCTACCTTTCAGGTTGATGTATACATGCATTGTCCTCTGGCAGAAGGCCTTTGTCCTCGACCAATCGACAACTTTCTGACCATTCTCCTCCTTGTATTGAATAAAGCCAGCTGCCTCCAGAATATGATTTATCTCCAGTATTCTATACTTCTCGTGAAAAGCTGTCTCAGTTGGCAGTGCTCCATGATCAGAGGTGATGACTACAAGGGTTTCTTCACCAGCCTTCTCCACAAGTCTACCTATCATTTCATCCAGCTTATTGTATAGCCTACGCTCTACGTCTATCCAGTAGTTTCTTAACACATCATCTTTATTGACTTGTGGCTCCAGGAGATTCATGAAGAGGTGATACATATGATCTGGGGTATGCTCATGCATTATGAAAAGCCTCCAGTCGCTGTATTTATCCATCAGGAAACAACCTGCCTCAGTTAACCACTCTGTGGACATAGATGCCATCTGCACATAATGGTCCCCACTAAACCACCCCATCCTCACACGGTGATAAGTCACACAACCTGGGATGGGGAGAGACTTAAGATTCTTCTCCATCTCCTCGCGCAGATGCTCTGGAATACCATCTAGATATGCTCCTATTGGAGTTAAATAGAGTTTGAACTCTTCTCTTGCACCCTCCTCAACTCTTTCAAAATGTAGGTCCCATGAAAAACGGAAACCAGTAGCCTCATCTGGAAGGAACCTGAATTTGAAGAAACCAGACACATAACCATAACCCTCTACATAGAACTTCTCGCTGAGTTTCGGACTCCATTCGCCCTTCTTAAGCCGACATATCGCTGTGGAAAGATCTTTCTCTCGACAGATTGAGATATCAGATGGACTGTGTCTCAACACATAGTAAGTAACTGGCTTTACGGGTTTCAAATTATAGACCTGTCCAAAGGTTATTTCACAGTAAGTAGCTTCCTCATCCAGATTTTTCCAGTCATCAGCTGGCTTGAATACTACTTTACTGGCTTGAGGATACTCATCACTGTCCGTGAAGAGCTGGTCGAAGGATAGGAGAACTCTGTAACCTCCTTTCATAAGCTCCCCTTCAGGAGTGATACGCCATTCATTTGGTGCGAGTCCTCCTCCATATATTTGTATAATATTCTTTCCTCTCGGAGGCCAGGTAGATGGATAGTTGAGAATTATACTGCGCCAACCTAATCGTCCCGCTACTTCCCATATATATTCAGCTTTACAGTCACCCGAATAGAGAGCTTCATAAGACTCATGAAGCCTACCATCTGGATACGGATTGTTGAAGGAGGTGATTCCATGTGTGCCAGGCCAGGCTCCTGTTACTATAGTTGTCCAGTTTGGAGGAGTTATGGTGGGATAGGGAACTAAACAGTTTTCACACCACACACCATTCTCCACCAGACGAGCCAAGTTCGGCATAAAACCTTCCGACATGCAGCGTTTGATTGATTTGACTATAGGAGCATCGAGACCTATAAGAAGGAGTTTTTTAGGAAACTCGGGGTTCATGTCTCTTTAAATCACCACATAGATTGAATTTAATAATTTCCTAATATTAATTCTTATTTCAATCTCCACAATGTCAAACCATGATAAGGAGCTTACTATTCTAGTACCCGCCTATAATGAGGAGAAGAGATTACCCTCATGCTTGGATGGATTGCTCTCATATATGGAAGGCACTGAAATAGATTATGAAATACTCGTCTCAGCCGATGGATGTACAGATAGAACTGTGGAGATCGCTGAGGAGTACTCGAGAAAATATGAAGATAGAATTAGGGTAGTAAGTTTTCCTGAGAGGCTTGGGAAGGGAGGAGGAGTATGGCATGGAGTGAGATATGCTTGGGGGAGAATAGTGGTGTTGATGGACGTAGATCTGGCGTCCCCGCCTTCGGAGATACCTAAGCTTTTGGAAGAGATAAGGAAGGGGGCAGATATAGTTATAGGTTCGAGAAATTTACCGGACTCAAAAATCTTGGTACAACCACCCTTCTATAGGAAAGTCTTAGGGAAGGCTTTCAATCTCCTATTTCGTGTACTTTTTGGAATAAAACTGTATGATACTCAATGTGGGTTCAAGGCCTTCAGGAGGAGCGTTTTCAATGATTTAAATGAGCAGCTAAATGTTGAGGGATTCGCCTTCGATGTGGATTTATTGGTAAAGGCACATAGAAGAGGATATAGAATTGTTGAGGTACCTGTTAAGTGGAGATATGTAAAGGGATCTAAAGTCAATGTACTTAAACAGATATTTAGAATGGGAAGTGAACTGTTAATGGTTTGGTTGGAACTGAAGAAGAGTGAGCCAGAGAGAAGGGTGAAAAAAGTTGAGAAGTTTTATGATGAGGTCCGTGGAGATGCGTATTATAATGCATTAAGAAGCAAATTCCTTCCCAGAAGATGGTGGCATTTACACAAGAACAGAGCTATAAGCAGCAGAGTTATGGGTAAGAATGTTCTAGATGTAGGGTGTGGCTCAGGAGTTATGGTGGAGTTTCTCCCCCATAAGGATGTGGTTGGGGCTGATGTGGGAGAGAAGTTTATAAGATTTGCACAGCGGAAATATGGGTGTCGTGCCTCATTCGTTAAGTGTGATGCCAGAAAACTGCCATTCCGAGAAGGAGTCTTTGATACAGTTATAATGAGCGAGGTACTGGAGCATCTGAAAGAACCCCAGAAGGCCATTATGGAGGCCTATAGAGTTCTCAAGGGAGGAGGGGTATACATTGCGACAACTCCGAGGACCTCTCTTAGATGGAGCCTGATTGAGGCAGTTTGGACGAAGCTACGTAGAGAGAATCTTGAAATAGAGCATACAGCATTTACATACCACAAAATAAGATATTTTTTGAGAAAGGTTGGTTTTTCCCAAGAAATAGAGATATATCCCTTCATGCTTGGATGTTTATTGTTTATATATGCGAAAAAGCCTATTGAGAGTTAAGTGACTCAAATTTTAAATATTCTCCTTGGAGGATATTAGATGACTGTTGTTACGTAATACTGGAGCTCCCTCTAGCAGTAATGCAACAAACTATATCATACTTGCAGTTGGAATAGCGATATTCGTGGTAACTATGTTTGTAGCACTCTATGTAAAGCCCACGATTATAACACCTGTTTACATAAGTTCAACAAAAACCAAAATCACCACCTACTCTACTTCACTCACTACTACGAGTGTACAAATAGAGAGAAGTACATTAACTACAATAAGCTACATTACATATACAAGTTTCCTTACAAGAAGTACTGCAATCACGACGACAAGTATCGAAACAACTCGCTCTACATTCTCAACTTCTGTGACTGTAACATCTACACTATACTCCTTCATAACAATGGTACCTACTACTCTGGCGGTTCCAGTTACATATAACTGTGGAACCAACAACTTTACTACCACAGTCTTCGTTACGACAACACTACCTCAGATAGTACAACAGAGAGATGGAGATAGTTGTATGAACATTATGATACCCGTTACAACTTATTCACTCAGACTTAAGAAGATACAGTAAATAAAACTATTTGGAGGAGCTATAGATATATCTGTGTAGATTACCGAAGATACATATCTTTTCTGGGTTCTCTAGAGATCGTAAGTATTGAAGTCCGGAGGGTCTCGGATTAACATCGATCACAAAAACCTTTTCATCAGAGAAGACAAGGTCGATACCCATATACTTGAGCATATCTCTTTCAGACATATCTCTATTTATAAAATAGGAAACTTGCTGGGACTTGTCCTTTATCATATGGCAGAACTCATTGTAGTTTATACCTAACTGGGTGAACAGCTCATATGTGGATAGAATTCTGCCACCTCGCAGATAGGAGGCTACTTCAGTCGTTTCAGCAAGTATAGAGAAGGATGACTCCGCCTTAAAGGTCTCACCATTAAAGGCTGAAGCAATTCTAACTACAAAGTTACAGGAGCTTCTGGAAGGTCGGATAAACTTCTCCAGAATTACATCGTAACCTCTACATAATTTTGAGATATACTCGGAGAGGGCATCTAACTGCTTTACAGGGAATATTCTCACACCCCATCCTTCAGTACCCTTTCTAGGCTTTACGATAACCAAATCTTCACATTCGAAATCATGGAGTTTCCGTTTTATCTCTTGGAAGACAGATCCCTTTGGAAACCAAATGTAGGGAGGCATGGCATCCTTCAGTCTTTTATGCAACCATAACTTGTCACGGACATTCTCTGAAATCGTGTATGGATTCAACTGGTTGAAGCCTGCTGTAAGATAGGATAATTTCTTGTGTAACGCTTCCTCTTCTACTCCAAGCTCCCAGAAAAAGAAGAAATCTTCCCTCTCGGGTTTGAGAGTAATTCTTCTATAGGAGGAGTCAAAATACTCCACTATGGAGAGATCCTCAAGGTTGGCAATATCTCTGCAATGAATAAAGGAGAAGATGAGAGGAGAAGAGAGATACTCCATAGATTCAAGATATAAATCTTTAATTAAACTCATCGATTGCCTGATCTTCAATGAAACTATGAATACTCTTCTCATACTATTACTCATTATCTCAGTATAAATAGTTAAAGTATAGGGAGGAGCGAATAAGCTTACTGGTAGGAGATTGACCCTTCCTTTACTTCTCCCGGCATTACATCTATAGTTTTGGAGATAATGAGACCCTTACATGAATTCTTTGCAGATGTTTCAGAAGAGAGGACTACACCAATTTCAAAAGTCAGAGGAGTCGAGCCTTGTATGAATTCAATTCTATATTTGAGATTTTGAGAGCATGTATGAAAAGAAATATTGAAGAGGTTGGAATTGAAATAAAGGTCATATAGCTTTATAAATTTGAATCTATTAGAGGGTATTACCTCAAATCTTATCCTATTACCAGTGATATCTAATCCTAGAAGACCTCGGAGGAATAGGTCAATGAGGGGGGAGGATGAGAAGCCTTGCGTGAATTGACCTAACTCTTCTCTACAATCATGACTGTAATACTCATTTATTTTTCCAGGATCTTTACTTGTGAAGGTTAACTCTACTTCGTCTAAAAGAAGTTTCATCCCAATTTTTGATAGACCATAATTGAAGAGGGAGAGCCCGAATACTCCCGTAAAGAAGGGCCATATCGAACCTTCGTAATATCCTTTTCTAGTCTCGCCCTTGAAGGTATGTGAGCGGACACCGCAGGGAGCTATCAAATCCGGTATTAATTTCTTGAGATGAAGGACACCATTTGAGCATGAGGCTACTTCTGTCCAGCAGACCAGAGATTGATGAGCCATTGCATCATCCTCCACACCACCCTTCTCATCTATGCGGTCATAGTACTTTCTACCTGACCAGAAAATAGAATCGTATTTCTCGCTTAGCTGACGGTATAAGTTCAGGCACCATTTAGCCAGCTTTATTTCCCCAACACTCTGGAAGAGCATATGAGCTTTCTTGAGGGCCATAATATAGAGGGCATTAAGCTCAGAGCATATACCTCTCCTAATACTCCATCTCAATTCATCTACTGCACAATATCCCTTTTCAGGATATATCTCTATAAATCCATCATTGTCAGTATCAAGATTATAGAGAAATTCTACTGCTTTCTGAAGGTTTCTACTAAGCTGTCTCAGGACGGATTTGTCTTGAGACCATTTGAAGTACTCTCCTAAGGCAATTATCCATAATGCTGTAGAATCGATATGCCAAAAACCAGTAGGAAGAGCTGTACAAGTATACTTTGGGTTTGCGGATACTTCGTGGGGAATTTGGCCATTTGGCCTCTGATATTTTGCCATGGTTACAATGTGATCCTTGAGCATACGTAGGTAGTATTCACCGAGCCTCGCATAGACAGGAGACATAAAACCTACATCACCAGTGAAGAACCAAGAGAAGCAAGGTAATCCTGCATATATCCCATCTCCGACCTCGATTTTGGAAAAGAGCAATGCGAGCACATATTTTGCGGAATTGAATGCCTTATCAAACTCCTCATAGGAGGTTTTTACCTTCAGAGATCCGTCCAAGATATTGGAATAGTAGGAGGAGATTTTTTTGAATTCCTCATTTATATATTTGATATTTAACTCGGGGATAGTTTCCAGGGAGAATGCCGCCAGAAAGGGGGAATCACAATCAAGGATAGTATCTAATGTTATCTCACTCCGGTTTCTTCTAATCTGAGGGTGAGAGGAAGGCCACATGTAGATATGGGTGGCAGTATACTCAGAGGAGATAGACACATAATTTTTGTTAACCTCACTGCTTGTAATAGGTTCTCGCATCATGCCTGGCCATGCATGGAGGAAGTCTACCTCAATGTTGAGTGTGAGGGGAACAGTCGAGTAAGACTTATTGAGGAAATACATATATAGGATGGCTTTATCCAGCGATATGAAATCAAGCCTTATTATATCCGAGTTTGATGGAGAGTAGAGATGTGCCTTCCATCCTGGGCCATAAACATACTTTTTTGCACAAGCCGAGGGAGGTGTTCCTTTTTCAAAAAACAGTCTGAAGGTTCGTATAACCCGCAGGTGGTCTGCCCAGAAACCTACTCTATCTCGATCCTCACCTTCTCTTTCTAACTGATGTACCTCACCATATTGATCAGAGATGAAATGGCTGGAGAGACCCTTCACAAGCGATAATCCATCAAGATTCTTCTCCTTAACCCATAGGTAGGGGGAGGTGCGGTTCAGACGCTCTCCCGCATTATAGGCTAATTGTAGAGCTTCATCTAGATTCATAATTTTTGGCAACATCCTCTTTCTACGGTAACCTTAAATAAGTTTCTCATGGAGACTCTTCTGGAGGTTATGACGAGACTATTTATGATATTGATATTTATTGTGGTTGTTGCTGTATTGCTCTTGGCGTATATGGTTATCTTTAGAAGTGGGGAAGGAGAGCCATATGCAGTAATAAAGACAGTTCTTAACGAGAATGGAGAAGAGGTAAAGAATGGGGAGGTTTCGGAGGGAAGGATCTATAGAATAATAGGTGAGGTACGTCTCCCATCAAAGAGAATCTATTTGGATACCAAGAAATGCCTCTACTTCTGTGGTGTTAATGAGGAGATACCTCTCTTCGACGATGGCACCCATGGGGATGAGACACCCTCTGATGGCGTGTATACCTTTGATATTAGAAGGGCACTACTCAATGGAACCAATACATTTAGGGTGAAGATAAGAACAGAGGATGGGAGGACATTGTTGGAGAGTGAGGATTACCGGATTGAAGTGAAGGCTCCTCCAGTTGATCTCTGGATAGAGTTGACTTGGGACAGTTCCTGCAGGGGCCTTAAACTCATCATTGAAGAGGTTGGAGGGGGGAGAACTGATCCCGAAAATAGGGATGAAATTGAGGGAGGAAAGCTGGAGGTTTTCGATGAAGACGGATACGGACCTCAGATATTCCTACTTGATGAAGTTAGGGAGAATGTTAGGTATCTTGTTAAGGTGGAGTGCGATGAAGATGAGGAGGTGAATGCATTGGTAAGGGTTGTAACATCATGGGGGTTGTATGCCACATATGAACATGTCTTTCAGGGAAGAGAGATATGGGAGGTAGTCGAGCTTGAGAAAGGGAAGATGCCTCCTGATAAGGATACAATAATAAGACCGAAAGTTCTCCTGATAATCTTTAATCCGATTATAGAGTCTGAGGGAGGGAGAAAGTTAAACGAGGTGATGGGGTGGAATGATCCAGATATGTTGGTCAATGAAGTTATTAGGGATATAGAGGAGGTAAGCTATGGATGTGTAAAATACCAAATAGTGGAGAGAGTGGAGGTGGACGAGTACCCTGTGAAGGTGGATGAATTCCAATATAACGACACTACATATCTTGACGCATGGAGAACACGTAAGTTCCACAAACCAGATGGGGTTGATTATCTTAGGCTGATCGAGAAATTCAACATAGTTGAGAAAGTCATGTTAGGGGAGATAGATGAAGTGTGGCTTATGGGTGGACCCTACTTCGGATTCTATGAGTCAATTATGGTTGGGAAGGATGCTTACTGGGTTAATGCACCACCACTCACACAAGTGAATTGTTCAAGGCTCTTCATAATAATGGGATTCAATTATGAGCGTGGAGTAGGATGTATGTTAGAGGATTTTGGACATCGGATAGAGTCGATTATGAGGAAGATCTATGGAGGATGGGAGGTCAACGAAGATAATGCATGGAATAGGTTTACGTTATATGACAAGGAGGCACCGGGAAGGGCTAATGTGGGAAATGTACATTATGCACCCAACAGCGAGAGCGATTACGATTGGGGTAATGAGAGATATGTATGGTGCTATTGCGATGACTGGTATACGTATCCATATCTCCCGGGGAAAGGAAGGATGGTGAATTGCGAGAAGTGGGGGAATGGAGACATTAGGGAGCACCACAAGTGGTGGATGAAACATATACCTCATATGCCAGGAACACTGGAGGGACACCAAAACAATTGGTGGAAATACATAATGCTATATAACAAGTATAGGGAGTAGGTAGCTTATTTCAACCCGGTTTTTGCCTCTCTTCTCTTCTCTTCAAGTTTGAGCTCGCCTCGAAGATACCGAATCACCCTTCTATGGCTGGAAATTACCCTCTGATAAGTTTCGTCATCTATCAATTTCTTCTTATGAAGCTTCTCAATCCGAGATATATCCTTCTCAATGAGTTTTATTTCCACCTCTGCTTCGGAAGTTTTCGGCTTCGGAAGTGGAACAAGGAGGCCGACCAGATTTCTATCCATCAAATTCTTCAGGTATGCCCTCAGAGAGAACTCAGCTTCTCTCTCTGAAAGTTTGTACTCTTCATGTAGCCAGCGTATAATATCCTTCACAGTTGTCTTACCATCCATCTTCTCCCAGACTCTGCTTGAAATTTCATCCAACTTTATTCTCTTGTACTCAGGTAATTTAGAAAGTTTCTCCAGGAATTTCATCAGTTTATCCTTCACTATAGGAATGTAGAGGATGACATTGTTCTCTCGCCACTCCCACTTTATATCGGGATTCCGAACAGGAATAGAGGCCATAAAACGTTGAGTGGAAAGTGAAGCCCCCTCCTTCTTAGACATCTTTCACGATCCCTCTTCAATAGATTAAATATTTTCAGATGAGTTAGCTTTCCTTCTTCGAGATCTAAGCAGGAACAGCAATACTAGGAATACTATTACAACCACTACAAGAATAGGTATAGTGAGATCTATGCCGGTCTCTATGGAGATCTCCGGTTCTGTTGGAGGGAGATCTGGAGGAGCTACAGCATATCCATCCAAGGGTTGGAGCTGTACAACGAGTGGAATGGGAGAGACAACATGCCATATTGCAGGACCCTTCAGCTCAATCCATGTATCTGCCTTCAGCTCATGAGAAGAACCATTAACTTCTATCTCTACATCTTGAGGGGCAAAAACCACAGCAGGCCCATGGCGATTGACATAAAACCAGTACTCCACTTCACCTTCTTCATTACGCCAACCTCCTGCATAGTGCATGCCAGTATAACCATTGAACATATTTATGTGGTCTGTGAAGCCGGCTTGAAGTAATACAGGCATATCCGACTCCAATTTAAATGGAGTACCAGGATATGCAGAGAAGTAGAACTCACCTGGCTTCTCAAACTCGATTGTGAGTATCTGAGAGGGGTTTGTCAAGTTTATTATCCTGGCCTCTCCAGCAGCATAAGCAATTATCAGGAGACTGCCGTAATGGCCTCCAGCTAAGCTATGTGCATAATGTATGTTTCCAACTATACCTTCAGAGTCCGCTGCGGGAGCTGTATACCATGGCCAGCCACCACCTGCACCGTAAATCATTATTTCGGCGGTTGATTCAAATACCCACATCTTCTCCATATAGGTGTCTGGATCCCAATCTGGAAGGATATAATGGGTATAAGAATCCTCAACTACTGGAATCAAGGTTATAAGACCGGTTTCATTATATATGGAGACAACACCCGTCTCCAGTGAATAAATCCTTACCTCTGGTGTCGGTGTAAATAAATAGAATTTTTTACCATGAAAACTTCCTGTCTCACTCGGAAAATATGTTGCAAAGGCCCTACCGCCCTCAAGTGGTAGGGAATAAACCATTATAGGCTCCTCACTTATTATCTTCAGATATTTTTCCATGTTTATGGCCTCCGGCTTATTCGCCTCTAATGTTAACTCAGTTACAAGACGTTGATCTAGCGAGTATACTTTTACATGATTACCTGATGTTGGACCTAAGAGAACAAGCCTGTGGTTGGGTGCATTGTATATATAAAATACTCTATTAAGTGCTCTTTCTGTGATAGGCTCTCCACTCACTAAGTTGAATAATGATGAAAATAGGAGAAGTATTAATAGTAGGAGTGTAAATTTTCTGAAGTTAAATTTGTACATTCTAATTTTTAATTTGAGTCTTCACCTTTAAAAGGATTTGGCTTTAAAAGGAGTAACACAAAAAATAAAAAGGGAGGAGAAGAGGAGCTTATGTCCACATCCATGACATTGCATCTACTGGATTGGTGAGGATTATATACATTAGGAAGTAGCCGACTAGATATCCTACTGCAAGAGGCTGTACACGCTCCTCGAAGAACTTGGCACCCACAGTCTTGTAAATTATCAGCTTGATAATCCATGGAATGACAATTGTTGTTGTGAAGCCTCCCCAGGGTATCAAGATTCCGCTGTTCGCCAGAATGAGTCCTGCCGGGCTTATTGGGAACCACACCCATCTCATCCTAGCATAGACGACGCCGAACATGATGATTATACCTGCAATGACATGTATCCATGGTGTTGGTGCTCCAATTGCACTTGTCGGTGGGAAGGTCATCCAGTAGGAGGGATCCATCCAGAAGTTGTTGGGACCGCTTATTGCTGCTGGAGGAGCTGGACCCCAGCCTGGACCTGTTGATAGACCAACTTTGTAGGAGCGCATTAGCATTATTGGCATTGTCAAGAGCAGAGCTATTACGGTACCAATTACTGTTGCCTTGAATATGTCCTTTGGTGATACTCCGACTTCGAATCCAGCCTTATAGGTGTCTAGTGCAATTGCATTATAACCGTTCTGGAAGCTTGTATTATGCACCATTGTCCAGTAGTATACGTGTTCCGCCGCATAGAATTCAGGGGTGATTACATCCACACTGTCTATTGGACCCTGGTACCATCCTGTGAAGCCCCAGAGCTCAGCCCATAGGCCTCTTGTATTCTCATACCAGAAGAAGAACCCTCCTAGACCGGCCTCTCCACGCATTCTTGCACCTGCGACTACAATTATCCACATTACAATGAGGGCTGTTATTGCAACATGTACAGGGGCTCCAAAGCCAGCCATGTAAACAATCAGCATAAGTATGCTACCAACTATGAACATAAGCCATGCATACTTGTATGGAACAGGTTCATTCTCCTCGCCTGGTATAGACTCTCCGGAGGTTAGTGCCTTTAAGGTTCTCGCTATATATCCTCTCGCCAACCATATTGAAACTAACCCTAATCCGAGGAGACCTCCCACATCAAACACGAGGCCCGGCATTAATGGGTTCCATCCACCTTGTGTCCATGGCCACCCGTCACCTGTTGCAAAGGACCAATACATGTTGTAGCTGTCTCTCCAATCCCAGTAGGGCAGTAGGCCAGCTAGTGTGAGGAGTGGCAGTAGAATCACATAGAAGAAGATCTCGAATATGGCTGCAGTATTCAACACATCTAACGGGATAAGCAGACCTATACATACAAACCATATTACATAATACCAGTTGAAGGCTATGTTGATACCTTCATTCCACCAGCCTTCATACCACAGCAAATCGTCTCTTGGATCAAGGTGGTGTGGTTGAAGGATTGGTGGAAGTTCGGGTAGGAGTGCAGGTGCATAAGTATTAATAACCATAGGAATACCTAGCAGGACGCCTATTATGAAGCCTATTAGCAACGGATAGATCTTGCGTTTTCCTTTCTTGAGCTCAGGATACATCTCTGCGATGTATACTGTTTCAGTAGCTAGGCGGGCGAATGGGAATACCCATCGCTCCTCCTCTATCCATCTCCTTCTCATTATCAGCACTATGCTGTAGGAGAGTATGATTGTTGAGCCGGCGAAGAAGATCATTCCTAGTATGGGTACTATCCACTCACCCCATGGAACTCCGACTCCGCCATACATTCCATAGTCAAAGGCAGATTTGCTTGGCAGGACCCAGTCGATTCTTGAGACTTTTCCGAAGTTTGCAGCAGCCTGGTCGTTCACGACAATTGACATGAAGAAGCCCCAGTAGTTGCCCCAACCGAATTCTCCTGGGCTCATTACAAGTGCTGTAGCACCCACCATACCATATAGGACTATGAGCTCCTGTGGTGTGAACATGCTCATTACTCCGGCCTTCGCAAGCAAGTAGGCTAGTATGGTGACTATGAATAGTATGACAGATGGCTGTGTGATGGGGTTGGGCTGTCTTGGATAGGAGAGTATCAAGTGCTGACTGTTGAGTCCGAATCCTGGTGTGTTGAGTAGGAAGATAAGTTCGATGATTAAGCCGAGTATTAGAATTCTCTTTGTTAAACCAACCTTCTCTGCTGCAGTAGTAACTTTAGATGCAGCTTCACTAGACATTTTTAATCGGTTAGAAAATCTTTAGAAAGTTATTTAAGTTTAATTAAAAATGATAGTAAAATATTTAAGTAAGTAGAATATTTCATTCGACAAAAATTTTTTAGAAGAAAATAAAATAGGTCAAATGTTGTAAAAAGAAATAGAATATAGATTTCACCAGAATATTTCAATTATTAGGTATAAAAATACTTTATTTTATCCTTATATTTCCTATATGGGAGGAATATAATAAGTAAGAATAGAATTATGAGAATAAACAGCATGAAGTTCCATAAAGAGGCAGGTTCCTTAACCTCTATCTGAAGGGAATTTGACGTAGCGAAGAGGCCTGATTGATTTAATCTACACTGGACAATCCATAAACCAGTTTCACTAAGGGAGAGTTTAAAATTGAAGGATCCATTTTCTCTAGTGTATGTAGATCCTAAGTAACTCCAGTTACTTCCATTTTCAGAGTAATAGAAATCTATCTCTAGATAAGGTATTTTTGGAGAGGCACTTCCTTCTATTATAAGAGACTCGTCTTTGGTTAGTTCTTTCTTCTCGCAGTTTATATTCAGAGAGACTTCTTTAATCAAGTTTATTTCCTTTTCAGTATCCCCTTTTCTTAGTTGAAGATAAACGAAGGTCCATGGTTCAAATACGGAGATCCACCGAGGTTCGCCATTTCTATAGAAGACTACCCGTATACCTACTTTTTTATAGAGATATGGGAAGCCACTTATTTTACTCCATGGAGCATAGACAATAACATTATAGGATTCATTATATCTTCTAAAGGTTAGTTTTATGTCTCTTTTGAAGAGAGTTCGTTTACCAGGATATTTGGGATCATCTTCCCACATCACAGGGTAGGGAGCACCCTTTGGAAGAGTACAATCGAATAGCCGCGCATTCTCAGGTATACCATGGGCGAGAGATATAGGTGAAATTAATATCTCAACATTATCCCTACCATGAAACCAGCCATCACCATTCACATCAAGATACAATCCTACTTTACAGGCCTCAGGAGAGCGTATACCTATAGTTAGAAAAGTCTCATTCCAAGTTGCATATAGGGAGACATTCCACTTCTGTCTATAGCTCTCTATACATTCCCACATATCTGGGAAAGAATAGTTTATGAGAAGAGGGGATAGGGGTCCCAGTCCTTTCAGAGCCGGAATATTGCCATAGAACTCTACACTAGTATTGAGAGGATAGAGGGGATAGGGATCTTCCCCATCCAACAGACCATCACCGTCAGTATCTGGATTCTTGGGATCGGAACCCATGTAAATTCCAGCCATGAACTCCTGTAGGTCTGTCAAGCCATCACCGTCAGTATCTATTTTGGTGGGGTCACTGCCGAAACGGGCCTCATCCATCGGAAGATTATTGTCCTCGTCTGGAAAACCGTCACGGTCGTTATCTACAAAACACAGTATCTCCGGATTAGGATCTTTTAGGCTTAGCCATTTATCTTCGGGCCAAATTCTCATTATATATGCATTAACATCGTAATGTTCGCCGTATACTCCAAGATCATCAACCCACCCTTCCCTCGGATGGCAGAATCTATATTCTGGATAACCACTTCTGTCAAAAAATTCGTCCAATTGATGATGGAACTCGTGCGTCATCACCCATGCGATAGCTACTGTTAAGGAGAAAGAGCTATATCGGTATATGGTTCCTCCCGGCCCATATACGGCACCTGTCTGATCTATCTTATGTGGGTTATATCCCTTGTCAGCCCAAAGTGCGATTACACTATCAAAATCGTATATTGTGCCACCTGTGGTATTCAGAAGCCATTTTGTAAGGCTGGAGTATACTTGATCAGGGGGAAGCCACCATCCACTAAATTCTATGGTGTCATTAATAATTACATATGTGTAGTTCAAGTTGAGTTTACAGCCCGAGTTTCTGAAGTAGAATAACCTAGCTTTCTCCATCTCGAACTTAACTTTTTCCATACCTAGGTCTTCAATAGTTATCTCTTCACCATCATGTATAACGTGAGGAATGATAGCTACTAGAAGATCGAGCTGTATATATTTATTAGTGTGAGAGTTTTCAACGTCTGCAAGGATGAGGGAAGGAGGTAGAGAGAGGAGTAAAAGGAAGATGATTAGGATAGATTGAAAGTTTGGAGCAGACTTGGGGGACATCAGTCTTCCCCTAGTATGGAATTGTCTTTATTGCATTTTTAACTATTAAGGTGGAGGCAGTTAGAGTGAGTATCACAGAGACGCCTATTGAGAAGCCTGTAATAATTAATGATCTGTAGGAGCTCCATTTCTCTTTACCCATCACTCTGGGTATTACCACATTTCCAATAAAACTGCCTATCAAGATAGACAGGGATACTGGAGGAGTGTTAAAGAAGCCACCCATCATCGCGGGCAGAAGCATACCGAAGCCGAGGAAGTCACTAACAAGATAGCTCACAGCACCTATTATAAAGAAGTTTGTAATCCAGTCCGGCCTTATGACGAGTGTACCCTCCAAAAGGTATTTGAGCCATAGGCTTCTGAACATTGCTTGAACAGGCCATTGAGTCTCAGTTGCAGGATATACAGCTGAGGGAATAGGTGCACTTCTCCAGAAGATCTCTGTAAATATGAAGCCCATCACCATACTTAGGACAGAAGCAACCACGAACGCTTTGATGTAGTCCTTTGCAGACGTACCAGTCACTATTGCCTGTTTGAGAGACGTTGCGAAACCGGCGCCTGAGATATTGTTCATTTGTAATAGACCTGAGGTTGAGAGCAGATACATATCGAGATTTTTATAGTTAATGCCAACTAGGAGAGCCTCATTGAACATTGGAATAAAGAAGCCAGTACTTGTGATGCCTGCCACTCGTGTTGCAATTATTGTACCTATAAGTGGCCACCCAATCATGAAAAGGATAAGTATCCATATTGGGAAGGAAGGTGCAAGAAGATATATGACCGTGGTCAATCCAATCGATGCAAACAGATAGAGGAACATACACTTTTTCACGGATGGGAGGCCGAGTTTAACAGCCATTTCACTTCCTCTCCGACCCTTGAACATATTTATGAGAAAACCGGGGTGACGGAGTATAGGTATCACAGCTAATGCTATAGCCAACCCAATTCCAGCACTATTCCAGAATCTCAGCTGGGACCAATATACGCAGTACATAGTGTCAGCCCCAGGTTGCCAACCTCCGATTCCCCCAACCCAGAGCCCATACTTTACCAGTAAGTGATTCCCAACAAAATAGACTAGGAAGTTTGCAATAAACATGAGTAAAGCTACCTTGAAGGGTATAACTAAACCTGCACCATACATAAATAGATCTAGAGGAATGGCGAAGGAGGCTCCTTCAAAACCGATGATTTCAAGATATTTATTGAGATCTACCCAAGGGATCATGGCGAAGTTTCCTAGCCCTGCGTAGAAGATTTTCCAGGGGAATAGTTGTGGAAGCACAGAGGGGAAGAAGTAGACGAAGAGTGAGATGAAGCCAGCCATAAATGCACTGGCATAGAGAATTTTCTTTCTTTTAGATACTGTTGGTTCAACAACTGCAATGAGACCCTCTGCAACCGCTGTCTGTGTTGGAAAGTTAAGTTCTTCTTCGGGTAAAAAGCTGAACGCGATAATTCCAGTTGTAATAGTGACAATTATACCTAATGCAAATACTATTATTGATGCCCCTATGGGAACCATCCAAACAGGATCTAGGAAAGTTCGTTTTACATAGTTGGAGGGAATAACAAACCATTGTGGGAGCTTATCAGCGAACCCTATCTCCTCCAGAATTGGTACATGAGGATAGTAATAGTGATTGTATATTAGGTTTACAAAATAGAAGGCCCCTCCAATCCCAGCATACCCTAGGATGGATATTGGGGCGAATGACGTGATTATGAAGGCTTCCTGAGGGGATAATGGTTTATCATAACTTCGCGCAAGCTCGGCTACTAGAATAAGAATTAGCCAGACAGAGAACTGGAGATATAGCCAGAAAGAGAGTTGATAGTATATCATGGCCGGTGTGATTATAGCTGAACATAAGAGTATGGAGGCAAGGACTCTTTTTGTGAAGTAACTTTCCCTTCCATTCGTCATATTACATCCACCTTTTAACCTCCCAATAATTTCTCCTTCTCACCAACGTATGTGAAGAGGGTATCTTTTACAAAGTTTATAATGTACCTCGAATATCTTGCCAGCCTCCGTTACCTCCTTTGAGAAGCTGACATTTTCGATTCTTCTGGTGAAACCTGAGCTTCTCTTAAGTCTATCTATCACAAAGGAAGAGAAGAGATTTAGCTCGTTCTCACTTATTTTGAAGGGAAGTGGGAATTCTCTTTTAGCAAATGTTTTAGTTATTGCTTCTTCTCTCTTTTTCTTCTGCTCTTCAGGCAGAGATATCTTTCTGATGCTGGATGGAACAGCTATCAGAATGGCGTTCATAGCAGGTTTTATTGCAGAGAACAGGGAGAGGACGAGTGTGATTAGTAGTGCGATGATGCTCCAATACCAGTCAAGCTTGGGATGAATTGTCAGATTTATTGAGAAGATGTTGAAGAGTTGATATGTTAGCAACCCCACTATGTAGCCTATACCACCAGCGATCAAACCCATGGTTAGTGATTCACCTATTATTAGTAGGGCAATATGTGTTGGATTCAGTCCTAGAGTTGAGAGTAGAGCTATTTCCTTTGCTCTGCCTTCTATTAGGTGCAACATTGTGGCAATCACATTCAGGAGGGCGATCACTGTGGGAAAGATCACTGTCAAACCAGAGAACTCAGTATGCCAACCCAGGTGATAGTAGA
>NJEE01000090.1 GCA_002255045.1 Candidatus Bathyarchaeota archaeon ex4484_205 | reverse complement strand
CCGTCTATTACTATCTTGGTCCTACAGGGGAGTTTAGCAGCAGCCCTTCTCAGAGCTTCCTTTGCCACTTCCAAATGCTCCTTCTTAACCCTAACGAGGAGAACGTCCTTCCCCTTTTTGACCCTAGCCGCAGTGCCTATCGGTTTTCCGAAGGCTCTTCGCATGCCATCCGAGTATCTATCAGCATGGTGTCCTATTGCCACAGGATTCCATCTCAGTACGTGATGGGGATATACCTTGATCTTCAGATGGTAGTTTCCTCTTCCGAGACTTCTCTGCAGGTACTTGTTAGCGGCAACTCTCATGGCCTCTATGGCGTTATGTCTTATCTGCACGTCCTCCTTGGTTATAAGAGCCACACTTAGGTCGAAGTCTCCTTTGGGATTACCCATGTCGAACTGCGCTACCTTTATCCCCGGGACTCCTCTTATGAATTCTCTCCTAGTATAGGCTGGCCCTTTGATCTCTCGGAATATTCTAGCCGGTTTCAGGCCCATGGGACCACCTCACGACCTGAGCCCTATCAGCTGGAAACGTTTTAATTACTTTTCCCTATATGGGGGCTTGGCCGGAGGCTCAGAAATGGCCAATAGCAAGTTAGATAACCAAAACTCTGAGGTAGTAATAAGAGGAAAGTTCAACGTCACGATCAAACCAGTGAGAGGGAGGATATACGTCATAAGAGATAGATGTAAGGGATGTGGCTTTTGCGTGACTTTCTGTCCGAAAGGAGTCTTAGAGCTATCCGAGGATTTTAACTCCAAAGGTTACCACTATCCGATCCTGAAAGAGGAACCGCCAGATAAGATTTGCATAAACTGTGGATTTTGTTCACTAATATGCCCAGAATTTGCCATATTCAATGAGGAGGATTAGCATGAACCCAGGAATGCACTTCCTCTCCGGAAACATAGCTTGTGCAGAAGGAGCAATAGCAGTAGGATGTAGATTCTTCGCTGGTTACCCAATAACTCCCTCTACTGAAATAGCTGAGCACATGGCCTACAGGTTGCCCCAAGTAAAGGGGATATACGTGCAGATGGAAGACGAGCTAGCATCAATGGCGGCAATAATAGGAGCTTCTTGGGGCGGAATGAAGGCCATGACTGCCACTTCTGGTCCTGGATTTAGTTTAATGCAGGAAAACATAGGTCTAGCGGTGATGACTGAAACCCCTTGCGTTGTAGTCAACGTCCAGAGAGGCGCCCCCTCCACGGGACTGCCTACCTTGGTGGGACAAGGGGACGTGATGCAAGCTAGATGGGGATCCCACGGCTCATATGAGATAATAGCACTTTGCCCGAATTCACCACAAGAGTGTTTTGATCTCACGGTTAGGGCTTTCAATCTCTCTGAGAAGTATAGAGTCCCTGTAATTCTCTTGATGGACGAGTGTGTAGGACACATGTACGAGAGAGTATTCATACCAGAGGAAGTCGAGATAGTGAATAGGAAGAAGCCTCTGGAGGATAAACGCGATTACCTACCCTTTCTACCGAAGGAAGACCTAGTGCCCGAGATGGCCCTTGCCGGAGAGGGCTTTAGAATACACGTCACTGGCTTAACTCATGATGAGAGAGGATATCCTGCTACTAATCCAGAGGCACACGAGAAGTTAGTCAGAAGACTCTGTGAGAAAATTCGAGTCAATAAGAAGAAGATAGTGGACTACGAGGGAGTACTCCTAGATGACTCAGACGTGTTAATAGTGGCCTACGGAGCACCATCTAGGACGTCCATGAGAGCTCTGAGAGAGGCAAGAAAGAGGGGTATTAGGGTAGGCCTCTTTAGATTAAAGACCATTTGGCCATTTCCAGAGGAAGAACTTAGAAAAGCATCCTCTAATGTGGAGCACATAGTAGTTCCTGAGATAAATTACGGCCAATTAGTTCTAGAAGTGGAGAGAGTTTGTAAAGGGGGAGAAGTTCACTTAATTCCAAAAATGGGTGGTAGGGTTCATTCACCAAGGGAAATCTTAGAATATCTAATTAATCTCAACAGGTAACGATTAATTGAGGGGATAAGCATGATGCAAGCTCAAGAACATCCTTTAGAGAAATACCTCAGAGTTGACAGACTACCGCACGTTTGGTGTCCTGGATGTGGTATAGGGACAGTCCTTGGAAGCTATGTGAGGGCAATTGATAGACTAGGCTTAGATCTGGACAAGATGGCAATGGTCTCTGGAATAGGGTGTGCAGGGAGAGCAGCAGGATACGTGAACATGGATTCCTTCCATACGACTCATGGTAGGGCTATACCATTTGCAGTCGGACTCAAGCTCGCTAAGCCAGAGCTAATAGTAACTGTCTTCAGCGGAGACGGAGATCTATTTGCTATAGGAGGCAATCACTTCATACATGCAGCTAGAAGAAACTGCGACCTCAAAGTAATATGTGTGAATAACTTCAACTACGGGATGACTGGTGGCCAATTGGGCCCGACTACTCCTCTTGGAGCCAAGACTACTACTTCTCCATATGGAAACTTGGAGTTACCACTCAACCTACCATATTTCGCTGCTTCCTGTGGCTCCTCTTATGTAGCTAGGTGGACTTCTCTGCACGCTAGGAACATGATCGAGTGCTTCGAGGAGATATTAGAGAAAAAGGGCTTTTGCTTCGTTGAAATACTATCGCCTTGTCCAACGGTATATGGGAGAAGAAACGAGATGCCAGAGGGACTAGACATGATGAAACTCTTCAAAGAGAGATGTGAAATAAGGAACTTTGAAGACACTTCCAGAGTTGGCCTTAATCAGGAAAAAATAATAATAGGAAAGTTCGTAGACGAAGAGGAAAAAGAGACGTTTGAAGACAGAGTATATTCTCTCATGGAGGAAGTGAAATGGGGAGGTTCGAGATAGTGTTCTCGGGATTCGGAGGACAAGGAATAGTTCTAGCTGGATTGATAATCGGAAAGGCTGCAGCAATATTCGATGGAAAGGAAGCAGTTTTTACACAAAGCTATGGACCAGAGGCAAGAGGAGGTGCCTCTTCCTCATCAGTAGTTGTTGATGAAGAGAGAGTGGACTACCCCTACGCGGAGAACCCAGACTTGCTAGTAGTCATGTCCCAAGAAGCCTATAACAAGAGGATAGGAATGCTCAAGCCTGGAGGAACCCTAGTCTACGACTCAGATCTAGTGAAAATAGACGAGAGAGCTAGAAAAGCCTCCGAGATATACGGGATCCCAGCTACTAGAATAGCGGAAGAGAAGCTAGGCAAGAGAATAGTGGCGAACATAGTCATCTTAGGATTCTTAGCCAGAATCTGTAAAGTAATAAGCAAGGAATCTCTTAAAAAAGCAGTTTTAGACACAGTACCAAGAAAATTCAGAGAAGTAAATGAAAAAGCATTCGAATTGGGTTATTCTTACCTTGATTGGAGGGAATGACTTGAGAATAGGAGTCTTCGTTTGCCATTGCGGAAGAAACATATCCTCCACAGTAGACGTATCTAGAGTTGTCCGAGAGGTTTCAGAGAGGAGCAGGAAGGTAGTCTTCTCAACGGATTATAAATACTTGTGCTCTGACCCAGGACAAAAGCTAATAGAAGAAAAAATTAAAGAAGAAAACCTAGATGCTGTAGTAATAGCTGCTTGTTCCCCCTCTATGCACGAAGAGACTTTCAGGAGAGTGCTAAAGAGAGCTGGAATAAACGAGTACTTGTTGGAAATAGCTAATATAAGGGAGCAATGCAGCTGGGTACACGAAGACGGTACTGAAAAAGCAATAGCTCTAACATTGGCTGCAGTGGAGAAGGTATCTAGAAATGAGAAGTTAAAACCAATTAAAATAGGAGTTAAAAGAAAGTGTCTAGTTATAGGCGGAGGAATAGCTGGAATAACTGCTTCCCTGGACTTAGCTAATTCAGGATTTGAAGTAATCTTTAATGGTATCTCTATCAAGAAATGATAGGATAAAGCTTTATACAATGAGTGAAGTAGTAGAAATTGATGGATACGTGGGGAACTTTAGGGTCAAGATAAAGAAGAAGCCTAGATATGTAATAGAGGAAAAATGCACAGTATGCGGCGAATGCGAGAAAGTATGCCCAGTAATAGTCCCAAATGAGTTCGATAGAGGCCTTTCCTATAGAAAAGCAATATACATACCATTTCCACAGGCTGTACCCTCTTCCTATGTTATAGATCCAAACAGTTGTCTCGGATTGAATCCCGTGGTCTGTGGGAAATGTAAAGAGGTTTGCGAAGCAGACGCAATAGACTATCACATGAGAGAGGAGACGATAGAAGAGGAAGTAGGCGCGATAATCCTCTTTCCTAAGGATAGAATAGGAGAATACGGATATGGAACATATGAAGACGTAATAGATGCGCTGGAATTCGAGAGAATACTTTCCTCTACTGGACCAACAGGGGGTACTGTGAAGAGGCCCAGCGATGGGAGAACACCAAAGAGAGTCGTTTTCATACAGTGTGCAGGCTCTAGGGACGAGAACTATCTGGAGTATTTATCTGGAGTATTGCTCTAAGATCTGCTGCATGTACACAGCTAAGCAGGCGATGTTATACAAACACCTAGTTCCAGAGGGAGAGGCATATGTGTTCTACATAGACGTGAGGACAGCGGGAAAAGGATACGAAGAGTTCTTTAGGAGGGTTCAGGAAGAGGAGGGAGTCATCTACATAAGGGGGAAGGTATCCAGAGTCTACCGAGAAGGAGAAAATCTAATTGTAGAAGGAGTAGACACGCTCACAGGTAAGAAGCTCACCATAGAGGCGGATCTGGTAGTTCTCTCCACAGGAGTAGTTCCTCCGGAAGGAACAGAGAACTTAGTCTCTGTGTTGAAGATACAACAAGACCAGAGTGGTTTCCTCAAAGAAGCTCACCCAAAGCTGAAGCCGACTGAAACCCTTACCAAAGGTATTTTCATTTGCGGAGCAATTCAAGGACCAAAAGACATAACTGAGACAGTTTCTCAGGCAAAAGGAGCTGCTAGTGCGGTAATGGAGTTGCTATCTATGGGAGAAGTGGAGAGGGATCCCATAGTAGCTAGGGTGAATGAAGAGTACTGCGTGGCTTGCAAGACTTGCGAATCCCTCTGCCCATTCGGGGCCGTGAAAGTCAGAGATAAAGCGGAGGTAAATGAGGCTTTATGCGAAGGATGTGGAATATGTGCAGCTTCTTGTCCAACAGGAGCAATAGAAGTGGTTAACAATAAATTTGATCAGTTCGAAGAGGTCTTAGAGGTGTTAATCAATGGTAGAGAAAAGCTGGAGACCGAGAATAGTGGCCTTCCTTTGTAGGTGGTGTGGGTACGCTGGAGCTGATCTGGCTGGTGTTTCGAGGATGAAGTACCCAGAGATATATCCAATTAGAGTGAATTGTAGCGGGAGCGTACATCCAGAGCTCATTTTAGATGCTTTCAGGAAGGGAGCCGATGGAGTCCTAATATGTGGTTGCCATACGCCCAATGACTGCCATTACATCTCCGGAAACTACAAGGCATTGAAGAGGGTAGCCCTAGTAAAGAAGTTGCTTTCCCAGCTGGGAATAAGCCAAGAAAGGGTTAGACTCGAGTGGATATCTGCTGCAGAGGGCAGGAAGTTTTCAAGAGTAGTTAAAGAGTTTTATGAAAAGATAAGAGAACTAGGACCATTGGAGGTGCGTGTTTGAAGAAGATAGCCATTTTAGGAGGAGCCAGTTGCTCCGGATGCGACGTAGCTTTATTTGACCTTCCAGGGGATGAATTAGAGAGATTCTTCTCGGAAGTAGAAGTGGTCTTCTGGAGGAATTAGGACGGAGGAGCACAGAAAACTCCTCATCCAAGCTAGAGAGAAGGCTGAAATTTTAGTGGCACTCGGATCCTGCGCTTCATTCGGAGGAATACCGGGAATAGCGAACCTCTTCGAATTGGACGCGATAGCGGAGAGAGAATACCTAAACCCGAGGAAAGACTGAAACCAATTTCTAGCTACGTTGAGGTTGATTACTATCTTCCAGGATGTCCACCACCAGTTGAGACAATATCCGAGTTTTTGGACCACTTCATACTAGGATCTCTACCTCCTAGGGGAATCTTCGGTAAGGAATCTACGGTATGTGACGAATGTGATAGGATCAAGCCTGAGGATATATCAATAGAAGAGGTGAAGAGGATAGGATCTAAGGACTGGAGCGAGATAGACCCAAAGGTGTGCTTCCTGTCCGATGAGGAAATTTACGAAAGAGTTCAAAAGGAGATAGTAGACCCTGTAGCATTCGAGAAGTTCTGCATCGGAAGAGACGTCATGGAAATGCCTAGGATAACCAGCGCGATATGTGGTTTCTGTTCTTGGGCTCATCACTTGGCATCTGTTAAGGCTGTGGACAATCTTCTGGGAAAAAACGTTCCGGAACCAGCCGAAAAGCTCAGAGAACTTGGATATTGTGCTCACATACTTCATAGTCATCTGGCTCATATGTATCTCTTGGCATTACCTGATTTCCTCCAACTGAAGGAGAAAAACGTCTTTCACTTAATGAAGGAGAATCCCTCCCTAGTGAGAGATATACTAGAGAAAAGGAGATACTCTTACTTCATACAGGAGATGGTTGGTGGAAAAGCGATACATCCAGTTTTCGCTATACCGGGAGGAGTAAGTAAATCCATTAGTGAAAAGGAAAGGACTAAAATAGAGGAGATGTCCAGAGAGTTAGTTGACTTCTCCAAGAAGTCAATAGAAGTGTTTATGGAAGCAACCCTCAAATTCAGGGAGAATGACCCATACTACCACGAGACGCATTACATGTCATTGGTGAAGAACGGAAAGTTGAACTTCTACTCTGGGAAAATAAGGGTAGTGAATACTGAAGGTAAGAAAATACATGAGTTCTCACCCGAGGAATACTCGGATTACATAGGAGAGGTAGTCAAGGATTGGAGCTACACCAAGTTTCCCTACCTAAGGGAAATGGGATGGAAAGGGCTAACATGGGGAAAGGAGAGTGGAATATTTAGGGTAGGTCCCCTAGCTAGAATGAACGTTTGCGAGAGAATGGAAACTGAAGGTGCAGAAGTAGATGAGGAAGGGAGAGTGACTTTCGTGAACCTAATCGTTCCCACGACAGAGAATAATCCAAGCATATGTATAAGTGTCAAAAAAGGGGCAGAAGAACTCTTGTCTAATGGAAAAAGAATAGACAGGAACATATTAAACAAGATAGAGGTGGCTTTCAGAGCATATGATCCTTGCTTGGCGTGTTCGACTCATAACCTGGATCAGTCCATTAGAGTTGAGATATTCCATGGTAGCGAACTCGTCAAGACACTATGAGGTGATTAGGTGTTACTCATAGTAGGGTTGGGCAATGAATTAGCTGGAGAAGACGCGTGCGGGATCCTAATAGCAAACGATATCTTTGGGAGACAACATACATCAAGTCATACCACCCCATCCGGTCTCCCTGCTCCAAGGAATAGAGTTGATGAAGTCTCTTGGAATCTTCCCAGAGGAATTCAGGATAATATGTGTTAACGTCAGGAGGAAAAGCTTCGGGGGAAGAATTTCCGAGGAGGTAATCCGAGGTATGGAGATAGTCAAGGAGATAGTGATGGAGGAGATAGCTTATGAATTCGGTGAAGGAAATAGCTAAGGAAGTGAAGTTGATAAGCGGACAAAACGTCTTTGCGTGCTATCAATGTGGTAGATGCTCCTCTGCTTGTCCGATGACAGAGGAAATGGATCTCCTCCCAAATCAGATAATCAGACTAGTTCAAATGTCAGACGATGCTGTGCTTTCCTCAGTGACCCCATGGATATGCGCTTCCTGCTTAGATTGTACTATAAGGTGTCCTAGAGGAATAGACGTCGCTAAAGTAATGGAAGCCATTAGGCAACTCTCTATAAGGAGAGGCATCGAGAAGAGAGAGGAATTAGTAAGAAATTTCAAAGAAATGGATATCAGTTTTCAGCTGAAGAAAGAAGACATCGAGAAGATAAATTTCTTCATGGATGACGAGAAAGACTATTCTGGTAAAATAAGAGTTAAGCACTTCTTGGAAGTGCTAAAAGAGTACGGATTCAATAAAATAAGGAATTACGTAGACGAACAAATCGGAATTAAAGTCGCACCATACTACGGTTGTACACTCCTCAGACCAGAGGAGATAGGTATAGATGACAGTCAGAAACCGAGGATCATGGAGGAGTTATTAGAAGCAATTGGTATGGATCCAGTAAGCTTCCCAATGCAGACAGTTTGCTGTGGATCATATAACTCAGCTAGAGGGATTAAGGCCGTAGAAACTTTGAGAAAGAAGATATTAGAGTCAGCTAAAAGAGAAGGAGCAGAATTAATAGTTACCTCTTGCCCCCTATGTAAATACAATCTGAAAGAAGCTATGTATTTCACCGAGTTGATGGAAATGGCCCTCGGAGGTGCCCGTCATGGGTAAGACCGTTAGAATATACGTCATGGGGAGGGAGTACGAAGTCCCAGAGGGTCTGACGATAATGAAAGCCTTGGAATACGTTGGTTATAGATATATTAGAGGAGCAGGATGCAGAGCGGGATTTTGTGGAGCATGCACAACAGTTTACAGGAAAAACGGAGACTATAAACTATATTCCGGGTTAGCATGTCAAACCACAGTGGAAGACGGAATGTATCTAGTACAAATACCGTTTGTTCCAGCAGAGAAACCTAAATATGAAGTTTCTGAAATAAAGGACGTCGAGGACATACTTAGAGTATATCCGGAGATAGCTAGATGCCTCTCTTGTAATACCTGTACCAAGTCTTGTCCTCAAGGGTTAGAGACCATGGACGTAATACAGTCTATTTTGAGAGGGGACATAAAGAGAGCAGCAGAATTGAGTTTCGACTGCATACAATGTGGAATCTGTTCTATGAGATGTCCTGCAGAGATAACTCACTATCACGTAGCTCAATTGGTCAGGAGAGTCTACGGAAAGCATTACTTGAAGAAATCCAAGGAGCTCGAGAGGAGAATAAAAGAAATAGAGGAGGGAAAATACCAAGAGGAGATAGAGAGGTTGATGAAGCTACCTAGAGAGGAACTAGAGAGACTCTACAAGGAGATTAGGAGGTAGTTGTAGATGTCGTATCCGGAAGAGATGAGGAAATCTATAGAAAAAGTTGAAGAGACTAGGGATGAAAGATTAGGGCTTGAAATAGATAGAATGTCCCTAGAGGAGAGGGAAGAAATACTGAAGAAATTTCACCCTGATTATAGACCCGAAGCCAAGAGAGAAATAGGAATAGGACCAAATAAAGGAGACTTAGCGCCCAATGAGGTTGTCGACCTATTGGAGTCTTATCCCATAGTCGATCCAGAGGAAGTCGACCTGAGTCAAGTGGATTACGATGTTTCCCTCCTCATAATAGGAGGAGGAGGCGCTGGAACAGTCGCTGCATTGTGGGCCCATTACTCAGGATTGCCTGTAGAGGAGATACTGATCTCCACTAAACTAAGACATGGGGACTCCAATTCCATAATGGCACAAGGAGGGATACAAGCAGCAGACAATGTAGGAATAGGTTACACTCAGCCAAGGATTACACAGGTATGGAAATAATGAGGGTGATAAGAGATGAGGCTAGGAACTTGGGAATAGAGGTTTTGGAATTCTCTCCAGCAGTGGAACTCCTGACTGACAATGGAAGAGTCACTGGAGCCTTGCTCTGGAATATGGAGACGAATCAGTATTACGTTATAAGGGCTAAGGCAGTGATCTTGGCAACAGGAGGCTTCGGTAGGCTTCACATACAGGGTTACCCAACTACCAATCATTATGGAGCCACAGCAGATGGATTGGTCATGGCGTATAGAGTAGGAGCTAGACTAAGGGACATGGACTCAGTGCAGTATCACCCAACCGGAGCAGCTTATCCTGAGCAGATAGTAGGTTTACTCGTCACTGAAAAGGTCAGGGGATTGGGAGCTCAGCCAGTTAACAGAGAGGGAGAAGCTTTTGTCCATCCATTGGAGCCTAGAGATGTAGAAGCTGCCGCTATTATAAGGGAGTGCTATGAGAGAAGACTAGGAATTGAAACACCCACTGGGATGGTAGGAGTCTGGTTGGACACACCGATGATTGAGGAAATTCACGGAAAGGGAACTATAGAGAGTAAGCTATCGGCCATGTACAGAATGTACTCTAGGTTCGGTATAGACATGACCCAGGATCCAATTCTGGTCTTTCCGACTCTTCATTACCAGAATGGTGGAATGGTGGTGTGGAGATAGACGAGAAGGCCAGAGTTCTCGGAGAAAGTGGGGTTATAGATGGCTTATTCGCTGCTGGTGAAGTCACTGGTGGAGTACACGGTAAAAACAGACTAATGGGAAATTCATTGTTAGATTATAACGTCTTTGGAAAAATAGCAGGCGA
>NJEE01000030.1 GCA_002255045.1 Candidatus Bathyarchaeota archaeon ex4484_205 | reverse complement strand
CTAGAGGGGACGACAGAACTTGAGGTCTATGCAAAGGTATACGATGCCTGGATCCAGATAGTCCTTCCAGATGGTACACCACTTGCCTATACACCTGTTGAGGTCGCAGGAATAGGTACGCTCGAAACAGACAGTGATGGGACAATATACCTCAAGCAGCTTATTGAGGGCACATATCACCTCACTGTAACAGAATGGAAGGGCATTACATACACACCTGCAATACTCGACACATCTGTTGAGATATCAGCCTCCAGGACCTACACCGTAGAGGTGACAAATGCCGGCAGACTCGTAGTCAAGGTGGTAGGCGGAACAAAGCAGGGTCTACCAGGAGCTGAAGTCGCTGTGATGAAGGACAGTGTAGTAGTGGCAAGAGGCGTGACTGGCGCAGACGGCACATGGTCTGTCATGCTACCATCCGCAACTTACACAGTGACGGTAGACTACAAAGGCTTCACAGGTGAGAAGTCAGCATCAGTACCAACCAACGGCGGTGAAGTGGTGGTAGAGCTCAGTACAGATGTCTTCATAGAGCTCTTCGGCGTTGCAATGACATTCTCACAGTTCATCCTCTGGATAGTCGTGGCGATAATCATAATACTAGTGCTGGCGATAATCATACACGAGTACCACGTCTGGAGAAGGAAGCGCATGCCACAGCTCTTCGGAGCTACCCGTCCAACTAAGCCTTAAGCGCCTCTTTCTCCTCCCCCCTTTTATTTTTATAATAAATAATAAATGTCTACTACTAGTACTAGAATAGAATTCTATTTAGCATATTGTCGAAGAAACCATAAACTTTTTAACATCTGAACATCAACCTCATTTAGCATTGCCAACAACTAATAAAGTATTCTGCCCCAGATGTGGTGCCCCTCTTTCTCCAAATGACACCATATGTCCTATGTGTGGTATGAAGATTTCCCGCCCACAGCAGCCTGTGGGAACACTCCAACAACCTGTCAACCCACCAACAACCCCTCAGATGTCACAACAGCCACCACAGCAACCTCCACAGCTTCTCACCTGCCCAAACTGTGGTCATAGCCTTGACGATCCCACCCTTAAATACTGCCCAATATGCGGCTTCAACTTGGAGGCTGCAAGGAGACGACTCATGCCCGCAATGGCTAAAAGGAGCTTTGAATATTATGGGCGTAAACAGAAATTCTTCTCCTTCGAAGGTTATAATATTGAAGGTGTGCCCTTCCTTGCTGGTCTCCTAATTCTCCTTGGCGTGTGGAACTTCTTTGCCTGCATAATGTCTCTAACAGGAGGTTTAGCTATATGGATCCCTGGCTTCCCAGCTGGACCCTATGGTGTCGGCTCGGAGCCGACCTCGGTAGCTATATTCTATCTCGTTATGGCTTCTCTCCTCATATTCTCCGCATTAGGCCTCCTTATGGTTAAGACACCTGCCTTCTATGCAAGTCTCCTCGTAGCCATAATCCTTGTTCCACTCTCAATCTTCCAGATAATATATGCCACTACAGGAAGCTTCCCCTCCACTCCATCAGGGACCCATCAGATGGATAACATCCTTATGGGGCTAGTCGGTATCTTCACATCCTTCGGTATAATACTTCAATCTCTGAGAACACAACGCTACTTCCTGGGGGCTGGTAGGCCTTGAAGAGGCGAGGTTTAGTCTCCATAATATTTATACTGCTCTTTCTGCTCAGCATCCTAGCAATTCTTCTCAGATAATTTTCTTATGCGTATGAGTAAATGGGTCTCTCGCTCAGTCTTATAGGTAATGTGAGAGGTATCCATGGGTATCCTTCAAGCTGGCTCTCCACCTCATTAAGAAGCTCCCCCATCCTCATTTCAGTTAGCTTTCCTCTCCTCCTCCTAACTTTGAAGACCCCTGTCTCAATCTCCCTATCCCCTACTACAAGGATGTAGGGTACCCAACTTCTCTCAGCATCCCTGATTCTCCTATTGACGCTGAGATCTGTCCTATCATCCACATCCATCCTTATCCTATCTGAAAACTCTCCAGCTATCTTGAGGCATTCTCCAATATGTTTTTCTCCCACAGGTATTAACCTGACCTGAACCGGGCTCAGCCACAAAGGTAACATGGGTTTTTCACCCCTCATCTCGTCTCTCACGATTGTGTCGAAGATCATGTAGAGGTATCTCTCAATGGTTCCAATAATTGCAGTATGAATGATGAGAGGATACTTCTCCTTCCCATCCTTATCCATATATCTAATGTTAAACCTCTCCGCATTCCCTCCATCTATCTGAAATGTTCCAATCTCCCTAGGTCTCCCCATCTCATCAATTATTGTATACTCAACATTGATGAACCAGTAATACTTCCCTTCGGGCACGAAATGTAGTAAAATAGGTTGTTCCTCCCTCCTGAGAAGTCTCATGAAGTATTCTTTATGCCTCCTATAGAAGCCCTCAGTAGTATTATAGATGGATACATATCTCCTACCTATCTTCTCTGCCTCCCTCCAGATTGCGTCATGAACCTTCAAAGTCATCTCCATAGCCTCATCCAGATCCCTGCAGAGAATATGAAGATCTGGCATGTGCAGCTTCCTCACACGGAAACAGAGAAGAAGCTCCCCGCTCTGCTCCAATCTGTAGCTATCCGCGACCTCAAAACTTCCCAAGGGCAAGTTCCTATAGCTTATGGTCCAATCCTTCATCATTGAGAATTGTTGATGGCAGGCTGCATATCTAAGGACATACTGCCTATCCTCAACATCAATCTCATATAACCTATCGCCGAAGAGCTCTGCATGCTGTCTCACCGCAGGTACAGAGAGATCGAACATATTTGTCCCATTCACCTCAAGCACAGGTATCTCCAACTTATTCAGAACGATCCTAGAGTATTCTGCTATTAACCTAAATATCAACGACCCCTCAGGTCCATACCTCATATGTCCAAGATCCGATGCTGGCTCCCATTCTATTCCAAACTTCCTACAGTAGTCTAAGTAGTGTGGTTTCCTACCGCCCTCAAGCCCCCTCTTCAGGGCTTCCTTCTCAACCAAGGAGGCGAACTCTCCGTCAGGATACTTCCTTAAGTAGTTCTCAGGCTCCATCTCAGAGCCGTCAGGCATGAGAATCAGATATTTCTCCTTAACCTTTTCTCTCTCCTCTCTCTTGGGTTCCGGCGGAGCTATGCTCCTAGACAGCTCCGCCAATGGATGTCCAAAACACTCTAACGAAAATTCCTTGTACCATCCGAAGGGTGCCCTGTGGCACTCAACTAAGGACATAAGTTTGTCCTCTAATTTCCTGAGGGCTATAAGTGCCGTGGAAGGGTTACTCAACTCGCTGGAGATGTGTGCATAGGGATATATCAACACTCTCCCTGCCTTAACCTTGGAATAAACATCCATAATCTCCTTTGCCGTCCTCTCCACAACTCCATCAAGGTTCCTTGAATCATTTTTCTCAACGGCTATAAAGACAACGAGAACATTCTCATACTCACCTTCCTCTAATCCGCCTTCCTCAGCCTCCTTGAGTGCTTTTCTGCCTCTTCTAAAACCAAATTTCCTGGCATGAATCAACAGCAGCCTCAAGCTCTCCACCTCATCCTCATAACCTTCATTTCATCCTTCAACGCCTTCTTATAATCCTTATAATGCTCTCTACATAGGTATGCCTTCCTGCCCTCGCCCTCTATCTTCAATCCACTTCTCACAGCCCGTTCTCTTGAAACAGATCTGACAGCCCTCTCCTTGCATCCTGCTACACTACATTGTATGCCCTTCTCCACTCTCCCCATTTCCCACTTACCTTAAAATCCATCCCTCTTTTCAAATATATAAACTGCATGCAATCTCTGGAAGGCTGTCAATTGCCCCAACACTATCAGCAAAATGACAGCATATCTCAATATTCCACTATAAAAATGCTCAATTATGGAGGAAAAGCCCAAAATAAGTATTTTCTCCGGTCTCTCAGCTATCCCCACACTACACCTCTCCATCCCTCCAGAAGACTCAGCTCTCGCCCGAACATAGCTGGAAATATACATACTAAATCCTCCAATAAGTGCGAGGGGCCACTCCACATATCCTCCCACCGCTATACCAAATGTCATCAATATTTCACTATATCTATCGATTGTGGCATCTAGCACGGCACCAAATTTCGTTGCTCTCCCCCTTGCCCTAGCTACTGCTCCATCAAGCATATCTAAGAATCCTGTTAACAGGATGAAGACACCTGCCATGATAGGGTTGGAACTCCAATACCAGAAGACCACGGCCAGGGAGGATAAGAGCACAGATACTGTAATTATATCCGGTGGGATGAAGGCAATCCTCTTAGCCCATCTCTCCATATACTTCCCTACATTTTTCCTGAGTTTCCCCAGCATCTTAATCTCCTTTCAAACTAGCAACGACTTCCTCAATGAACTCTATACCTCTTCTGTACGTCTCTAACCCTTTAGGTGTGACCTCATAGAAAACTCTCCTCCTACCTGAGAGTTCCTCTCTAACCTTTCTAATTAATCCCTCTCTCTCCATTCTATAAAGCACGATGTATATCGTTATTGTCGCAACATTTACTCCATAAATCCTCCGAAGATCCTCCTTCAACTCATATCCATACTTAGGTCCTTTTCTAAGTTCCGAGATTATATAAAGCCATAAGTTCTCTTTTGTTAGCTTCTCTCTTAATCTTGAGAGCGCCAAGACTGCACCCTCAGAGAATCATCCTCCTTCTTGGTATAACCTTCCTCTCATCCCTTGAACGAACCTTCACAACCTTATGATGGACTGCGCAAGAGACACAGTAATATTTCTCAACTTTTATCCTGGGAATGTAGGCCCCACTCTTTCTGAGCTCTCTAGCCAATGCCGGATCCACGAGGCTAACATATTTCGTGATCTTCTTGGCCTTATCTCTTGGTATTCTCTGTCCACAGATAGTGCACTCTACATACCCACTTCTCCCCTTATCTCCCTTGGATCTTCCTCTGGATTTTCTCTTTTTTGGCATCTCCTAACTTTAAACCAAGCTTCGTATATTTAAGAGTTATACTCGTTCAGTATGCTCGTGCAAAATACACAATATACTTCGACTTCCTTCCACATACTATACAAGTCTTTCTACCAACTCCTTTCTCCCCGGGGGGGATCAGCCTTATTGTAGCCCCGCTCTCCTCCTTAACTCTCTTTTCGCATTCTGGAGAGCCACACCACTCAGCTCTAACAAACCCTCCCCTTTTCCTCAGTATTTCTATCATGTTATCATAACTGCTTGCCTCCTCAGTCATGTCCTCTAGAAATTTTTTAGCTCTCTCAAACAGGTTTTTCTGAATTTCATTCAGCATTTCCTCCACCTTCTCAACTATCTCCTCTTCTTCAACTGAGATCCTCTCTCCCGTGTCTCTTCTGGCTAATGTTACTTTGCCCTCACGTACATCTCTAGGTCCTATCTCCACCCTTAGTGGAACACCTCTCAACTCCCACTCATTAAATTTCCATCCCGGAGTGTACTCTCTTCTTATATCAACTTCAGCCCTCACCCCACTCTCCAGCAGGGTCTCTCTAACTCTTTCCACCTCCTCGAGAATAGTCTCAGTTTCCTCCTCCTTATAGAATATAGGTATGCATACTACCTGTATCGGCGCCACTTTGGGTGGTATAATTAATCCCTTATCATCACCATGCACCATTATCATTGCACCAATTAATCTGGTAGAAACCCCCCAACTTGTCTGCCATACATATTTGTTCTCCCCATCCCTATCTTGGAATATTATCTCAAAGGGTTTAGAGAAATTCTGTCCCAAATTATGTACTGTACCTGCCTGCAGCGCTTTTCCGTCAGGCATCATCGCCTCCAGAGTTGCAGTATAGAATGCACCTGCAAACTTCTCACTCTCACTCTTAATACCTACCAAAACTGGTATCGCAAGATGCTCCTCAATAAGCCTCCTGTATATCTGGAGGATAAGTTTTATTTCCTCCTCAGCCTCCTCCAAGGTTGCATGGCATGTATGGCCCTCCTGCCATAGAAACTCCCTGGTTCTAAGGAACGGTTTAGTCATCTTTGTCTCCCACCGCACCACATTACACCACTGATTCAGCTTAACCGGTAAATCCCTCCATCCCCTTATCCACTTACTGTACATGCTATAAATTATGGTTTCAGATGTAGGTCTGATCGCCAACCTCTCACCTAACTCACTGCCCCCACCTATTGTAACCCACGCACATTCCGGGACGAATCCCTCGAAGTGTTCTGCCTCCTTCCTCAGAAGGCTCTCTGGAATGAATAGGGGAAAGTATACATTTCTGTGCCCGGTCTCCTTAAGCATCCTATCCAAGATCTCTCTTATTCTCTCCCATATAGCATAAGCTGTCTCGCGAAACACTATACATCCCTGAACCGGAGAATAGTCTGCTAGCTGAGCACGTTGAATGACTTCAATATACCAGGCAGACAGATTTTCACTTTTTTTGTTCTCCAGGGTCAATCTACTTTAGAGAGAAGAATCTTCTCAATCCTTTAAACTTTCTCCCCTCTACTTCTGTAATATTCCACATCCTCCTTATGTAATATCTTGCCAAGTTGGGATTCTCTCTGATGAACTTCCTCGTCAGGGGGTCTGAGGGATACCCTGACCCAATCTCACCAACCATCTCCTTTATCTTCTCTATCTCCCTCTCTCTGCTCTCCTTTGCCACAATAGAGGCTGCAGAAACTATCTCGAATAATGCATCCGCATGGTGAACTGCTTCTATAGTTATCTCCTCTGCCTCAGGAAGCCCTTCCTTCAAAATACTTAGAAACCTCTCCTCATCTACATCACAACAATCTACAAATACCTTCTCAGGCCTTAACCTCCTTATTATCTCCCGCATGAAATCAGCCTCCAGCCTATTTAGACCACCATAGCTCTTCCCATACCTTATATAGAAATCAATAACCCAAGGTTGTATCTTCACCACACAAATCTCTGAGAGAACATCCTGCAACTTGTCGAAGATCTCCCTTCTCTTTCCAGCCCTTAACTCCTTAGAGTCCCTAACTCCTATCTCCCTTAGTCTCCCTATATTCTCCTCCTCGATGGCTACACCTGCTATGATCATTGGCCCTATGACTGGACCTCTTCCCGCCTCATCAATTCCACAGATCTTCATTTCCTCTTCACAGCGAGAATCATCGAATGCCCTTCTTCAAATGGCTCCAGCCTAACACTCTTAAGCACTTTAAAACCTCTCTCGGCAATTTTTCTCTCCTCCTCTCTGAAAATAACTTTTGGGTTGGCTGTGGAATCTATGCTCCGTGCTTTAAGAGCTATACATACATATCCTCCTTCCTGGAGAAACAGTTCAGAATTCCTGAGAAGAATATTTGTCTGATCGGGTTGGGCCACATCACAATACACCACATCCACCTCCTCTAACGCCCACGCATATCTGCTAGGTCTCCTCGCATCCTCCAATATAGGCACCACATTCTTCCTATATCTCGCGACTTTCCTAACTAGGTCTCTGAAAGGCCTATGTGCAATCTCCACAACGTAAACTATGCCCTCAACCCCAATTACATCCGAAACGTGGCTGACGGTGGTCCCGGAAGCCCCTCCTAAGTAGAGTACTCTCCTCCCTAAATCTATAGGTATGTGCATCCCCCTATGGAGTGCTGCTGCAATTTTACTTCTGTAAGGATTCCATACACGGTATTCCTTTCCATCTGCTCTAAATATTTCCTCATTATATACTTTGCATCCGGGAACCAAATTTATGGTGAGAAATCTTCCCCTAGAGTAGTATATGTTCTCATATTCGTGTGCCTTAACGATCTTCTTCACCAATTTTCTCCTCCACCTCCTTAATCAATTTATCAGCAATAAACTCACCGGAGAATGCGTCCACTCTGGCTGCTATCGCAATTTTCCCCGCCAAAATCCTGGCTGCCTTCCCCCTGAGATGCCTCGGCTTCCCATGAACCAAGGAACTCTGAAATATTATCCCATGTTTAGGTGGCTTAGTTCCCCGTCTGAGTGATCTGAAAAGCGCCTTCTCAGCACCTAATACTTGTATTGTACTGCTCGGCATCTTCGCCAAATTCTCAAGTCCTCCAACATGTGCCAGAAGCCTTGCCCCTATCATAGGCCCAGCTACCTCCCTCAGATTGGGTGCCACCTTCATCATGGCCCTGTCTATGAACTCCACCATTCTTCTCCTCTCATCGATGAGATACGCCGTTAGGTGGGCCAACTTCAGTACTACTTGAATCTCCATATCCTCTGCTCCAATAGAGCTCTGAGCAGCTTCAGCAATCTGTCTTGCCTTCTCCTCATCATACCCAAGCTTCATCAATCTCTCCACTGTAAATCTGTTCCTTCTCTCCAACGTGATTATTAGCTTTACATATCTCTCATATTTCCTAATTAAGTCCCAGAGTTCTGGGAAATGTAACCCATACCACTCCCTCAGCCTCTCACCGAAGACATTAATGGCTTTATCCATCTCATCTACTAACCCCACTGCCTGAATGATCTGGTTCTCTAGCTTAGAGGACTCCCTGGCTATCTTCCTACCGGTAATGAAGAGGGAGACTTCTCTGCAGTATCTTCTATCCTCCTCTCGAGAAACCCTCAGATTCTCTAAATATTTTCTCCTTCTCCTCACAAATTCCCTGACAAGATTTTCATCCACTGTTGCTTCAAGACCTTTCTTCTCAAGATACTTCTTAATTTCAATGTCCTGTACCACTACCCCATCATATCCCTCCAAGAATCTTAGCAATTTCTCAGTCCCCCCCTCCTCCTCGATACCCCATATCTCCCTCTTGGCCTCCTCTATATCTCCAAACAAATAGCTATCCACCAACTTCCACTCATCATCGAGAAGCAAGTATCCTCTCGCACACACAATCAAACTCCTCTTTCCCAACTTATACACTATTTTTGGTGAAAACGCTCAATATAAATTACCCCTTATCAATCCTAATGTATAATGTCCAATATTACCGTGAACGTTGCGGGGCTAACCTTCCGTAACCCTTTCCTCCCTGCGGCAGGTATCTTGGGAAGCACTCCTTCCTCGCTAAAAAGACTTGAAAGGGAGGGTGCTGGTGGCTTAGTTACCAAATCACTTAGCCTTCATCCACGCGCAGGTTATAAAGGCCCCGTGATAGTTGAGGTTGAATGCGGCTTCATTAATGCAATAGGACTGGCCAACCCTGGTGTTACTAAATTCAGAGAATGGCTCACAGAATACAAGTTCGAAATCCCCCTGATTGCCTCAATCTATGGCTATACCGCCTCTGATTTCTCAGAGGCAACAAACATCCTCGCTGATATAGTGGATGCATATGAGCTTAACTTATCTTGTCCCAGCGTTACAGAGGTCTCCTCTCTCTCTGAAGAGAGGGAGAAGATAGCTGAAGTAGTGTCTCAGGTAACCGATTCTGTGGATAAGCCTGTCTTCGCCAAATTCTCAATAGAGGGGTTGAATATAGTTGAAAAGGCGAAGGCAGCTGAGAGGGCAGGGGCAAGCGGTATTGTAGCCATAAATACCATAAAAGCAATGGAAATAGATGTATCCCTTGCTAAACCTGTTCTGAAGAATGAAATCGGTGGACTCTCAGGCCCAGCCATAAGACCCATAGCTCTGAGAAGTGTATATGAGCTATATCGTGAGGTGAATATTCCGATAATCGGCTGTGGCGGTATATCCTCCCTTGAGTCGGCTGTTAAATTTCTGATGGCCGGCGCCTCCCTCCTGGAGATAGGTTCCATCCTGGCCAGAGAGAAGTTGAATATCTTCAGAAAACTGACAAGGGAGCTACAGTTCTTCCTCAGAGAAAGTGGATATAAGAATGTGTCCAAACTTGTAGGTGTTGCACATGGAGCATAGATATCGCCTCTCAAATATAGAGGCCAGCTTCGAAATTGCGAAAGATATCTACAGAATAACCTTCATGGACCCAAAATGCAGAGACTCCACGCCCGGACAATTCCTCATGATATGGATTCCAAATGTTGATGAGATCCCATTATCCATCTCAAATGTTAGAGGAGATGAAGTAACTCTCCTAGTCCGACGAGTGGGGGAGGCCACTGAAGCCCTCACCTCCATGAAGCCTGGAATGAAAATAGGAGTGAGGGGCCCCTATGGAAATGGTTTCTCCCTTGTCAAGGGGCGTGTACTTCTCATAGGTGGTGGACTCGGAGTCGCTCCATTGATATATCTAGCTTCCAAACTGAGAGAATTAGGTTCTGAGATAATTTCCATCCTAGGGTTTAAGACCTCTTCAGAAGTCATAGGTGTCGAGGAGCTTCAACCTTCTCAAGAGATCCACATATTTACGGAAGATGGTTCCCTGGGGGAGAAGGGTACCCCCCTCAAGATCCTCAGGAAAGTGATCAGAGAAGAACTCCCTAAAAAAGTCTATACATGTGGCCCTGAAACCATGATGTGGAGGGTGGTAAACCTCTGTCTCTCCCTCAATATTCCTGTGGAGGCCTCATTGGAACGTTATATGAAGTGTGCTATGGGAATATGTGCCTCCTGTGTTCTAGATCCCCTCGGGCTGAGGGTCTGCAGAGATGGCCCCGTATTCTCCGGAGAGGTTCTCAAAAATGTCTCCGATTTCGGGCGTTGGATAAGACTACCTACAGGAGAGAAAGCTCCACTTCAATCCTAACTTCTCAACCAATAAAAATCGAAAACCTGTGCCAAGTACCCCCATAGGGAGAACTGCTAAAACCTCGGGAATGAAAACGTTGAGATAGTATTCTAAATGTCCATACCTGGCAGCGGGGTAGATCACCGGCGAGAGTATGCTTAAAAAGGAGTATATCGTGAAGCCGAAGAATATTAGCAGTATGTCTGAGAGGAAGTAGCTCATCCAACCATCCTTCCACCTCCTTGAGAAGACAAGGTAGAGAACAATAACTCCGAGGGCGGAATAGAGGAACCCGGCGAACATACCCATCAGAAAACTTAATGGAAGATACTTCATATCTATAAGGTTCACGTGAGGAGCATTGGGAATGAAGGCCTCTATGACATAAAGTAACCCTCCCCCTATCGTGCAATCCATTATAGAGAGGTAAGTCTTCCAGTCACCAGCCATTTTAAACGGAAGATATAAATCACTCGACTTTAATGAATATTTCTCAGGTGAGTAGCAAAAATGGTGACACACGGTAGTATTACGCAGGCTGGAAAAGTCCGTTCAGTCACTCCTAAGCTTCCAAGGAGAGAAAGGAGGAGTCCAATCCCGAGGGCTAGGAACAGAATAAATTATCGGAAGAGGTTTGTGCTCAAAAGGGAGCCTGGGCAACAGTGGCTTCGCTCCATGAGGCCATACTGAAATCCTTGAGGAAACCCGTTAGGAGTGCCTCTGGTGTAGTGGTAGTTGCTCTTATGTCTAGTCCTGCAAAATGTCCACATGGTAAATGTATTTACTGTCCACGCGGCGAGAATGCTGCACAGAGCTATACCGGAAATGAGCCGAGCTCTATGAGGGCAATACAAAATGTATACGACCCAGCCCTCCAAGTGAGAGAACGCCTCAAACAACTGAGGGATGGCGGCCATTCCACAGATA
>NJEE01000029.1 GCA_002255045.1 Candidatus Bathyarchaeota archaeon ex4484_205 | reverse complement strand
GTATCCTATATCCTCTTCCAAGGAGAGAATGGAAAAATGAAGGGGGGAGTGATAATTCCATCATTACATCCAGGGCCTTTCAGGAATGTTGGGAGTAGTAACCTCTCCTATCAAATAAGTCGCAAGCTTGAGAAGCTAATAGGTGGTGTCTTTCTTGTCTTTCATGGTGCAGCGACGCATAGGGATGATGCTCCATCCTCCAAAGAAGTAGTTCGTCTCATTCGAGATCTCTCAAGGGCAGTTAAGAAAGAGAAGAAATTTATTAGCAGATTTCCCTATCCCAACCAACATAGAAATCTCTTTAATGTGACAACGTTTCCAACGCATAACCTAAGTTTTTCATTCATCTCTCAACTTAACTCTGATGCAGAGGACATCTCACATAACGTAGCCGAATATTTAGAAGAGAAAATAGGTACAAACCTAACTCTAATAGATTTACATAACAATATTGGTGCAGAGGGTAAGCCAATAACTCTGGGAGATACTCGCGTCTCAGTATTAGAAAAGATAGTCCCAAAGACTCTGAATGTTCAAAGAGCAAGGCAGGTGAAGGTTGGAATGGCTAAAGTGAGAGACACAGGGATAACAAGAAAGGAGGGTATGGGACCTGATGGCGTATCCGTTACCCTCATAGATTATGGTGATTTGTGCGTCGTCCTTCTGCTTTATGATGCCAATAATATGATCCCAGAGCTGCGAGAAACATTAGAGAGGTATGTACAGAGATATCTCAAGGAGAATGGTGGCTATAGAAACGTGATTCCTCTAGTGGGAACAACAGACACACATACTGTTACGGCAATAGGACAAGGCGTCACTTACCATCCATTGGGAAATGCTGTGGATCATGAAAAAGTCCTAAATGCCACTAAGAGGTGTCTGAATAAGGCTATTTCAAACTTAGGGAAGTCAAAATATGCTGTAAATAGAATCTATACCTATGTGAAGGTACTTGGAGAGAACTACAATATTCTTAAAAATGTAGTTGTACATGGTGTATCCTCTTACAAATCCTTCATGAAGTTCATCGTTCCAACAGTTCTATTTCTGAATCTTCTTCTCCTTTCGATGTTCAGCCTTTAAGCAGGCTTCTCAATTTCCTGAGAATCTCCTCTGCCTTCATCCGCATAAAACCCAAATCACTTCCCACACTAACCAACCTAAATCCCATTTCTATATATCGCTGTGCAGAGCCTGGTGTTGCAGCAATTCCTGGACATATCTCTTTTCCCTCATGTCTCCTCAAAACTTCTCGGATCGTCTCCAACACCTCAGTATTATCCAATTCACCTATATGCCCCAAATTTGCAGAGAGATCTGCTGGTCCAATGAATGTAGCGTCTACACCATCCACTTTCAAAATCTCATCAAGGTTTCTGACAGCCTCTCCAGTCTCTATCTGCAGAACAACCACAACCTCCTTATTAGCATTCTTCACATACTCCTCAAATCCTCTCCGCCAAGCAACTCTCCTGGGTCCACACCCTCTTATCCCTTCAGGAGGGTACCTACAGGCCTCAACTGCCTCTTCAGCCTCCCTACTACTGTTAATCCATGGTACAATAACCCCATCCGGCCCGAGATCTAGCACCCTCTTTATGTAAACGAAGTCATTCCACGGCACTCTGACCAATATTCCTGCATCTGTACTTTGAAGAGCCTGCAGCGTTGTCTCCACATCCTTTATGGAGAAGGGGCAGTGCTCCATATCTATCCAAAGCCAGTCGAAACCTATTAATCCCATAACCTCTGCATAATCGGGCTCAGGTGTCTCGATACAAGCTCCAAGCAAAATCTCTCCACTTCTTAATCTATCCTTCAGCTTCCCATACACTTTACTCTCATCCTTAGACTCCCACTCTAAAATTATATTATTTTGTCGATCAAAAGTAAGAATTTATAAGATCACTGAGGCGTTTCCCGAATCAGCCTCCCTATATAAATTAGAATGAGAACCATCATAAAAATGAAGAGAAAGATCCCTACCAAAGCAATCCTCCAGTCAGATGTGGATATTAAGAAGAAGGGAAATATGTAAATGAAACTTCCTCCCTCTAAGCCCCCAAGAGATAGAATTATAGCTCCTATCATAATCAAGAATAGACCACTCCAGATGTAATAAGAGTTCAATAATGTTCTTTCTTTCTTCGGCGGCTGGCAACGTATACACATCAAGCTCTCTCTATCGTAGCAATCTTCACAGACTCTCGCTCCACACTCTATACAGACATACTTCGCCAGTTTCCTATTGCAGATTTCACATTTAACCGGCATAGTAACTCACCACTACGATCAAGAAACTAAGCACGATTGTTCCAATGAGAAGGGGGAGTAGCCACTTAATCTCACTCGGCTCCCCCCATATAATTGGAATAAATCCGATCAGAATCACACCTGAAGTCCTAGCCTTCCCTCGCATACCATACCAAATTAATGTAACACCTAATATTATGAGAAATACACCAATTGTCATCCAAAGTATGTTCATTATCTTCTGAAGATTATGGTTCCTCACCTTGGAGATTAATCTTTCTCCGCCTAAATTATAAATGATGCCACCGCTCGAAATATTTTGTTGAAAAAATTTCTAATAGTGGATCTCACAGCTCCCTATTTCCGCCACTCAACCAAAGACGTTATTGGGGCAGGAGCCCGAACAATAGCTGGTATTCTTGAAGAGAGAAATCTAGGTGTTAAAATTATGGATCGCATGCCTCAAGTAGATCGGCTTCAAGAAGTTGATGTACTGATGGTGTCTGGGATGAGCGTCAATCGCAGAGATTGTATACGTCTCATAAATCTCTGGAGAAGGGTTTCCAAATCTCCCGCCATATTAGGTGGTCCAATCGCATGTGATCCTTCGATGATAAGATATGGTTTCGACTTAGCAATAATTGGAGAGGGAGAGAAAATCCTTGAAGCCTTACTTGAGAATGGTCTTAGTGATGCTCAACTTCCGGAAGAAAATTTTCTTAAAAATCTGAGGGGAATAAGCTTCATTTCGCAAGATGAATTAATTGTGAATCCTTTGGCTCCTACCTTAACACCGAGAGATTGGTCCAAATATTCCCCATCCTTTCATAGAATAAAAGATTATAGGAATTATAGATGGGCTAGAGTGTATGTTGAGGTTGTGAGAGGATGTAGCAATTCCTTCAGAACCACAATTAGGTTACCAGATGGGAGGAAATGTACTTTCTGCAATCTCTGTCGTACAGGCTCCGGGGAGGAGAGATGGAGGTGCCCACTCAATATTCCCCCAGGATGCGGGTATTGTAGTGTGCCCAGTTTTTTGGGTCCATCAAAAAGCCGTAGAATAGATTCTATCGCAAGGGAAGTAAGTGGGTTGGTGGAGGAGGGTGTAAGGAGAGTGGTTCTATCTGGTTCAGATATCTTGGAATATGGGAGAAGTAACTTCAATACTTTCCAGACAGATCCGGAGAATCCTCCTCCAGATCCAGAGGCTCTTGAAGAACTTCTATCAACTGTTTCCTCTATAATATGTGATAGAGCTGTGGTGATGGCTGAGAATCTCAAGGCTAACCTCTTAAATGAAGAAATCGCCAAGATCCTGGGGAAGTATCTTAAAGATACACCTATTCATATAGGTGTAGAGACTGGTTCAAAGGAGTATTCAAAAGCATTAGGTAGGCCATCAACGCCATCAGATGCATTAAAGGCAATAAAACTACTCAAGAAATATGGATTGAGACCCTACATATATTTCCTTCACGGCCTACCTGAACAGCCGGAGGACCATATATCTAAATCCATTGAATTGATGGAGAAGTGCGTATCTCTAGGTGTCGAGAAAATAACTGTATACAGATTCAGAGCCCTACCTATGTCAGCCTTCTCAGGATTCCCAAGTGCTCCGCCCTCTCGGTCGTCTCCTACTGCTGAAAAACTGGTCTCCAAAGCTACTTCCGTCAACAGAGAGGCCAAAAAACGCTTGTTGAACAAGATTGTGGATGTAGTTGTAGGAGATTGGGATGGCAAGCATCAATATTTATATCCTCTCCGTCATGGTCCCACCATCATCGTGGATAGACGTCTTCCAGAAGGTATGATCCTAAAAGTTAGGATAGTCTGTATACTATCTGATAGATTATTGAAGGCTGAGCTCCTTGAACCATAATCATAATATACCTTATTTAGATATCTTAAAACGAGTCCTGTGGAGGAATATAAGTGGCTGAACCTAAGTGATCTAGATGTTTCCTTCGATGGTGAGTCTATGAAGCTTCTCCTCCCTGAAGAATCGAAGGTGAGGTGTAAGGTATATGAAGGTGAACTTCAACTTTCACCAATAAGAAGTGTGAAATGTTTCTCGTATAGAGCTGAAATATCTCTTATCACAGAGAATGGTAAATTCATCCTTCTTAGCTTACTGAACTTCGGCAACTTCACTCTCCTTCTTTCAGGTGGATATCTCCTCGCTGTCGATGGAGTAATTCTTCATAATTTCAAACCCAACTATTGTGAAGTGCTCTCATATTCTGCACTACCTGAAGGAGTTAAAAGGAAAATTCCTAAAGCCTTTCAGGAAGAAAATGCTAAGTTTGAATGCTATGAATGGTGCATTGAATCCGGTAAGGAATATCTCCTAACAGTTAATATGGCAATAGATGAAGATTATATAGAGTGCTCTTATATCTTTTGTTTTGAAGAGGATTGAACTATCCTAAAAATTATATACAGCTACTTTCCCAGGAGTGTGTCAAGAACCATTCTTGAGATCTCAAATCTGTTTAATGATGTCATATAATTCTTTCCAGACCCAACTTCCAAGATCAGAGGTTTACTGTACCCTATCTCTTTGAATCCTATAATAAGCTCCCTCCAATTTATGCTCCCCATCATTGGGGGCAGATGCTCATCAGATACACCATTGTTATCGTGGAGATGTGTAGCTGTGAGAAATCTACTTATCTTTTTCAGGAATGAAACAAGATTTAGCTGTCGAATATTAGCATGCCCCACATCGAAACATATCCCCAAAATATCTGGATTAACTTGAACTATCTCAATTAAATCCTCTGGTGAACAACCGAACTTTAATCCATATTCATTTTCAAAAGATATTGTGACACCATATTCCTCACCGGCCTTAGAGAGCTCTCTCGCTACCTCCAAGTTTCTTCTCCTACAAAACTCTACAGCATCAACAAAACTCATCTCTATAGTCTTGGGTAGCTCTGCAGGATGTACAATCATGTTATTAGAGCCAAGTATAGAGGTATACCTTACCCACCTCAGCATTCTCTTAAGAGTCTTTCTATAGATCTCTTCATCCATGTCACCGAGTTTCTCATATACCCCTATATAAGGTGCATGTACCTGAACAACATATAAGCCTAAGCTCTCTGTGATTTCAGAGATCTCTCGAAACTTCCTCTCAGCATCCTCCTCCAACTCCCTCAAGAAGTCCATACCATGCTCTATATATCTCACTCCTCTATCTGCAAAGAGCTCTAAGGCATCCTTCAACTCTCTATCCTTAAGATAGAGAATCCCTGTATCAAACCCATATTCCAATCTTAATCCTCCAAGTACCCCATGAATGTTATTTAAAACTTCTTTTCTTTTCTAAAAATTCTTTTAACCTCATATAACCTACTTAACTCTAAATTGTCTCCTAAACTCTATATTTCAACCGATCTAGAAGGTGTTCACTCTCTCGTAATAGAGCGACAGTTTGGTTCTGATCCTAACGACCCCATGTATCAGGAGGCCAGGAAATATTTGACAGATGAAGTGAATGCTGTTGTACGGGGTGCAAAGAGGGCTGGAGTATCTACAATTATTGTAAATGATGGACATGGAGCTAACTTTTCTGTTAACATAATTCCTGACCTAATAGAAGACCCTGACATTCTGCTTATTCAAGGTTCTCCAAAAAGCGAGTATCTACCACTCCTTGAGGAATGTGAATATCTAATATCTATTGGATGTCATGGTATGGCTGGTTCTAAAGCTGTTTTTGATCATACGATGAGCTCAAAAACATGGGTTAAGATGATTGTAAACAATCTCGAAGCTGGTGAAGTTACTCTACAGATGGTTTATGCAGGCGATCTCGATATTCCAACATTAATGATCTCTGGAGATGAAGCTGCCTGCCAAGAAGCTAGAAGAAATGTTCCGAATATAATTACTGCCCCTGTGAAACGTGCCCTATCTAGAAGTTCTGCTGTATGCCTCACTCCAGCTAAGGCCCTCAAACTTATAGAATTGAAGACTTATGAAGCCTTAGTGAATAGAGATAAGATAAAGCCCTTCAAGCTGAAATCACCATATGAAATAATGATACAGAAACTTCATGTTTCGTCATTTAAGCTATATAGCCCACCTCCAAACGTTGAGAAGATCGATGAAAGAACGGTTCTGATTAGAGGTGACAACATGAAAGAGGTAATGAAGTCCTTTCTGGATGTAATATAGATATCTACTCCACTTTTCTCCCTTCTAATAAATCCATCCTGGCAACACCATAATATTCATTCACTGGGTACTTTCTCCTATTTACCTCTATCTTCCTAAGTATGGCTTCCCTAGGTTCTATTCCTGTCTCATGGGCTAAAATAAGCGTATAAATCAATATATCTGCAATCTCCTCCCTCAGCCTCTCTCTGAATCCTTCATTCTCCTCCAGTAATTTCTTCACTTCCTCTTCGCTTAACCATTGAAAGACCTCCAGAAGTTCTCCAACCTCTATAGCAATTGAAGCTGCAAGCTCCTTAGGTTTATGGAACTTCTTCCACCCTCTCTCATCTCTAAATTTAAGTATTCTTTCTAGTATTTCTTTCATGTTTTCTGAATAGAATATAGAAACATATAAAATAGAAGGAGGTTATGGCGGAGGTGGTTGCACTCTCTGTGTCATTATGGTGGGTCTCCATATAAGTGCCAGTATACCTCCTATTATTCCTAAGATCATGCCGAGGAGAAATCCTCCTCCAAAGAAGAATGAGACTATAGAGCATATTAGTACTATTATTCCGCCCTTCCTAATTTCGCTGAGGATTCCTGTATTCATCTTGAAGGCGCCGTAGATAGTGAGAATACCGAGTGCTATAGCCATTAAACCATATACTATGATCAGAATTCCTGTTACAGCTAATGCAATCCCTACAGACGGCATCCCTCCCAATGATGCTGTTATTCCTCCTGCGATGAACACCAATAACCCAAGTATTAGTCCTTCTATAAGTATCAATATCCCTCCAATTAGGGAGATGACGAATGCTGCTGTAGGCTTCTCAAGAGGTTTGTAGGTGGTTGGCATCTTGGATATTTATCTTCTTATATTTATTTAATTTTTTTGAAAGAACTAAATTTATATGAATAAATACAGGTTTTCATTATTTATATATTATTTATGTCTTTATTCAGAAATTTAAGTAAAAATCATTCGAAAAATTATTTTATATTTGATAATCATACTTATAATGGGATCCGATGATGTATGGAGGTGATCTATGAGCATTATGTGCTATGATTAGATTCACCCCTCCGAGGATCCATCTAACTTTGAGCCGCTGGATAATGTGAGGGCTCCCATACCAATGCCAGGATTCCTCCAATTATCCCAAGTAATGAACCGATGAAGAACCCTCCACCAAAAAATATGGATATCACAGAAACTACCAACATTATTATCCCTCCATTCCTTACCTCTGAAGGTACTCCACTATTTATCATGAAGGCGCCCCACACCATCAGTATGCCAAGAATTATCACTCCTATTGCAAGAATTATGAAAATTCCACCTAATATACTGATCAACATAATTCTATTCATTATACTAGCAATCTCTGTTATACCTCCTAATATTCCGAGTAACACCCCTATAATTACACCCCAAATCAATACAAGTATCCCACCTATTAAGGAAAGTACAAATGCTGCTGTAGGTTTCTCATAATATACTCCCATGTTCTTCACCAATAACCTTTCAACTTAAATCTTAAAATAGATTTGTTTTATGAGCTGTCAGCTCACTGGCTTCCAGCATAAACCTAGTTCGTCAGCATATTTATATGCCTCTTCCATCTCTCTGTTGTTTGGCCTCCTCGCGATATCAGAGTATTTCTCTGGTTCTCTATATACCAGATGCTCCGGTCGATATTGGCTCATTACATTCACTAGTGCTCTATTACAATGTCTAGCTATCCAGAGGAGAACAGGCTTTGTGCAGCATTCTATATGATTCGGCAAAACTAGATGTCTAATGATAACATCATTAACCTCACAGACTCTTTTATGGTTCCTTGATACTATCTCAAAATAATTTTTTACCTTTGACAATCTTAGTCCACACTCGTTATTTCCATATTTGAAGTCAGGAAGCCATATGTCAATAAGATCCAAGAGAAGTTCCAGAGCTTCTTCTGTCATATACATATTGCTATTCCAGAGCAGTGGAATAAGGATCAGTTTCTATACCATTGAAGGGATTCGTTGAAATGTCATAGTTCTGACAGAATACACATTTGAAACTGCATCCTGTGAAGAAAATTGTACCTGATGGAACAAGGGGAGCCTCCTCCCCCATGTGTAGAAATGCGGTGGAAACCCTGACCTTGGAGTCGAGTCCACAAACTCCCCTCTCCCCCTCCAGCCTTCTCGCTCCACATCTCCACTCACATAACTTACATTCCCTCACCAATAGCTTCACAATCCTGATCTTCAATTCAAGAAAGTTTCCATGTGGAATATTGTCTGTTAGTTCTCTCTCCATCTTCTCCTCATAGAATTCATCAAATTCTCTACGCATCTCAGAATGGAGAGACATAAGCTCCTCAACTGTCATATCATCCGAGAAATCTACAGGAAATCTTTTCACCACTCTATATTTTGCATTCCTCTCCCCCTTCATTACTTTATAATAGTGTGAAAGCCTCCTTCTAACCTCCTCATTTCTCCATACTGCTATGCTGTCACTCCTCCACAATAACATAACTCACTATAAAATGTTCTATCTATGCCTAATTAATACTTCTTAATGCTGATTTGATAGCGAGAAAATTCTACATAACCCTAACTTCTCTTGAAGAAATCTCTATACAATTAACTGGGCAATTCATTATGCAGGCTCTGCATATTACACAGGCCTCTGCATTAACTGGATGTGACTTCCCATCAATTATTTCAAATACTCCAACTGGACAGACCTCCTTACATTTTCCACACCCAATACATTTAGAGGTATCTACCCTTACCTTCATGCTTGTCTCTGACATAATTTTTGGGAAAATAAAAATTCTAGGGGAAACTTAAGAACCTTCCTCTATTCCTCTTCACTTTAAGGCTTCTCTCACTTCTCTCTGAAATCCTTCTCTGTCCATGAAGAAGGACTTTATAGGCTTCTGATTCACAATGCAGAAATAGATTTTCCTCTCTTTTTCACTTTATTTGTCTCTTCAAACTGGTTGATGATTCGAATTGGTATGTGCGATATCTCACCAATAGGTCTTTAATAATTTGAGTAAAGTATATGCAGAATGGACAGAAGGGTCATAGAATATGAGTGCCTTTCCCTTATCTTCTTCCTGTGGGATATATCTATTTACCTTCGGCTTGTATATGAACCCCTCTTTAAGAGGATAATAAAGTAGAAATGGATTGTCTTCACTTACCTGTTTAAATCCCTTTCTTTTAAAGAATTCATGCTGGGAAATCTGCCAGGCACCTCAAAGGCCCAAGTAACTATCCCCTGTGGAATCCCATCCGTGAAGTATTCTCTCGGCTTCATGATTTCTCTCATAAATGCCTCATATAGGGGCATTTCCAATACCTTTCCTACAGTACTTATCTTCAGGTATGAAGATACATGTAATTTCCTCCACTTCTTCCTCTGGTTTTGGGGAAAAAGTTTATATGCTTTTCCGGGAAAAATGCTGAGGCTCTAAATTTCATAGAAAATAAATCGAATCTTATAATTCTATTATTTTGTATTTCGTTTCTCCCAGTCCAGCTTCTTCAGCTTTATAAACCTGTATATATGGGTCTTTTCCATGAATTATTTTGAATTTATTGGAACCTGGCGGAAGCTCCTTCTCATCTGCGATAGAGTAGGGTATAGGTGGGGCCTCATTTATCAAGTCAAGTGTAGCAGTATCTAATGCCACAGGATCCCTCGAAATGGCTATCCCAATGTCTGGAATAAGAGGGTTGTTGCTCCATGGTGCGCAATCACAGTTCTCACTCACATCCATTATATAGTTTATATGTAGTGCCTTGTTCCTCTTATTCTCCAGAACTCCTGCTACCACATCGATCATAGCCTCCTGGAATCTCTCACCTGTCTTATCCTCCTTCTCCAAGGCATGGATAAGTCCCCTTGTCTTGTAGGATGTGCATCCCATTGCAATGTTCTTCAGTGCACCGCCATATGCTGAGGAAGGATGTCCCTTAGCGTGGGCAAAGTTGATGAGCACTTCCGCATCATATATGTTTCCAGCAACCTGAACCTCTCTGAGTCTGAAATACCTCTCCAACTTCACTGAGACAAAGTAATTCTCTCTGATTCCATTGGCTGGAATTACTGGTGCATTCAAAGTCGTATAGTTGAAACCATTTTTTATACCTGCTAAGATATGTCTCAGTCCCCAGGTGTCGGTTACAAAGGGCTCTCCCCCTACATCCCGTATTTTATCCACTAACCTCCTGACGAATACAGGTTTTATATACCTGTATCCGCCTCCCTTCAAGTCTCCTATATGTATCTTCACAGCAACTATGTTCCCCTCATCTATAATATCCTTTATACCTGCCCTGTCCAAGGCCTTATGGAACTTGTTGAGAACACCCTCCTCCTTGCTATACTCCTTGATCTTAGAACGTATTAGTATGACTTCACTAACCATACTCTGTATCCTTCTCTCTAATAGGGGATTTATGTCTTACCATCCTCCCTTTGAAGATATCTTTAATCAATTGTAGAGAGAGAATTATTATGGAGTAATTATGCCTGCGATGCTGGAGTTCTCTCTACAGCTTGAGAAACCTCTTCATGTTCCACTCTATACGGGTGATATAGTTCGGGGAATCTTCCTTCATATTGTGAGGAAGATAGACCCTGCACTTTCCTTCAAACTTCATGAGGAGCAGACTCCGAAACCCTATGCAACTACTCCTCTCTACTTCAAATCAAAGGGGAAGTTTGCCAAGGGGTATGTTGTAGATCACACATACCCAGTCTCATTCACCATAAAGCTTTTGACAGATGATCTTGTAGAGCGTATTCTCGAGAATATTCCGGAATGTTTCCATCTTACCATCATAAGTACCTCAGCCTACGTGATGAATATAGGGTTTGACTCCATTTCCTATGATGAACTGATCGATGCCGAACCGAAGGAGAGGTTCAGAATCGTCTTCAAGACTCCAACATACTTCTCTCAGCTCGGCTCCAAATATCATTCACTATATCCAGACCCGATTAAGCTCTTCACAAATCTATTCACTTTATGGAACTTATACTCGTCTAATGATCTGTACAGAGACATCAACTCTGATGATCTGGTTTTATGGCTGCGGAAGAATGTGGGTATTGTTGAACATACGTTGAGAACAGTATATGTAGAGACCCGTGAGAGAAAATTAGTAGGCTTCAAGGGATGGGCTACTTACGAGGCACCCTTAGGGGATGAGATGAATAAAATTATCCAAACTCTCAGCCGGTTTGGGGAATACTCAAATGTTGGGGGTTATAGAACAGCAGGCTTCGGAGTCATGCATTATATTCCAAAACAAGAAACTTAGGTCTCTTCATAAATATCTCAAATACGTATATGCCTGAATGTACATATATTTTGCAATGCTTCAATGTATGGATGGCAACTATAACCGTCAGAATTCCAGATAGATCGAAGAAAGAGATGGAGAAGATCGACATAAAAAGAGCTCCCTCAAACAGTTATGAAAATAGCAAAGAAGAGTTCCATCTCCCTCTATGATGCCCTTTATATAGGACTGACTGAAGAAGTCGAGGTCTCCTAATCACCGCAGATGATAAACAACTGATGTATGCTAAAAATTTTGTAGAGGTAGCTCATATCAGAAGATATCCTAAGATAAGAGGATCCATGCTCAAAATCGCAATGGAATAGGAGCAGAAATAAATTATGTTTAATGGCATTCCTTGAATCGTCGATATTCTATGTTCCATCATTAGCATTTGAATCAAGTCATGAAATTAAGAAAACCTATTTCAATTCCTCGTATTCCTTATTCTCAGTCAATTGCATATAATTAGGCTCAATGCGAAAAGTGTCTTCACTTCTACGAAGATTCCGGGAGCCAGATGGGTTATCAATCAGTATGTGGGTTGTGAACATAACTGTCTATATTGCTATGCGAAATTTATGTCTAAGTGGTATCAGTTTGGACGATGGGGGTCATGGGTTGTTGTGAAGGAGAACCTGCCTGAACTGGTCAAAGGTAGGCATGTGGATGGAAAGGTCTATATGAGCAGTGTTTCAGATCCATATCAGCCAATAGAACGTAAGCTTAAGTTAACCAGAAGATTGCTGAAGAATATGGATAAGTCAATTGAACTGAGTATCCTGACGAAATCTCCCCTGGTCCTGAGGGATGTTGACCTCTTCAAGAGATTTGAGGATCTGGAGGTGGGTCTCACAGTTAACAGTTTCAGCAGATCTATAGAGAAGGTTTTAGAACCACTATCTCCAAGCAGCAGGGAGAGGATAGATGCCCTAAGGGTTCTTCACGAAAATGGTGTCAGGAACTACGCCTTCATATCACCCATAATCCCCGGCTTGACCGACTTGAGGCTCATAATAGAGGAGACAAAGGACTTCACAGATTTCTACTGGCTTGAGCTAATGAACTTGAAAGCCTCAGGTAAGGAATTTAGAGACTGGTTGAGGAGGAATCATCCTGAGAGCTATCTAACTCTATCGGAGAAGGATCGGATTGAAGACTATGTGAAGGATACAACAACACTACTAAGAGAGGAGAATATTCCGGTGAAAGGAATATGTGTACACCACCTTCGGTCGAGATCATTTAACATCTATAGGATTTGACATTCATTCTCTTCCAGCAGCTCTCCAAACTCTTCTCCGAACCCTATCCGGATAAGCCTTAAGATACTCAGCAAGCTTCCTCTGATCAAGTCTTCTCCTCAACTCTCTTAAGACATCTTCCCTAATTGGCTCATTGAAATATATGAAGTCTATTAGGGTCTTCTCTATATCTGAGACCGGTATGAAGAATTCTCCATATCGAATGGTGTCAAATCCAAAAATATAGATAGGTTTAATTCTTCTCACAACTACATTCACTCCGAAAATTCTCCTTATTCCCGTCCTGATCCTCTTGCCTGTAACTATTATGGTGGCTGTCTCCTGCTCCCACAAATTATGGAAGCTTAAGGCGTCCTGTAGCCCAATATATGCTGGTTTGAAGCAGAATACTGCCACTACAGGGTCATCATATATACTATAGAAACCTTTAGTTACCCTTTTTATCCTCCCAGTCTTAACTAAATTATGTACTAAAAGATAGGAGTATCCAGTATTTTTCACGAAGACCTTTATATCTCGTGTTGCAACTACAGGAGTCTTCCGGAAGAACTCCTCAATCTCTTTCAAATATTTCGTCTTACCCATATTTCCACCTTCTTGAACATATCCTCCACCCTAGGTACTGCCCCTGAAATTATCAGCGTCTTCAGCTCCTCACTATCCACTGGATACTTAAAATCCTCAAGTAGATTAGTTAGATCCTTTATCACATCCTCCTTCCTCTCAATGAAATTCAGGAGGAAGTATATGTCATAAAGGTCTCTCACCTTCCTTCGACTTCTGTATGCTTCCACCTTCTCTCTAACTAATTCCTCCGGAGGAGGTGTGTAGACTGCTATGAAACTTCCATCTATCATCTCATACTCCCTTGAGACTACTCTCTTTGTTTCCTTGAAGACAGCTTCTAACCTCACAACTACGTCTCTATAAGTAAATTTGGCGAAGAGCGTGTCTGTAGACACTTTAAACTTTCCGAGCTGGAAATCTCTCCTCTTAAGTTCCTCAATATATCTATCCATACTTTTTGTGCCCTTAGCCCCCGTAGGGAGATATATATCTAAATCCTCTGAAAACCTATTACTACCATAGCATCTCCATATACAGGTGCCACCGTGGATTATCGCTGTAGGGAACATTTCATATAGTGTGAGAACCATCAAGTCCTGTGCAAACGCAACAATCCTATGCATCTTCTTTCTCAGTTTTCTATGGAGAGGTAGTATTGGCATGGTAGATATACTTAACCATCCTTATATAAATATATAAGAATGGTTATCCCTATCTCTTCCCTCTTCTCAAATCCTCCACATAAACATAGAAACTCGGAAAGGGATAGTATCTTGGATACACCAAATATATCGATATATAATACCTCACTCTCTGTTCCATTATGGAGAAATCCTCCCCAACAATACCTGTAATATGGTAGAATGGCCCTGATCTGCTCATATTCTCAACTTCCAGCAGTACCCCTGGTTTGCATCCCTCATTGATCCATCCAACAACCTCTCTTCTTTCGGGGAGTTCATACTCCTCCAGCCTGATGCTCTTAAATTTCTCCAAGTCGGAACGCAGTTGATCCAGCTTCTCCTCCATTGACCTCCTCCTCTCTTCGTCCAGCTCCAATTCATTAAGCCATTGTTGAAGCCTCTCAATGTCCATCTCTATTCCACGTAAAGCTGCATCAATACACCCCCTCTTCAGCTCATTCGACATCGTTCCTCTCTATGTGGGCTTGGCCCTCATTTAAAGCTCTTCGAGGGACAACAAAATTTATATATGTGGTAGGTAATGAGGCAGAGAACGACGTGAGGGTAAAGATGATAGATAGTATACTAGAAGCCTTAAATGGTCTCCTATCCGGAGAGCTATCCACTCTAGTATGGCTTCTAGTTATAATTGGAATAATATACTTGTTTTACAAACTGTCCTCTAGGCTCATTAAGTCTGCAATCCTCCGTATGGGTGGAACGGAGGGGGATGTGAAAATGATACTCGGATTGTGGCGTTTTACAATAATCTTTCTTACACTTTTAGGCATTTTAAGTAGCTTCTTCCAAATGGGTGCCATCTCCACCATAATAGGTGCCTTCGGGGGAATGTTCTTGGGTTGGGCTCTACAACAGCCTGTTTCAGGCTTCACCGCATGGCTCATGATAACTGTGAAAAGACCATTCAGGGTCGGTGACAGGGTCCAGCTTCCATCCTATGGCCTTGTAGGGGATGTGATAGATACTGGACCAATGTACACCATACTTAACCAGGTGGGAGGGGCTGTTGGAAGTGAGGAGCCAGTTGGAAGACATATACTCATACCTAACAGTATGCTTTTCTCAAACCTAGTGATCAACTATACTCCCAAGAAGAATGGTGAGGAGGAGATAGAAGAGTCCCCTATGCTCAGGAAGGCACGTAGGTCTGCATATATTCTAGACGAAGTTGTAGTGAGAATGACCTACGACTCCGACTGGGAGGAAGCTGAGAAGATTCTTATAAATGCTGCTCGTGAAGTGACAAGAGATATAATAAAGGCAACAGGCCAGGAGCCGTACATAAGATCCGACTTTTATGACTATGGAGTATACATGCGTCTCCGGTACATGACTCTGGCCACAGACCGACCTAGAATAAAATATGAGATAGGTAAGAGAATCTTCAAGGAGTTCAGGAAGAATAAGAAGGTCGACTTTGCAATACCCTTCGTATATTCAGCTAAGAAGGTTGTAGAAGCCACAAAGATCGCTCCTCTAACAAAACCGGCAACCAAGAAGAGTGACTGAAACCGTCTCCGCCAAGATAAGGACTTACAATACCTCAAATATTAGTGGGGATGATAGTCATAATCATCAATGGCTGGGGAGGTCAAAGAATACGGGCTTCTCAAGAATATCCAACTACTTTCTCTCTGGACCTGGTACATATAATCAACTTCATTCCATAGACTTCTCTTCCTTTCACTTATCTGTGAAAAGAGAGCTCTACCTCAATCTTCATACTATCCCCTTCCAACTTCCTCATATATCGGCAACCTCACCTCAAGCCAACTCTTTGAACCAACCTAGGATGACACATTTTCAGTCTCCATTGAAAACCTTCTCTCCTCCAGATTATGTCACATAATTTTCCACGATTTTATTGGGCCTATCCCACTTAATTCTAACAATATATATCCTGTTGTTGGCCCCCCTACTCTCAGTTAACCTCACATCCATAGGGTTCTTTGCATCGCCATGCATCCCCTCAGAAGTTAACACCCATGTTTCATAGGGTGAGACATTTACTGTACCAAAGTTTCCAAGTTGTGCTCCTTTATTAGGGACCAAAACTACCTCAGTATCTCCGAGTACACACAGCTTCTCGGGGTTCACCTCAGCCATGAATAGTGGTGCCCTATGTCTGATGACATAATCATTATCTGCTCCTCTCCTAGTATATACCAGGAATAACCCATCGCTGTGTGTCACCCAATGTTGCTGGGTGTTGTAGCTTCCAAGCTCCGATCCATCATCGAAACACCATGGAACAGGTTTCTCGAAATGAAGCCCATCACTACTCCTCGCCACATATCCCCTTAGGTCATTTCTCAGAGTCAGATAGTACTCACCTCGGAACTTAGTTAGGGACGCCTCATAGAGTCCTCTCGGATCTTTCACAGAGAGCTCGTTTCCCTCCTCTACGTATTTAACTTCCTCACCGTCAAACCTCAGCCTGAGGACCTTAGTTCTAAAACATCCTCTCCAAAAGTTTTCACCAACTGAATCTCTATCCATGGCGTAGACAGGTTGCAAAATATCTCCATTCTCCAGAAAGAGTCCATCACAGCAGCAGGCCATAGACCAATAGTGTCTATCTTTATCAGGTATCTCAAGCCTCCTCCACTCTGCCCAGCTGTCCTCCGCTGGATCATAATAAGCATACACTACATCCCTGGGATGTGTAGTGTCTCTGCCAACCTTCCCCCTCTCCCCTGGATAATACCACGTTGTACTACCGAAGTAGAGGACCTTCTCTGTTGGCTTGTGAAGTTTGCCGGTCTCCACAGTTGCTGCCTCCTTACATCCATCTGGCAACATCCTCACATTGAAGACCTTTATATGCCGAAACTCAGACCAGCTTCTCCCGAAATCCCATGAAATCGACTGCCACATCCCTTCGAAGATGTCAGAACCCCAGAGAGCCGTCTTCACAGCTGTGAGGAGAAGCCTCCCATTAGGTAGGACCGCAACCCTAGGTTGAAACCACTCAGTCTTCCTGTCATATCCCTCTCTCACAACCTGTAGCTCCATAGAATAACTTAACCCCTCGCTCTCCTCTCTCACTTCACTCCACTTATTCCCAAAAATCTTCAAAAATCCAATTATTATTCTTTCTCTATAAAACCTCTCATAGAATTAAAGCCATTAAACCTCCTGCCAATTAACTTTATCTCCATCACTACATTAATAATTAAACAGCTTTGGGAAGAAAGGTTATTCTTGATGTGGATCCAGGAATTGATGATGCCATAGCAATAATCCTGGCATGTAACTCACCGGAGATAGAGATACTGGGTGTGACTACTGTGGCTGGAAATGTTTCTATCGAGAAGGCTACAAGAAATGCTCTGAGGATCCTCGAGTATGTGGGTTGTAGCCATATACCTGTATACCCAGGTATCTCAAAGCCGATATATGGTGAGCTCCATACAATAGAATCTATTCATGGGGAAAATGGCTTAGGTGATGTAGGTCTCCCGGATCCCAACACTTCTCCAAGGGAGAGGCATGCAGTGGACTTCCTCAGGGAGATTGTGGCTTCTGAAAAGCCTGGTGAGATAACCTTGGTTGCCACAGGTCCGCTGACAAATGTGGCTACTGCCCTCCTCCTGGATCCCTCCATTGCCCGCCGTCTCAGCTCAATTATCTCAATGGGAGGTGCCTTTGGGACAAACCTCTATGGATGTGGAAACCAGACACCGAGGGCTGAGTTCAATGTTGCAACTGATCCTGTAGCCGCCAAGTTAGTGTACCAGTCTGGAGCAGAGCTATATCTCTTCGGATTAGATGTAACTATGCGTCCTGATGTGAGTATTAAGGGGGATCTTTATAGAAGGTTAGGGAGCTCGGGAAGCCGTTGTGGAGAACTGGTCTACAGGATGCTGCATCGCTTCATAGATATGTTTGGATCTGCAACAATACACGACCCCATTGCATTATCATATGTTTTGAGGCCTCATCTCTTCGATTTCCGTGAGGCTTATGTTGATGTTGAGATATGTGGGGATGTAACACGTGGAGAGACTGTAGCTGATCTCAGAGACTGGCTTCCTCCAAACCTCAAGAAACCTCCCAATGCAAAGATATGTATAGACTTAAAAGCCAAGGAACTCCTCGACTTCATATTCTCCAGAATTATTCTCAAATAGTCCAATATCCTTCCTTAGTACTTTACATTCCACAATCCTCCCCAGTATTACCGTCTTAAGCTGAGCTAGGCGACTACTGTGACTGATACCAACCACAATACCAGGAACAAAGATGTTTTGAAGAATCAATGCTCGAGGAATTAATAACTCAGCTATAGGTCTTTCAATCTCTTCTCAACTTTTCTTGTGGCTATGATATCTGCCCCTGTTCCCATGAAATTCTCTAAGAGCCTATCTCCAACCTCTATTGGTGCGTCAACCTCCATATAGGAGAGCTTTTTCACAGCCTCCTTGATAAGTTTCTTAGGTATGGGTTTGGAGCTTTTAACAGAGACTGTAGGCAGCTCTCCACCTCTCACCCTCAGAACGGTGAATAATACTCTCATAGGGTTAGTTATCTCCCTAAGTGCATACTCCTTACCTCTGGGGCATCTGAAGCCCTCAACCAAAATCTCTCCATCGCTCTTCTCCCTTACTGTTATTTCACAGCCGACGGGACACACTATACAAATAATCTTTCTTTCCATTATTCCTCACCTTTTTGGTTCCACCGATATTGTAACCTTACTACTGGCAGATTCCTTCACCCTACTAGATTCCACCTTAACTCTGAGCATGGTGGATGGTTTAACCCTAAACATAGTCCTCTCAAAGTTCAACTCACTTATCTTCACTACAACATTATCCTCATGTCTTCCAACTCTGCTGTAAAGGGTGACTTCCCCCAAACCAGTTAACCTCTGTGGAACAACCAACCGGATATTCCTTCCTCTCACAACCTCCTTAATCTCTCCAGCTGGGAATCCATCTCCCTCAATGAATTTGACCGCCCCTTCAGCCGCCTTTTCTCCCTGCTCCGCTACATAATCCACCAGATCATTTATGAGAAGTGCATTTCCGGCAACAAAGACTCCTGGAATTGTACTCTCAAGAAACTCATTTACAACCACACTCTTGGTTGATGGATCCAAAACTGCTCCAGCCTCCCTTAAGAGATCTATTCTCGGGATGAGGCCTGCAGAGATAACTAGAGTATCACACTTGATGATCTTCTTTGTTCCTGGAATCGGATTGAGATTCCTATCAACTTCATAGACCTCCACACACTTCACCCTCCTCCCACCCCTTACTCTCACCACTCTATGGCTCAAATAGAGTGGAATATTGAAGTCTATTAGACACTGCTGAATATTTCTCGCAAGTCCACTGGGGTAGGGAAGTATTTCTATAACACACTTGACCTCCGCACCCTGCATAGCAAACCTCCTAGCCATAATCAACCCAATATCACCTGAACCTACTATAACAACCTCTCTGCCAGGCATCACTCCATAGAGATCCATGAGGGTTTGAACCTCTCCAGCTGTATACACTCCGACAGGCCTACTCCCAACTATACCAATTTCATGCCTCTGCCTCTCCCTCGCCCCAGTAGCAATTATCACACATTTTGAATGAAACTCTCTGAGTCCCTTAGAAGTCGATGCTACAACAACCTTCTCATCAACCTTCACATATCTAAGCTCCATACCATATGCCTCCCTGTATATCTCAACACCAGAATTCAGAACCTTCTTCTCAAGCCTGTAGCTGAACTCCGGCCCAGTAAGATCCTCTCCAAAGTAGTGGAGTCCGAAACCTGTATGAATACATTGAGGCAGTACTCCTCCCACAATAGGCTTCTCATCCAGTAAGGCAACCTTCTCGATTCCTAACTCCCAAGCCTTGGC
>NJEE01000028.1 GCA_002255045.1 Candidatus Bathyarchaeota archaeon ex4484_205 | reverse complement strand
TTCTCACCTCAGGAGAAAGGTATACCGTCCCTTCCTACCCTACGAAACATGTTGATCCCACAGGGGCAGGTGACGTCTTTTCAGTAGTCTTCGCAATTGCAGTAGCTGAAGGATACGATTTTTATGACGCCGGTTTGCTTGCATCCGCTGCAGCAAGCCTCCTCGTGGAGGAGTGGGGCTGGAAAGATATCGAAAAAGATAAGGTTTTCACTCGTTATAAGGAGCTTCGTGAAAGGTTTCCTCCTCCATAACTTGAATATATCTCGGTGGGATGTATCGTGCGAGATATACCCTCTCCGATGCTTTCCAGATTTTTAACCCATCTTTCTTCATCTTCGCTGCATCTATTTTCAGTATGACTGTCTCTCCTTCTCTTCTTCCTCCAACAATTCTAGCCTCTTCAATATTAGGTGAGAGATGTACAAAATTTCTCCTCATAGGTTTAAGTCCTTCCGTCTGAATTCTTGCGACCTTTCTCTTCGTGGTTCCGTGAAAAAGAACATTGATCTCTGCCTCCTCATATTTTATTCTCACCTTCTTGATTGTGTGGCCATACAGAGCCCTAATTCTTCCCCTCTTAATTTCAAATCTCCCCTTCTCATCATTCCTCAATATCTCTAGGATGTCCTCTTCCCTCACCCATTCATATCCCCTCAACTTTCTCAACCTCCTTGCAACCTCCTGTACGTCTATCTCCAGATATCCCTCTTCATCTACATCTGTGTGAAGTATTCTTGGGTTATGTCGGAGAATATAGGACAACAACTTACTGAGCCTTATCCGTTTCTTCAATTCCAAAAATTATTTTAGGGAAATTCCTTTAAATTTCTATTATGGAATACGAAATCAAGCTAGATCTTGTTTCTCTAGATATTCCCGAAGGATGTAACATAATTGTGGGTCAATCTCATTTCATAAAGACAGTGGAAGATCTATATGAAGTACTGGCTTCCTCGACTCCCACAGGCAAATTTGGCATAGCCTTCTGTGAAGCCTCCGGTAAGAGGCTTATACGATGGGATGGAAATGATGAAGAGTTGACGAAGGTGGCGATAAAAAATGCTGAGAAGATAGGTGCAGGCCATACCTTTGTGATACTACTCAAGGACATGTATCCCATAAATGTGCTCAACGACATCAAGGATGTAGAAGAAGTGTGTAGAATATATGCTGCCACAGCCAATCCTCTTCAAGTCATAGTTGCAGAGACAGATCAGGGAAGAGGAATCATAGGCGTTGTCGATGGTTTCACCCCTATGGGCGTAGAAGATGGTTCTGAGAAAGATGAAAGAAGGGATTTCCTCAGGAAAATAGGTTATAAACGCTGAAAAACTCCCTCCATTTATTTATGATATATGAGTAGATCCGTGTCTAAATCTCCATATTGTATTTTGAACTCTCTATCCGGTTCTCCATGAATCTTCTTGAAGAGCCTCCCTTCAGCCGTCATCACCACCAAACACTTCCAATCATATAGCTTTAGGTTCTTTGAGAAACAATGGTATGTTTCCTTCAGTCCCCGCCTAGGTGTTCTCACTCCATAAGGTAAATTGACAACTATCTTCTCAAAATCTAATGGTCTCTCACAAGCGTCATAAACCGTGAACTTCACATAACTCTTCACATCTGCCTTGTCAGCGTTCATCAATGCCCCTTTAATATACTTCGGATTTATGTCCGAACCTTCTATCCACTTAATTTCACCTTTAGGTTTTTCCTGTGATTTGAGAATCTCTAAATACTTCCTCCTATTTAAGAAATAGAACCTCAAGAAATCAAAATCTCTCTCATTTATCTTGTTAAGGGCAGCCCTAGCTGCCTCAATTGGGATAGTTCCTCCTCCACACATGGGATCTAGAAGACTCTCCTCGCTCCTCCACTCCGCTATCTTGATGAGGGAGTATCCTATTGCAGGGTTTAAAGGGGCGGGGTGATTGAAGACTCTGTAACCTCTCTTAGCTAAACTACGCTCCCCCGTTGTATCTAATCCTATCCAGTATCTCTCTCCCCGAACCTCTGTAATTACCCTAATGTGAGGAGACCTTAGGTTCACCTTGAGCCTCACTCCTTCACTCTCCATGTAGCTATCAATTATTGCCTGTCCCACAATTCTTCCAATATCCAAGCTGGTAAAGTCATGCTCTCCACTTCTCTTCGGTACGACAGCGAAGCTCTGTGTTCTGTAGATGTATCTGGAAAAATCTACCCTCCTACACTCGGTATAGAGATCATCTAGATTTCTGAACTTCCCTCTCTTCAGAAGCATAATAACTCGGTATATAGTTCTACCGAATATGTTGAGTCTGATGATGTCCTCCTCGCTACCTCTTATCCCCACCATACCCTTATGTTCAACCCAGCTTTCTCTTCCAGTTATTTCCTCTATCTCTTCAATTGAGACCTCTTCAAGCCCTCTTGTGGTGGTTGCAAGTATCTCCCTGACAGTCATCCCCTTCACTATTTTCTGGAGTAATACTTGTAGATTTTTGTGAATGCCTTCACTATTCCCTCAATCTCTCTTTCTTTCATTCCTGGATAGACAGGTAAGGCGAACCACTCTCTGTATGCTTTCTCAGCTTCCCTACATACTTCACCGGCATACGGCACCTTTGCGATGCCCTTAAGGGCATCAGCCTTATAGAGAGGTTTGTTTACTTTCCACACTTCAACTCCCTCCTTCGCTAATGCCTGAATAAACTTCTCACTTTCTATCTCAAGGTTCCCCCAGTCCGGCTTCATAAGGAGGCCGTAATACACCTGTTTTACATCTCTCTCCTCTCTAAAGATAGGTCCCTTCCCAACTTCTTTCTTTATACCTCTCTCAATGGCCTTAGCAGCCTTTCTATTGCCGCTCACAATCTTCCTGAGCTTCTTAACTTGGGCATATAATAATGCCCCCTGCAATTCGGTCATTCTATATTGAAATCCCACCGTCACAAATGGTTGCTTGTGATAGAACATTCCTAAATCATGAAATCTATATGCCCTCTTATATAATTCATCATCATCAGTTGTAACAACTCCTCCCTCTCCACTCGTGATGATCTTATGAAGTTGACAGCTAAAGGCTGCCATATGACCAAGGCCTCCTGTCATTCTCCCCCTGTAAGACGCACCATGGGCGTGGGATGCATCTTCCAAAAGATAGACTCCATGTTCCTCACATATCTCCATCAATCTGTCTGCGTCGGCTGGATATCCAAAATAGTCCACAGCTATGACGACTTTAGTTTCTTTTGTTATCTTCTCCTCCACATCCTCTGGGTTTATACATAAGGTATCTGGATCCACATCTATTATTACTGGCCTTGCTCCACACCATATTGGTGCAAAGCCATCTGAAATCCATGTAAGGGCAGTGACAAGAACATCATCACCTTTCTCAACCCCTAAAGCCCCTAAAGATACATGTAGTGCAGCTGACCCGGATGTTACACCAAGTGCGTACTTAACTTTACACATCTTCGCAAAGGCTTTCTCAAACTTGTCTGTGAAGTGCTGCACATCTACCCCATAGTATCTAAATGGCGATTTAGCACGGATTACGGCCTTTATATTATCCAGCTCCTCCTTCCCATATAGATAGAGTCCAAACCCATGTGTGGTGAACTTCTTTCTAAAGACCGGTCTCCCTCCCTCAATAGCTGGAAGATCTCTCTTCCTAACCAATTTCTTTCAACTACCTTACTTCATCCCTACATATTTAAAATTACTTCACTTACCCAATGAAGAGAAAGAATAAATTCTTTATATGGATGAATTCTTAGATTCAGTAATAATGAAGAAAGTTAAATTTGGTTTGGTGGGTGTAGGTGTGGGAGGAGAGTATGTTATAAAGGCTTCTAAACTTATCGAGGATCACTTGAAGATTGAAGCTGTAGCAAGCAGCCACCTAGAGAGAGCGAAGTCCTTTGCAGAGAAGTGGAGTATACCTGCCTATTACACTGACTACAAGGCTATGTTCCGCGAGGCGGGTATAGATGCTGCAATTATCTGTACCCCTCACTATCTTCATCATCCTATGGCCTTGGATGCAATTGCAGAGAGTTTACATGTTCTTGTAGATAAACCGATGGCTATCTCAGTGGAAGAATGCGATGATATGATAAAAAGAGCTGAGGCTAAAAATGTGAAGTTGGGTGTAATATTTCAGAGTCGCTTTAATCCTGATGTCAACAAAGTGAGAGATGCCTTGGAGTCAGGTAAACTTGGCAGACCACTATTGGGAATAGCAGAGGTGCTCTGGAATAGAACTCAGGAATATTATGATAAAAGTCCATGGCGTGGAAGATGGGCTACAGAAGGTGGGGGGGTGCTCATTAATCAAGCCATACATCAGATAGACCTACTTCTCTACATAATGGGTCCCGTAGATTCCCTTTGGGCTTATGGTGGGACCTTCACCCATAACATTGAGGTAGAAGACTTGGTTGTAGCTGGATTAAAATTTCGAAGTGGAGCATTAGGTGCGATTATTGGAACCACATCAATATATCCAGGATTACCCACACGCCTATCTATATGTGGAGATCTCGGTTCCGCCATTCTTGAAGGCGATGTACTTCAACTTATGGAACTGAAGTCTGGTGAAAAATACGAGAAAAAGAGAGAGATAGAGTCTGCCTCATGGATACGTCCGGAGGCTGCCCCACCGACTAATCATGCGGAGCTACTTAAAGATTTCTCTACCGCAATAATTGAAGATCGAAGTCCGAAAGTTGATGGATATGAAGGTAAAAGGTCAATTGAGGTTATACGTGGTATATATAAATCATTTACAGAGGGATGTCCAGTAAAAGTAGTATAAAGAGGAAGGATCTTTTCACAATTTCCCAAAATACAGATAGGAGGCGAGAAATGAAGTGTGTCCTTCAAATGACATTTATATGATAGAGGTGTTGTCAGCTGTAATCAGAAACGTAAGGTGACATCACCTTGTCCTCTCAGTTTAAGATAAATGTTCTTAGAAGTATGGCAGTTCTCCTCTTTCTTGGATGGCTTATTGCCATATTTCTTCTCGCCTCCCTTTCTGGCCTTGAAAATGTTCTCACTTCCTTCCTATCTATGACTTTTGACTCAATTTTATTTAGTATACTTCTCTTCATACTTGTGAATTTGTTATGGATATTAAACTGGCGTCTTATAATCTCCTCCACAGGTATTAAAGTTAGTTTAAAACTCCTCTTATACTCTATGTTAGCAGGTTTTTTCGTAGATAATATCACTCCTACAATTCTCATTGCAGGAGAAGTTATGATGGCTTACACCTTAAAGATACTTAGTAAAGACAAAATAAGGATGGCTGAGTCAGTTGCAACTATCACTTTCCAAATGTTCTGCTGGTTTTTAGGAACATCTCTCTTCGGTATTGTAGCAATCTCCCTTGGATTCTTTCAGCTCGGTATGTCAATAGAGTTATTGACACCTCTTCTCATACTTCTAACCATATTCTCTTTCTTCTTCGTGGCTATAATCTCCCTAATATACTGGAGGAATTTTGCAGAGAGGACACTCCTATGGTTTGCCTCAAAGTTCTCTAATGTGATCTCTAGGCTAGATGGGAAATCTCAGCTAAATCCTGTAACGAGCACCCAGGAATGGCTAAACAGATTTTATGATACTCTCTCAAGCATTCCCAACTCTAAAAGCAGATTGCTTCTCGGTGGAGTTATCTTTACCATAAGGTACTTGCTTGAGGCCTATGTTATCCTCCTCCTGATAGAAGGTTTAGGATTCCATATATCCTTTTCACAAGCTTCTCTTGTTCTCTTGGTAACTGTACTGACTTCCTTAATTTCCCTAATTCCAGGAGGTATTGGTGTATTTGAGGCTACTATGGGCTCGATACTACTCGCATCCGGCATTCCCTCTTTCTTGGCCATAATAGGTATTGCAGTTTTCCGTTTTCTATTCTTCTGGATACCTACCTTACTGGGTATGTTCGTGTCAATAAAAGTTGGTGTTGAGGTCATCGAGCTGGGGGGTGAATCCCTTGAGGATAATGATGGTGAATCCTCTCTTTAAACCTTACCAAGGAGGTATCGAGAGACATCTTTACGAAGTTACCTCCCGCTTAGCTAGAAAACATGAAGTCCATGTTATTACTGCCCTCCTCAAAGGGACGGCAAAAGAAGAAAATATAGGTGGAATAAAAGTCCATAGATGTAAAAGTATAGTCCTAACTAGATTACCTAAACCTCTACCTCCTCCTTACATTACCTCTGCTCATGTAAAGGATTTAGTATTGAAATTCCTCACCGAGGTGGATATAGTACATCTTCATACACGGTTCTTCCCAGAGTTTTCTATTCCTCCACTTTGGTATTCCAAACGTATAGGTAAGCCTGTTCTACTGACGTTACATAATGCCAAGCCTAAGGGAATAAGTCTAGGAATAGACCTAGGCGCCCATATATATGACGTCATTATTGGGAACTTTATCCTCAGAAATGTAGATACTCTGATAGCTGTAAGTAGATATTCTGCTGCTGTGACTGTTCCGAAGGGATTTAAGGGGAATGTAGAGATAGTCCCAAATGGTGTGGACACGACAGAGTTTAATCCTCAAGTGAATGGTGAAAACATCCGATCTAAATACAATAATGATTATCTGCTCCTTTATGTGGGCCGTCTAGTGAAACAAAAAGGCCTAGACTACCTGATAAAAGCCATGAACAATATTGAGGATGATGCTGGGCTAATGGTCGTAGGGAGAGGTCCAGAACTTTCTCATCTTAAGGAGCTAGTCTGGAAACTAGATTTAGAGAAAAGAATATTCTTCGAGGGTTTTGTGAAAGATGCTCTTCTTCCAGCCTATTATGCGGCTGCTGATGTGTTTGTGTTGCCAAGCCTCTGGGAGCCTTTTGGAATGGTATTATTGGAGGCTATGGCAACTGGTAGAGCTATCGCAGCATCGAGAGTGGGAGGCATACCAGAAATACTCGGGGGAGAAGCTGGATTACTATTTAACCCAAGAGACTCCTACAGCATAACTAGAACTTTGAATATACTTTTATCCGATGAGAGTCTACGCAAAAACCTCGGGAATAATGGACGTGAAAGAGCTTTGAAATACTACTCCTGGGAGAAAGTAGTGGAGAAATTGGAGAATGTATACAATAAGGTGCTCTCAACTTGATATCTGTTGTAATCCCCGCCAAAAATGAGGCGTATGTAATCGGGGATTGTCTGAGATCTCTAAGACGGCAAAAGATAGATTTGGAGATTATTGTTGTATGTAGCGGTTGGGATGATACAGAGAATATAGCAAAGGAATATGCCGATATTGTTGTTAGGGATGAGGGCCGAGGGCCCTCCGCAGCTCGGAACCTAGGTGCGATGAAAGCCAGCAATAAAATCCTAGCCTTTATAGATGCTGATTCTATGGTTGATTCACAGTGGTCTAAGGAGATAGTTTCATCCTTCTCATCTCAGGACATTGTTGCGATGGGTGGTATAATTCTCCCACGAGATTTTTCTCTAAAGAGTTCTCTCATAATGTCCTTCACTACAAATATCTTCCCCCGGATTGCGACGAAACTCGGTCTAGTTATGTTGCAAGGTCCTAATACGACAGTTCTGAAGGATGTTTTCTGGAAAGCTGGAGGGTATAATGAGAATCTACATATCCTTGAAGACCTTGAAATAGGGCAGAGAATTAAAAAGTTTGGAAAGGTTATCCTAAATCCGAATCTGAGAGTTTTTTCCTCTACAAGACGTTTCTCAGAAGAAGGGTGGCTCAAAGCTACTCTCAAGTATTGGAAGGCCTTCGTTGAGATATTTCTCCTGAAACATACACCTCAAGTAGAGTACTCCTTCGGTCATCACTTTCATTGAACTCTCGAGTTTTGTAATTTACAAAAAGAAAATTAAAATACTTTTGAACCACTCATTCTTTAGAATGACTCTGAGAGTTGAAGGAAAACTGACGAATGGTAAGTTTGAGGGGATAACGCACATCTCCAACCAGCACTCCCTCTTCACAATGTTAGCAACCGATCAACGTGGCTCCCTTAAAAGGATGCTTAATCCGGAAGATCCCTCCTCTGTGACTCCTGAGCAACTCAAGGAAGTGAAGCTTGCCCTCATAAAGAATCTTGCTGGAAGATACTCTGGAAGTAAAGCAAGCGGGGTTCTTGTAGATCCTGAATACTCCTATGAACGGGAGTTTCTGGAGAAGTGTATGATACGTGCCGACGTCGGCCTTCTGATGTCTGCGGAGAAGAGTGGATATGGGGGGCAAGGAGAATTCGCACCGCAAGTATCCTTCTTTAATGGTTTGGATGCTGAGAATGCGGTTGCATCTATAAAGAAGAGAGGTGCCTCCGCTGTTAAACTCCTGATATATTACCGTCCTGATAGCCCAACTGCCAAACATCAGGAGAAGATGGTTAAAGCTATTGGAGAGGCAACGGTAAAATATGATATCGCCTTCCTACTGGAGGTTGTGGTACACTCTCTGGAGGGAGGCCCCCATAAGAAGAAAAATCCAAAGGAATTCGCGAAGATTAAACCTCAGCTTGTAATAGATTCTGCCAAAGAACTCACCAAGCCAGAATATGGGGTAGACATTTTGAAGGCAGAGTTCCCTGTAGATTTGAGATACTCGGAAGAGCTAGGTCAGAGCCCCTCAGAATGGTGTAAAGCCCTTACTGAGGCAAGCCAGACTCCATGGGTAGTCCTGAGTGCTGGCGTCGATTTCCCACTGTTCAAAGAACAGGTCTTATATGCGTCCCGAAATGGTGCCTCTGGATTCCTTGCAGGACGGGCTATATGGAAAGAATCTGTAGCGATGAAGAACAGAGAAGAATTCCTGCGGACCACAGGCGTCGAGAGACTTAACACCATCGCTGATATAGTAAACACATATGCCACACCATGGTACAAGAAATATGTGGATAGCTTGGAGGAGATAGAGATCATAAGGGGAGAGTGATCTTCCCCCTAATCAGAATCCTCTCACCGCATTCAGGGCATTCGTTGCCCTCAAGATACGTCCTAAGGAGCCCTGTTTGTTCCCTCTCTATCAGAAGACATCCACATTGAGGGCAGTAGGTATGTAGCCCTCTATGCCCTTCAATGTTCCCTGTGTACACATACTTTATCCCCTCCTCCCTCGCCCTTTTCCACGCCTCCTCAATTATCTTTATCGGTGTTGGGGGAGCATCAAATTTGTAAGCTGGAAAGTATCTTGTAAAATGCAAAGGTATCTCTGAATCTATCTTCTTTATCCTTTCAATAACGTAACTTATGCTCTCCTCCCTATCGTTTACACCTGTCACTATAAGGTTAACAACTTCCACATGTATACCCATCTCCTTAGCCATCTTTATGTTATCCCAAACTCTCTCAGCATATCCTCCACAATACCTCTCGTAAACCTCTTCATCTCCCTTTACATCTACCTTCAATCCGTCTAGTCCGTTCTCGATCAGAAATCTGAGCGCCTTGCTACTCATGAAACCATTACTCACATAACAAAAATACAACTCCACATTCCTTAGTAATCTCAGTATATCAAGAGAGTACTCGAAGAGGAGGATTGGCTCCTGGAAACTTACACAGATACCCTTATCCTTGTTTTTAAGTGCAGCCTTAACTACTTCCAAAGGTTGAATTACTTTATATTTCTCTGGCGGTTTCCTCTGTGAGAGAAAGAAATTTTGACACCAAGGACAATGGAAATTACATCCCCAAGTAGAGATCGTCAAGGCTGTACTTCCTGGCCAATAATGGAAAAATGGCTTTATTTCAATAGGTCTGCTTTCAATCGCACTTAAATTTCCATAGGTTAGAGTATATAGCTCGCCATTGTAGTTAATACGAGATTTACAGATTCCATATTTCCTTGGAGGTATGATACAGTAGTTTCCACATAACATGCAACGTATTTCTTTTTTATTCCTCTTTTCGTAAAGCTCTGCCCTGAATCTGGGAGCCTCAGACGAGTAAGTTCCAGTCATATTTCCTGACCGGAAGTACACTTCATCGACTCCCATTATCTATAAAACCTTATATCCCTTCTATATCTTTTAGTCTCTTTTCTTTGTGTCTTAATGTACTCTATAACTGCGCTTAACATCTTAAGTATCGTTATTAGAAGTGCCAGTAAAATAACAAGATTCATTATTGTTCTTACTTGTATTGTTGATTCTCCATATTGGAATATATGATGGGAGCCCATTCCGCCCAAACTACCTAACGTCAAAATGTAAAGAAAGGTTATGAATGTCAGAACGTTCAATAATAGAGATGTAACTAATCTAGTTAGTCCCTTCTCACATCTGCTTTTGATATAATGAAACACCAAAAGAAATGTCATAAGTGTCACCGATGCCACGAAAAAGTTCCAATATTCCCTCTCTCCAAAGGTTCCATATAATATCCAATTAGGTGTAGTAATTCCAAATACCAACATTATGGCTATGTATAAAATGTAAAATACTATCATCTGCAACATCATCTAAATTCTCCTCCTAGAGCTTATCTCTAGACCGAACATATTGTTGAGAGTTAGTATACCTATTTTAACCTCTATTTCGCTTCTCTTAGTCAATGGTATCTCTATATTTAAATTGAAGATATAGGTATCTCCAGGTTTCAAGGTATACTCTGTCCTTTTATATGCAATTTCCTCTTCTCCATCCCATATTACTATCTCCACAGTTACGGTTTCATCGAGTACCAACATTTTGAAAGGGTAGTGAAGCAGAAACGATTACTTTATTCTCTCTTATGTGAGCTTGGAAGCTGATTCTGCCTGCTCTTTCTAGATTATAATAGGCCGACCAATAAACTGTATATCCACCCGCTAATACTATAAGGATTGATACAGCCTCTACTACGAGAATAAAGTATTCCATGAATGTTTTTGAGTTCATTTTCTATACGGCAAGCTTCTCTGCTAATCTATATAATTCTATATCTATTTCCTTCCATTCTTCGAATCCGACTCTGATATCTGGTGTAACAATTTTTCCATCTTTAATTCCCACCATTCGATTGCCTCTTCCAGAGGTGACGAGTTTGACTGCCTCGCTACCAAATAACATGGCCAATTTACGTGAAAATGCTGTGGGAGCTCCTCCCCTCTGAATATACCCTAATCTACTTATTCTGACCTCTCCTCCGGCCTTTCTCTCTATCTCTGAAGCTATTCTCCTCACATCACCCACTCCCTCTGCCATAACTATGATTATAGAAGCCTTCCCCATCCTCCTATACTCCTCAATCTTGTTACATAGAGTAACCATATTGAATTCTACCTCAGGGATCAATATGAATTCGGCACCTGAAGCAGCTCCCACCTCGACTGCAATAAATCCTCTCCTCCTTCCCATCACCTCTACAAGAAAGATTCTCTCATGCGATGTCGCAGTATCCCTTATCTTATCTATGGCCTCAAGTGCAGAGTTGACTGCAGTATCAAATCCTATCGTTGTGTCTGTTCCTCCTACATCGTTGTCTATGGTTGCCGGAACCCCAATCACTGGGACTCCAGAAACTTTGCCGAGTTCCCATGCTCCTCTGAATGAACCATCTCCGCCAATAGTTATGAGATAATCTATTCTGTCACGTTCCAATATTCTTGCCGCAGCATCGAGTCCTTCCTTTGTCTTAAACTCTGGAGCTCTCGCAGTCTTTAAAATAGTTCCTCCTCTATTAATTATTCCACTCACACTCCTCGGTCCCAAAACTCTTGAGAGGCCAGCTATTAAACCCTTGTAACCCTTTTCATATCCTATAACTTCGATGTCATTTATGTACGCCATCCTGACAACAGCCCTTATTGCGGCATTCATTCCCGGTGCA
>NJEE01000089.1 GCA_002255045.1 Candidatus Bathyarchaeota archaeon ex4484_205 | reverse complement strand
TCCTGTGTCTCTGGGGGGAGTCCAACGCAATCTGACCGAATAGTTCTGATTCTCACAGGTCAGGTTCTCAACAGGCCCCGGGAGATGCGGATAAAGTTTTGTTAAGAAACCATCATAAGGACCTCCACCGTAGCTTGTAGAGAGCGCATTAGAGGTCGTTGGAAATGATGAGGAGGCTGTGGTGCCAGCAATGTATGCAAATTTTCGATCGTCTACAGCAAATCCCAAATTTGTCATTCCAAAGTCATCTGCTGGTCCACCGAGGAAGGTCCCATATAGAAGCCGTGTTTGTGTAGAATTTATCTTCAGAACAAGAAGGAAGTCGTCCCAGGAACCGTTATAGTTTACGCTGTATGATCCCAGAACCACAGGGAGATCCCATGATCGAGTTCGCCCCCCAATGTAAATTGTATTATTTTCACCTAAAATTATACTCGCACCAAAATCATCCGCAGAGCCTCCTATATATGTGGAGTATTCTATTTTAGTTAGATTTCGATTGAATATAACCACTATTATGTCGCTATTGCCGTTGGCAGTTCTGTCAAATGCGTTTGTAGTCACGGGTATGTTATTTGACGAAGCACGACCAATAATATATAATTTAGAAGTTTTATCGAGTTTCATGTCAATAAAAGAGTCTGTGCTGCTGCCTCCAAAGAAAGTGGAAGATTCGATAATTGACAAGTTGTAAGGTACCGCTGCAAGAAATGTATCATATGTTCCTCCATTGTAAGTAGTGTCATATCCCCCAACTATAGGGAAGTTCGAAGAGGATGTGGGACCACCCACCAGGACTGTCTTGTTCTTCTCATCTAGGGCAATACAATAAATGACATCATCATTGGTTCCACCGAGGTATGTACAGGACACTAGGCGGGAACCTGTCTGGTTAAAAATAGCTATGTATGCGTCCTTCCCACCAGAGCGTGTTGTTGAATATGCTCCAGCTGTAGTTGGAAAGTTAGAAGAATAAGTCTCCCCACCAACAAAGATATAGCCTGTCTCATTTACACTTAAAACTTCTCCATAATCGTGATTGCTCCCACCCAGATATGTTGAGAACATCAATGCTGACCCATTATGGTTAAGCTTTAACACAAATGCATCCAGATATCCATATCGCCCGTTAAAGGTTCTATCATAAGCATTTGAAGTTGTAGGAAAATTTGATGAATAAGTCCATCCAGTTACATAAACATTGTGTGAGCTGTCAACCGCGATATACCTCGCATAATCATCAAGTGTACCACCTATATATGTTGAATATATAAGTTGCATCGTTGTTCGGTTAAAAGCCATAACAAATACATCAAAACCTCCGCTATTACTCCGCGAATATGATTCATTAGTTGTTGGAAAATTATAAGACTTAGTAAAACCCCCCACATATAGCCTATCTTCCATTAATGCAATTTTTTGAATTCTATCGTCTGATATTCCGCCAAGAAAAGTAGAGTATATTAAAGGATCTATCACAAGATCACGATTCTCATCATAATTTCCAACTTCAAATCCAACAACGCCCTCTGAAAGAAGTTTCCAAGAGGCTTTTACAGTTTCTGGCCTACCTGGTTGATAGGCAAAAGGTTTTGCTTCATAAACCCCATATCTCGATGAAAGATAAAGTAAACCCTCTTTGGTTATAATAGGCCTCACACCTACATATCTCAATCTTATATCCTCTGGTGATCCGCCGGGATGTATTATAAAGTCGTACTTTATCCCACTATTGCTTATATAATATTTTAAATCAATATTTTCATAGATGTTATAATAAGTGAGTGAAGAATAGCATCTAGCATTTGTAACCCATCTGTTTTTGTCTGAAGTTAAGAAGAAATTAAATCTCCCCGGTTTTCGGTCGGTTCCTACTGGAAGGATATCTTTACTATTTACAAAATAAACTTTGTAGCTAAGTTCATTATTTTTCTCATCATGGACATTGTAAACAATACCACCTTTTAAAAAGAATATAGAAAGATTTGGCATGTTGAGATAATAGAGTATATTCAGGTCTTTTTGACCTTTGTTTTCAATTATAATCCCATCAGTAACAGAGTTTATATCGCTTATAATATCCAGTGTATCTTGTGTCGGTTGCTGAGGAGTAACAGTAGACTTGGCGGCCTGTCCAAACTGAGGTGCTTCTAACCAAATAAAAGGCAGGAACATTATGGAAATCAGAGCAATCAAGACCTTATCACGACGGCTTCTTTTCATAAAGACCACCGTGTTGCATGTATATGTGGTTTCAATATTTAGGCTTTTTGTTTAGCCCTTCCTTACTACTTTTGGCGGTGTAGAGCAGATTAACTTCACCGAGCCAGGCATTATTTGTCACCTCAATTCAACTCATAACGACAAGGAAATAAGCTCCAACACCTCTCTAGCAGCCTGTTTTCCGAAAAGTACTTAAGATGGTATATCCTCCTCTTCAAACATGTCGCTTGTGCCGATAAAACACATGCAAAACCAGGGGGAAGGTAATACATGCGAAAGGTCTTTCAAAATTCCAAAATTCACTCCTTTAATTGTTTTCGACTGAAGATAGGAGGAGCGGCTAATGACCGACCAGCCCAACTTTATATTTGTGGTCATTGACACACTTCGGAAAGATTATGCTAAACCAATTGAAGAACTTCTTAAAGAGTTTGATTTTATTACCTACGATAGGGCCATAGCGCCGTCTCCATGGACCTCTCCGAGCCATGCCTCAATGTTTACAGGATTGTACCCGTTAGAACATGGAACTCACGAAACTAGAAGTAGGAAGGATTGGGATGTGCGGTTCAAAGGAGATAATATTTTAATTTCTCATTTGAAAGATCTAGGTTACACTACATTTTTAATCAGCGCAAACCCCCATATTACCCCTAGATTTGGATTCAAAGGTTTTGATCACTTTTTCGATTCATGGAATGGTCCTACACATATAAGTGTGTTAAAGAGTAATGAAGAAAAAAGAGTTTTCGACCTTTTGAAAAAGAATGATTTCTCTAGAAGAGAGACAGCATTAGAACTTTTAAGAATGAGGAACTACGAATTATTTGTCAAAACAATATTCCATCATATTACCCGGAAAGTACTAGATAAACCCTATCAATATGTGTCCAGCAGGCTTAGAGGTTATCCCATGGATAAAGGTATAGAGAACGCTACCGAATACATTAAAAACTCTAGAAAGATTATGAGAAGCCCATTTTTCCTTTTCATAAACTTGATGGAAGTACATGAGCCATATTATTGGGGGGAAAACTCTCACAATGCGCTTTTAGAGAATTTAAAAACTAATGCATCAATATCTCCTAACCTTTTAAAGAAATGGAAAGAGTTATATCCAAAAGAAGTTGAATATGTTTGTAAGAAGCTTAAGTCATTTATTAATGTTTTAAAAGAACAAAATATTTTCGATAACACATTAATCATAGTTACAAGCGACCATGGTCAGTTGCTTGGAGAACACGGGCGTATAAGCCATGGAACATTTCTATACGATGAGCTGTTAAATGTGCCTCTTCTGATAAAATATCCTGCTGGCTGTAATACCAAAATCAGTCCTATCGAAACTGAATATATAAGCATAAAACAGCTTGCTCCTTTTATTATTAATATTGCCGAAGGAAAATCGCCAAAGAAAGATATTTTGTACTCTCGTGTGGTATTCTCAGAAAGTTACGGTATTCAGAACCAATATGAAGAGCCAAAAACTGCTTTAGAAAAAAAGAATATCATACATCTTGAAAAATATCGGATTGCAATATTTTACAAAAGTTATAAGGGGGTGTTTAACGTTAATGATTGGAGATTTGAGGAGGTTGTATCTTATGAATCCAGTGTGGAGATTTCTAATAATATTAGAGAGAAATTAGAGGAGGAGGTAATAAAGTTTTTAAAGACTAATCTTGTCCTAAAGAAACTTAGAGGACAGATATAACAAGTGCTATAGAACTCTATATTCTCGAAGGAATGTTGTTTTTATCACGTGTAAACAATTTCTTTATAAACTCCATATATTTCTTCTATTTCTAGAGACCCATCGTCTATTCATCCTGTAGGGAAAGTGGGGAAGTACAACATAAGGTGGACCGGGCGGGATTTGATTAGGAAGACTCCTTCGCTTGGAGTCGCCACATACGGACTCTTCCAACCTGTGCGGTTTCATCGTTTCTAATACCTTTTAGAAACCGCACAGACCCAAGGTTCAAATCCCGCCCTCGGTACGTTAATTACCGTTGCTGTGACAATAATTGAAGGTGGACCGGGCGGGATTTGAACCCGCGGCCTCCTCCCTCTTTTTCAACCCTATGACAGGCTACAAGGTGTCCATCTTCCACCTCTACCAGCTCTGGCATCTTCTTTTTGCAGATATCAATAGCATAGAGACACCTTGTCCTGAAAGGACAGCCAGAAGGTCTGTTTATGGGGGAAGGTATCTCCCCTTTAATCGGCAATGGGGGCTTCTCTCGGGTTGGATCAGCTACAGGCACAGCTCGTATAAGAGCCCGGGTGTAAGGATGGAGCGGCTCTTTAACTATTGTTTCGGTATCGCTGACCTCTACAAGCTTTCCAAGGTACATCACCGCCATTCTGTCGCTCATATACCTTGCCACAGATATATCGTGTGTGATCAGAAGAATCGCAATTCCGTATTTCTCACGGAGTAACAGTAATAATTTCATCACTCCAGCCCTGATGGATACATCAAGCATTGAGACGGGTTCATCAGCCACTATGAATCGAGGTTCAACCACCAACGCTCTTGCTATGGAAACCCTCTGTCTCTCTCCCCCACTCAATTCGTGGGGAAATCTCTCCAGGTACTCCTCAACAGGTTTAAGGCCGGCATCGTTTAACGCCTTCTCCACCCTCTCCATCATCTCTTCCTGAGATTTAGTCATTTTATAGTTTATAAGGGGCTCTGCAACCCACTGGCTTACCGTCATTCGGGGGTTTATTGAGGCATAGGGGTCCTGAAATATCATCTGGACATTCTTTCGGAAGGCTTTGAGCCTTTTTTTTCTTAGCCGCGCCACATCAGTGCCCTTAAACAGTATTGAGCCTGAAGTGGGGTCATCAAGTTTCACAAGGAGTCTTCCAATGGTGGTCTTACCGCAACCAGTCTCGCCCACAAGACCAAATACCTCTTTGCTTCTTATGTCAAACGTAACATCATCCACAGCCTTCACAAAAAGAGGTGTCCTGAACAAACCTTTTTTGAGTGGGAAGTATTTCTTCAGGTTCCTCACTTCAATAACGTTTTCTTCACCATTCACTGCCCTCACTCTCCGCCTTTACTTTATGACACCATACAATGTGGGTTTTTGATAGCTTCGTGGGTCTCGGAACCTTCTCTCTGCAGACATCTTTAGCGTAGGGACACCTGGGATGGAAACGGCACCCAGAGGGCGGGTTCACAAGAGGGGGGGGAGACCCGGGGATAGAGGCGAGCCTTCTGTGAAGCTCTTCTCTCTCACCTTTTATGGTGGGGATAGACTTTAGGAGTCCTACAGTGTACGGATGTTTTGGCTCTTTGAACAGATCCTCAGTTCTTGCTAGTTCAGCTAGCCTCCCGGCGTACATGACGGCCATTTTATCAGATATCTCCGCCACAGTGGAGATATCATGGCTAATTATGATCATAGCCATTTTGTATCTTTCCTGTATCTTCTTGATCTCTCTCAATATTCTGTACTGGGTGATCACATCCAGTGCTGTTGTGGGTTCGTCAGCGATCACAAGTGGTGGATTGAGGGCTAGAGCCATTGCGATAAGTGCTCTCTGTTTCATCCCACCGCTATATTCATGCGGATAATTATCAATCCTGTCTGGGCTCAGCCCCACAATCCTGTAAAGCTGAACCACTCTCCTTCTCGCGTCCTTTTGGGTGTACTCTCTTATAGGCGTGGAGGAGTATGCAACTCGGGGGCTATCAGGGATCTTCTTCTGCCATTCTAGAGTGAAAACCATAAGATGCTGGACTTCCACGGGATGCTCAGTTAGAAGTTCATCAAGTTCGCCGAAGACCTCAGCGGCTTTATCTCGGGATTCCATATGCACCATAAAGCCTTTGCCGGCGTCATATATCACTTCCCTCAATTTCCATGAGAATTTGTGTTTTTTCAGCTCTTCCGTAATATAATCCTTCAGGAGGTCATGTTTTACACCAGCCTCCTCACCAACCACAGGAATGATAGCTACCGCCGCCCCCACAGATTTCAGAATGAAAGGATTTGTACTTCTCTCCCCGGCCTCGTTAAGATCCTCCAGCGTGAGATCTCTGTCCGAGAGCTCTTTAACAGGAATATAAATCTGAAGTTTGCTTCCTCTCTCCTCAACTCTTTCTGTAATTTCGCCGAATTTCAAAGTGGGTCTATGAATCATAATCGCTTCTTCAATCTGCTTACCTACCTTGTAGACGGGATTCAGGGCGTCCATGGCTCCCTGAAAAATTATGCTAATCTTATTCCATCTAATCTTTCTGATGTTCTCGTCAAATATATCTATAGTCCCATCCTTTTTGAGGTATTTAAGAAGGTCCTCTCCCATGAAGACTATTTTGCCTCCCTTTATATATGCATTTCTCGGAAGGAGTTGGGTTATGGCATATGCGGTTGTAGTCTTTCCGCAGCCGCTTTCCCCCACAAGTCCAAGGGTCTCCTTTTCACGAAGGGTGAATGACACACCATCTACTGCTTCCACCCATCCATCCCTTATCTTGAAGTACACCTTGAGGTCCTTTACATTCAATAGGGGTGGCATGTTATCTGCTCCTCAAACGTGGATTTACAACTTCATCAAGTGCCCGCCCGATAAGATAAAATGCTAGGGACAGCAGTGTTATGCCGATACCAGGAGGCAGAAGCCACCAGGGAGCGGTGAGGGTGTTACCGCTTATTCTCAGGTATTGTAGCATCATACCCCATGTTATGACTGTCGGATCACCAAAGCCCAGGAAGGCAAGTATCGCCTCAGTTATTATTGCTCCGGAGATGGTGAAGGTCATATAAAGGAAGGTGAACGGGAGGACGTTTGGCGCAAGGTGGACGAGGATAATCTTCGTGTTGCTGGCACCTGAGACACGGGCTGCATCCACAAAGCTTCTCGTCTTGAGGCTGAGGGTCTGGGCCCGGATAACCCTTGCAATGCCAGACCAGCTGAAGATAGCGATGATGATGATTATGTTTCGTATCGACCCCCCTAATATAGCCGCCATCAGGAGGATTATTACCAATACAGGGAGCGTCAGGAAGATGTCTGTTAATCTCATCAGGAGACTGTCAACCCATCCGCCGTAGTACCCAGATATTAGGCCTACAGCTGTACCCAGACCCACCGCTATCAGGGCCGCAAGGATTCCCACAACAAGCTCAATTCTTGTGGCGTAGACGAATTGAGAGAAAATATCGTGGCCAAATACATCTGTGCCCAGAAGATATCTGTTACCGGAGGGGTACACCCCAGGTTTTAAAGGAGCTATGTAGGTGCCCGTCAGCGACTTGACATATAAGGTGTTATCGCTTTTAACCAGGGCAAAATAATTTCCCTGATATGAGCCCACTCTGTTGAAGATGTTTCCCACATAGGTGACCGGGCTCTCAAATCCGGGTTTTATGGCAAATGTAGCATAAAGCTCCATAGTCTCTTTCAATATGTGCACAATACCGTTGTCCGTGTTAAAAATATAGTGTCTTGAACTGGGCACGTATTCGGGGGTAGATGCAACAAATCCGTCAAAGGTGTATACTGCACTCCCATTCCTTTCTATCACACCGGTTGAGGGTTCTACACTTGCTACAAAGCCTCTCCCCTGCGACTCTCCAACGATGAGGGCTAAACCACGATAGGTGGCATAAACGCCACGGAAGAGGGGTTCTTTAAGTTTGCTACTGGAGAGAACTGTTGACCACGCAAGAGTCCCGTTTTCGGTATAGAAGGAATAGAGATAACCATCTGTTGACAGGAAAAGTATTCTGTCCTTGCCGAAGGTTTCCGAGGGGTCCTCTTTGTAGAAGGAGATCGGCCTCTTCTCAATAGGGTAAGGATTTCTTTCAGGCCCCGCCTCGATCTCAGTATAATTTACCTGCCATACAACCTCTCCAATTTCAATATTTTTCACAGTGCCTAAAGAGCTCTGATTGATATCCACACGGAGGGCCGCCAGAGAATGTGTGAGCGGTGCAATGATCATCGTTCCGTTCTTCATATCGGGTCTATCCAGAAACAGAATGTCGCCAAGGACCCTCTGGCCTTTCAAAGAAGAGATATTGTCAAGATTCACTGTGCTAACAAAGGTTCTATCAGCAATCTCCCCTATCTTCTGATTTGGTGGCACTCTCGCATAAAGAGATATCATACTCTCATTTGCCATCACCAGATACAATCTCCCCTCTGTATTTACAAGGGACCATCGGTTCCAGAAATTGCTGTAGTATTTGGGCTCTCTTCTTCAACACTGAGAGTGTATGATAATTCAGTTCGTATATAGTATCCTGGGCCACTGCAAGGTAAAGGTACTGTCTGAAGTCTACGGACCTAAAATAGGATATATTCTCGGGTACTCTGTACTGCACGGGATCTTTAAGGAGCATTCCCACACTCCTGTTTCCTTTATCCACTTTCTCAACTTTGTATCTTACTGCATGCCCTTCAAGCGAATAGACCAG
>NJEE01000088.1 GCA_002255045.1 Candidatus Bathyarchaeota archaeon ex4484_205 | reverse complement strand
TAATGTAGTTTCCAAGCGGAGTGAACTCCTGGACCTTTATTGTAGTGTACTCTTCGTTGTAATATTCTCCTCTGTCTTTCCCATTGCGTATGAAGAACTCGCCTTCTAGCTCTTCCAAGCAATTGTGGAATATTATTGCGTCTTCCCTGTCAATTATGATTAGCTTTTGTGGTACCTCTATCTCTTTGATTTCAACGCCCTTGTCTGAGAAAGTCAACTCATAGAAGGAGTATCTCTCTCCTTCCGGTCTGTCCGAAGATGCCACAGAAGTGCCCATCAGGAAAGTGATTCCCTCGCACTTGAACAAGGAGTGCTTATGGCAATGTCCACTCAGTACTAACTCTACTCCACCTCTCTTCAATATTTCTAGGAACGATTCAGCTTCTTCACGATTCCACGACCAGTAAAGCTTGTCTAGTGGACAATCGTCTGATTCTCCACGGACTTCCCACGGATTAAACAAAGGATGATGCATCACTACTACTTTGTGCTTCTCTGTCCCATTTAATTCCGTCTCTAAGAACTTCAAACTCTCCATGGAAGGTTTTCCGATCTCTTCTCTAGTGTCCAAGAAGACTATTTTCAGATTATTTACTGAAAGAGAGAATTCGGGTGGTGCTAGAACTCTCTCGAAGTACTCATAAGAATCGTGGTTTCCCTTGGCAGATACGAATGGAATCCCGGAGAGTGAGAGTCTCTCTATCTCCTTCAACAGGTGGAGATACATTCCTAAGTCTCCAGGCTTATCTACGTTGTCTCCGCCCGAAATTACTAAGTCGTATTTCTCAATAGAGAGGTAATCCACTAGGGTGCTCAAAGCGTCTAACGAGTTGAACTTCCTTCCGTTTAACTCAGAGACTTGTCCTTTGGACAGATGTATATCCGTAACAAAGGCAACTCTCATAGAACCTTTCTCTCTGGGCACGACCCATATCGCTCCTGGGATGTCAAGTTCTTCACCGTCCTCTAGCTGAACCCTCCAAAGGAAATTCAAGAATATCCTTTTTCCCGTTGAAGTAGACACTAAATAGACTTTTTCATAATTTAGATTGTCAGAGAGATCTATTTCGATGATATTTGATCTTTCATCAGGGAGAGAATAAATGGAGCTTGGCGAAGAAACGTCATCGAATCTTCCTCCTTATTATGATGGCTATTAGTGTAGAAAGGGCTATTATAGAGAGCGAAACTAGTATTGATTTGCCTAAATCGTATCCTGGGCATTTCTCTGCTGTTCTAACAATTCTTCCCCCGTCTTTTCTCTTGACGACCTTAGGTACACTTTTCTCTAAGTCCCTGACCTCTGTTAGAATCTCCTCCAATATGGTCCTTCCAGCTAATTTCACGCCATGATACTCATCTAGGCACATGGGAGCGTATCCTCCGTAGGGTGTTTCTCCACTCAGTATCACTACTCCCTTTCCGAGTGGTTCGGCCACTGCTATTGGTATCTTCACGTTCTCGTCGTACAATGCACTGTAGGCTTCGGCTAGCGGTTCAGTGTTCTCTACTATTTTTCCGTTTTCTGCGAAAATTAGTATCTTCAGAGGATATTCCTTCTCTAAATTATCCTGATCTCCGGATAACTTATGCATTTTACCATCCAATAGGTACGCCACTGGTCCCGGTCCGTGGCAAAGGTATCTGGATCCCCTTCTACTGAAACATATCACTCTATATCCTCTTCCAGCGTTGTTCCTTGGATCTTCTACTGAAGCGTAATCCAATCTCAGATTAGACCCTATCCCATCCATCACGGAGTTGACTATGAATTGAACATTTTTTCCAGAACCATAGTCGCTGTCTCCAGCAACCCATAAAATTCCCCCATTTTCAACCCATTTCCCTATTTTCTCTATCTCTTTCGGAGAAAAAGGATCTGTGGGTTGTCCTATTATGAACAAAACTGACCTAGATAGTGCTTCGTCCAAGGGCATATCTACTGTCCCGTTGTATTCTCTCTTGGCACCTATGGTTATCCAGCATCCACCGTAATAGGATGCCAGATCCTCTATACAGTTATCCGCCTCTCCATGCGACAGATCCACAGCAACGCATCCGTTTAGTAACAAGGCGAGTATGAACACGTTCATCATGTTCATCCCATGCCACTAGAAACCCTTATCTTCTTAAACTTAGAGTGGGGCAGAGGGGAAAATGAAGAGGATATTCCTAGCTCTTCTCCTCGTCTGTGTAATCATTTCACCTAAAACAGAGCCTGGATTGTCTCTCAAAGTAATTGAAGTAAGATACGAATTACCAGATCCAGAAATAGGTGAGTACTATGTGAGAATCGATGGATTTTCCCTTTCCAACGTGGATGGTGTGCTTCTCCCAACCAAGAGGCTGTTCGTCCTCTTACCTCCTGGAGCCAGTGACGTGAAAATAGAGTGGATTGCTCTTAGAGTTGAAGAGTTCAGTAGACATCTCGAACAGCCTGAGATTGAGGTGAGACCTCTTTGTCCTGAAAATTCATCTATTATTGTGCCACTAAGCAAGAGGGAATGGGAACTAATTTCAGAAGAGAAGATTGAGTGGATTAATGGTTCAAAAGTGCTTAGCTTTCTATTTACTCCAGTGAGATACTCCTCTGGAAAGGTGAAAATATACAGAGAGGTGTTATTCATAATCGAGTTCAAGGAGGAAGACGTCAATAATCTCCCAAATCCGACTGAGGATGTGCTAGAGCTAGTCATAAACCCTTGGGACGCGAAATTCTATGAATACAGGCATGAAACCAGAGAGAATAGATTGAGATTACAGCAAGGGCAGAGGTTCTGCAATATTTCCACAGGGAAAGCAGATTATCTTATAATAACCACGAATGAATTAGCTAGCGAGTTCTCTAGATTGAGGGATTGGAAGATTGGCATAGGCACCGAAACTGAGATAGTCACCGTTGATTGGATAAACTCAAATTGCTCTGGTGTGGACCTACAGGAGAAGATAAGGAACTTCATAAGAGATGCCTATTTAGAGTGGGGAGTGAAGTACGTTCTCCTCGGAGGAGACTATACCGAAATTCCTCCAAGGTACTTCTACATGGAAGAACCATACGATTGGGGATTTCCGTATGGTACATTTCAGAAGGCAACGGATTTCTATTACTCTGCTTTGGGAGATTGGGATCCAATATCTGGAACTTGGGAAAATGGGGATTGGGATCCAGACGATAATGGACTATACTTAGAACAACTAGACCTAGATGTAGACGGATTTCCGGAATATTGCAAGGAACCAATTCCTGATTTCAGTCCAGAAGTATTCGTTGGCAGATTCCCAGTTTCAACTCCAGAAGAGGCTAGAGCACTAATAAACAAGACAATAGAGCACTATTACTCTGGAGGAAGTTGGAGGAATAGAGCATTACTCCTAGGAGCAGTTCTATTCTACGACACTACTCCAAAGGAGGACGGAGCTAAACTGAACTACTACCTAATGAAAGACGTGTTTAATCCGGCTTTCATGGACTATACTAGGATGTATGAAGCCGAAGGAACGGATCCATCAGAATACGAGTGGGATCTTCCTCTCAATCAGACTAATGTCGAAGTAGAGTGGAACAAAGGAGTGATAGCAATAAACTCTGCATCCCATGGGAGTATAGGTGCCCTGTGGAGAGCGGTAAAGTGGGATTCTTGGACTTCGTGGTCTCCATTTGTCTCCACTGGAATGAATCTCACAAACTACGGGAAAAGCTCTTTCTTCTTTGCTATGGCATGTCTCAGTGGAGGATTCGACTATCCCTGGGATTGTCTCGGAGAGTGGCTTTTAAACCAAAGAGGAGGAGCTATAGGTTACATAGGGGCGAGCAGAGTAGCATGGGTTTACGTCCCTTGGTTCCCTGGAGTCGGACTCTCCGAGGAACACTCTTACCTCTTCTGGGGGCACTTCCTTAGAGGAGAGAGCATAGGAGAGGCGCTCTACAACTCAAAATGGGAGTATTACACCATGGGATTTGATTTAACTCAATTCTATGAGAAAAAGAGCTTCTTAATTTTTAACCTGCTTGGAGATCCCCAATTGGAGATCAAACCTCCGAAGAGAATTGAAGTTAGTCCCAAGTATTCTAAGAAGGGTGCAGTAGCTAGAACTCCATGTGTAGAGGGAAATAGCGCTGAATTCAGAATTGAAGTGAGGAACCTCCTAGATAGAGAAATAAACCTGAATTTACACTGTTCTCCACCACCAGGATGGAAATTAGGATATTCCGTAACGGATGAAGATGGAGATGGTATGCCTAATCTAAGAATAGATGGAGGAGGAAGTAAAACTCTGGAGATATTGGTGACTCCTCCCGAATTCACTCTTCCATCCAAAACATTACTTCACTTAGAGTTTAAGGACCAATTAGGAAACACTCTAGAAACAATTACCTTGGAAGTGGAAGTTCTGGAGACTCCGGAAATTTGGGTTGAAGTTCCAAAGCTGAGAGTAGTAGGAGAAAGTTCTACATTTGAAGTCAGGTTCAGGAATTGTGGTAACGTTCCTCTGAACGTAGTAGTCCTTACGGAAGGTGCTTATCTGCTGGATCCATATGGTTACAGAACCAATATGTTCAATCTCAAAGTACTAGAGGAGAAGAGGTTTGTACTAAATGTTTTACCTGTGAAGAGAGTGCAGCTCAAAATAAAATATTCTGATAAGGAGTTGGTTATAACTAGGGCTGTCTCTCTAAGGAAAATTGGAGTGGACGAGCAATACCCGCCAACCCGTCGTAGCTCCAATCCAGAGCAGAAACTGATTAGAAATAAAAACAAGGGCAGGCGCTTGATTCAGCAATAGTCACTTACTTTCATCAGCAGATTGTCGTCCTATTTCTTCTGATTCTGAGTGTATTCTCTCGTACAACAATGGGACGGATATCGAGAAGGAGATTACTAGGAGAAGAGAAACTAGACCGTAGAGGATTATTTCTCCCTTCAATTCCGCTGGTATTTTAGACCAAGGGGATATTCTAGCAAGCCTGACTAATAGTGCTGAAATCGCTAGGAATAAGAGTGTCTTCACCACTCTAGACCTTATCCTGAAATGTAATATGCCGTAAATTGCTCCTAGAACCATGAACACCGCCATGGAAAGTAAGAAGAGCACTGCAGGGGTGAACTTAACCGACACTAGGCCTAGAGGCAATGCTGATTTAATTCCATCGGAGTATTTGCCCAACTCGCACCCCATGGTTCTATGGAAATTTAGGTTTAAGTCTTGCTTATAGCAGAGTAGCCACTATGCATTTGTTTTTTATACCTCGTTTTTCAGAGATTATGAGGTGATTCAGAAATTATGAGGTGATTGAGATAGGCAGAAAGGGATCTGCCGCAGCATCATTGATCCTAACTAACTGTTGTTTCAATATTCCTCCTCTCCTTTTGTATAATGGGAAGGTCTAAGATGACGTGGTGCTGGCAAATACGGGGAAACGTGAGCTTAGAGTACCAATCGATTTATACGATTTGGATTTATTTGAAGAGTGAAAGAATACAATTTGTGAAATACACGAGAGAGGTTGCTAATCGTATGCTACTTCTCAGCAGGTATTTGGGAAGAATAGAGATCTGATTCTCCCGAGTTTCCTGAGGAGGTACTCGGAAATTGCGGAAACTTAGTAAATGTTGGTGGACCAGTTCGATTTCGCCATCGTAGAGGGGTGCTTCGGGTACAATGAGTGTAAGCTATACATAGAGGGGGGAAAGC